>JAUXAC010000075.1 GCA_030615035.1 Dehalococcoidia bacterium | reverse complement strand
GGGGAAGTTCCCTGGGCCGTTGCTGAAATTCCTTGAGCCAATCAGCGACAGTTTTCCCTGTCAACCGCTCGAAGGTGGCGTCAACAACATCAACGAGGTCCAGTAGAACCGATAGGCTATTCCCTTCCTTGGTCTTTGCCTTGCGCTTTGCCATTAGTAGTACACCTCCACATTTGGATAGAGTCCAGCCATTTCGTTAATCTCCTCCATGGAGAAGTGCTGCTTATGGTTAGGGGCCAACCAGCCAGAAAAGTAAATGGGGTCGGGCAAAACAACGACAGCATAGTCAGCTACCCTCACCATTTCACCGAGAGCGAACCGCCAGTTATCCAGGTGCTCAAGAACATGGCTAGCAAAGGCACAACCGAACCGCTTATCGGCAAAGGGCAGGGTGCCCTTTTCCAGGTCGAGCTGAAGAAAGTGCGGCATACCATTGGGAACGATGTCTATATTCGAGAAGATTTCAGGCGACTCGGCTATTATCTGCGCCTGGTAGGTCCGATGCGGGCCGGCACCCAAGTTGATTATACCCTTGCCATTACTAAGCCTCTTCGCCTCCTCTAAGGCTACCTCCTTCGTACTTGTTACATGGAGAAGGTCAATGACGGCGCAAACTACTGCGGTCCCTATTGCGCTACCCCCTATCAGAGCTAAACTGTTCATCGTCATATTATACCACTTAATTACTAGAGTTGACAAGCGTTCAAATTGATAGGTATAATTGTATTGTTGAATGAGTAGCATTAGATATCTCGCATCTGACCAGGTGGAGTTACAGGCTTCGGCGCCTGCTTTTGTAGAGCCAGGACATTGCTATTGGTGCAACAAGCCCCTCACCGGTAAGGCCACCAAGTACTGCCGGCCTACCGAGGAATGGAAGGCGCGTTACCGGTATAACTATGTCGCCCCTGTTGTCAGTGAATGCTACTTGCACTTTAATAATTGGTGGTACTCGAGACCGGCTTATATCCGAGCCACCTTTATCCGTGATAATTTCACCTGCCAGGAGTGCGGGCTTCACCCGATGAGAGAGGATAAGCCTTGGCTGCCGGCTATGTCAAACTTAGAGTGCGATCACATTATCCCCTTGGCCAGGGGAGGTAGAACGGAGATGAACAATCTCCAAACTCTCTGTAGAGAGTGCAATCGCCAAAAGGGGATTAAAGTTGCCGGCGATGTAGAGCAGGCATACCCCGAGGTGGTCCCCTCGAGAGACAACAGCAAATGCCCCTTCTGTAAAGCGCATGGATATCGCGAGCTGCCATGGACGCCGCCTGACTACTATGACCCTCTAATGATTAAGGTGAGATGCTTAAACTGCGGCAAGGATTCCTACATCGGACCTCAACTAAGAATAAAACGAAGAAGGCAATTAGCAAGGACTTCTTGAAAGGATGTCGCATTTTGACCCCTTTTTACAGTATATAGAGTAAGGAGGAGAATCAAATGGAAAAATGGCAAGAACAAGTAGAGGCAATACTCAAGGAGCACCAGGACGATGAAGGGATGCTCAAAGCGGCTAATGAGCTCATTGGTCTTATCAAGGAGGAAGAGGTTCCCACTGGGGATGCCGGGCGATTCATTGCCCAGGTGCTCAACCTAGTAGCAAGTGAGGACGACCTTCCTCCTCGAGTGGTAGCCCTTATTGGATTCAGATTAGGAGTGGCATACGCAAGGTATAAAAATATAAACTGGTCCGCAGAGGAGAAAGAGAGTGGAAGCGGAGCTTGAAAACCTAAAACTGGTCCTGACATCCCCCAGGGAGAGGGCCAAAGGCACGATAATCTCATACCTCCAGACTGCCAGGGTCTTCCTGGAGTTTTTGGGGGATCGCCAGCTGCCAACCGGGAAGGACGATACTGCTATCGCAGAAGCTGGTCGCATCTTTAGGCGCTTCTTTCTCCACAGGCGAGAGCAAGGAATCAGTGAGAGGACTCTAACGAAGGAGTTTATCCAGTTAAAGAAGCTCGCCGAATCAAATAGCTGCCCCTGGCCCTTCACTTCCGACGATAGACCGGTGGCAGAAGAAGAACCCTTTGCTCCAGCGCACACCCCCGAAGAGATTGAAATACTGATAAAAGCCCGAGATGAATACTCCAAGGGGGAGTGCTTCTACCTAGCAATATCCACCACCTGGGGCCTCCGACGAGAGGAAATGGTCAGGGTCCGGAAGAGGGACTACAACGAGCAAACCATCAAGATCAAGATAGCTAAGCAAAAGGGCCGAGCCCTCCGAGTAGAGCATGTTATTCCCGATGAGATTAACCCCATCCTCCAAAACTACCACCCCCATCTCAACAATATCAACAGCCTCTCTTATCTGTATTACCGGGTGCTTAACAAGGCCGGCATAGAGAGAAGGAAGGGCTACGGTTGGCACTCGGTAAGAAGGACATTGAGGACTCTGCTAGAATGGAACTTGGCTGAAAACCGATTGCCTCTTTCCCTAGTCGCTGACTATATGAGCTGGTCAAGAACTCAAAAGGGTATTGTTTATGGTGGAGCTCCAATGCTCGGCGTCTATGCTCACCCAGAGATAATGTCCGCTGACCCCTTTGCCATTGATAGGTTGGTGCTCGGAGTTCACCCCTTCCTGAAACACTGGGGTAGTAAAGGATTAAGGTAACCTCAAAAACACCCAGATTTTGACTACAGGGCGTCGTTTCTCCAATGAGAGATGCGACACCCCTTTTTTATTCCAATTTTATATCTGGACATATCAATTTTATATCTGAATATCAAAAGTTTTCAGGTCATATCTAAAAAAACTTGACAAATAATGGGGGTCTATGATTAGATATAATCGTAGCTATATTGATAGGTATTATGATACTGATGTATAGCTAGTTAGCACCTTAAAAAGTGAATATAAAATCAGATAGCAAAGCTCCGGAGCTTGACGCTTAATAATAGAAGGGGGTTCACCTATGGTAAAGGTAGCTGAAAGGGTTATCGTTCACCGAGTAGTTATTAAGCCCAAGCGGAGAGAAGGCTCAAAGTGGAGTAGCTTCAAAGTATGTCAGCTTTGCGGTGGAGCTTGGCGATTAGACGCTAATAGCGGTATATGCCCTAGCTGTGGACAGGATAGCCAAGCCCAAACTAGACGGATACGGATACTCCCCAAGACTAGAGCCAAGCCCAAGCCCTATTACACCAAAAACGATATAGAGCAGGTCTATGATGGACTACAGGGCGAGTGGTTAGCGTGGCTGAAGGTTGCCCGAAAGTATGAGGGCAAAGTGCCTCATCAGGACAGGCTAGACATCAGGCACGATATAATGATAGAGCTACACCGAGCAAGGCAAAGGGATAAACAGCCCTTGCCCGAACTCCGAGCCTACAAAATAGCTTCTCTAATGGTGGCACTCTATTGGAGAAGGCAGAAGCGTCAGCCTACTATATTAAGCCTTGACGAGCCTATCAGCGACTATGAGGGTAATGAGATTAGGCTAAAAGA
>JAUXAC010000099.1 GCA_030615035.1 Dehalococcoidia bacterium | reverse complement strand
TCCTTCTCCAGTGTTGCCCTCACGCGTATAGCATTCTTGGACCAGGCTTCTACCCTCAGGTAGACACCCTGTCTTTTTGTTTCTATAAAATCTTTTCCCATTGTAAAATCCATACTCTACCTCACCTCCAGAATTTTTGTCCTTTCTTTGTAAATACAGCCATCTTATTTAAAGGCACATACACCCGAATCCCCTGACCTCCCTGGCACTCTCTTCAAGTATTCTCCGTTAAACCGCTGTTCTATACTATACAGGTTGCACACATTACAAACCCCCGTTCTTTAATTACTATGATGTTGAACGATTTCTACAACTTTCTTAAACTTCTCAATGGTAACATTAGAGGGGCAGGAATCGCTATTAGCCAGAACAGACCCCCTTTTGCATTTGATTAGTTGTCTTTAACGTGTTTATTTAAAGCCTTTCAGGTATTTTGTTCCCGCTTGGAACATTTCGTCGACCATCAGTCGAGTTTCATCAATGGTTAGTATGGCACTGGTTAATGGGTCAAGCAGAATCGACTGAAAGATTTTAGCCTTATCCTTCTCAACAATTCCTTTAACCGCCAACTCTTGCAGATTTATGTTCGTCCGGTTTAAAGCTGCACATTGAGGTGGCAGATCCCCAACATGGCAAGGGCTAATACCTGTCTTGTCAATCAGGCACGGAACCTCAACACAACAGCCCTCCAACAGATTGGTTATAAGGCTGTTATTCTTAACGTTACCATTAATCCGCGAAGGTATACCTGTCTCGATAGAGTGGATTATGATTGAGCCGTACTCACCACTGTGGTTGATCGGAGATTCCTGGCCACTGCTAATCGGCTGCTTCAACTCTTCATCCTGCTCCCTCCTCCTTTTCTCTATCCTCTCAAATGTGCGCATTAAGCCAGTTCTATCAACTAGATTGAACCTCTCAAGAAGTTCTGGTCGCTTCCTGAAGTATGGAACATACTCTGACATATGCTGGCTTGACTCAGTGTTGAAGTATCCGAAAGCCTTGAAAATCTCAACCCGAACGTTATCCGCCCCAGCCCAGTGCGCATCAGGCCTTGAATAAATCTCGGGGTCTTTAAACTTCTCTCTCAGGAGTGGATAGGCGTCTTCCCCGCACCACTTAAGTTCTAAGAACCACGCCATATGGTTTATGCCCGCCACCCAGTAGGTGATTTCGTCATGTGGTACACCAAGGTATGTAGCGAGGTCGCGAGATGTCCCTTGAACGCTGTGGCATAAGCCTACATTCTTTATGTGGGTATAATCATTTATAGCCCAGCAGGTCATGGCCATTGGATTCGAATAGTTTATGAGCCAGGCATCCGGACAGAGCTCTTCCATGTCATGGCAGATATCTAATATAACCGGTATATTGCGCAACCCATAGAAGACTCCACCAGGACCAATAGTGTCGCCGATAGCTTCGTTTACTCCGTACTTCACTGTGATCTCTCGATCAGCCTGCGTCGGCAGCGATCCTCCAACCCGTATAGCATCTATAACGTAGTCAGCGCCTTCCAACGCTTCACGACGATCTGTGGTTGACTCTATCTGTGTTTTAAATCCGTAGTGCTCCACCAGTTTATTGGCGAAAGCCGTGATGAGGTCTAATTGTTCTTTATCAATGTCCATCAGAGTAATCGTACTATCTCTAAGCTCGGGGTATGATATGATATCCGAGATGGTGTTCCTCGAGAAAACATGACTTCCAGCACCAATTAGCACAATCTTTGCCATACCAAACCTCCTAATTATTTAGTAATATAAGTCAGGAATGCTTGTCTTTACTCTGTGAACTTCTCGTAACACATGACTTCTTCAATAGGTTTCCGGAGTCTCGCAGCCGTTTCCCCCGCCGGATACCCCATTGGCATCACCGTAACCACTTTGTACTTGTCCGGAATACCCATAATCCTCCTGACGTTTTCTTGGGAGAAAGCACCGATCCAGCATGTGCCCAGCCCCTCGTCTACAGCGGCAAGTACGACATGTTCCATCGCGATTGCTAGGTCAACGGCATAACTCGGAACGCCACAGGGCATAATCGTGTCCGGCATCAGGGCAACAGCAACGATAATAATCGGTGCCTGATCAATAAAAACTTGGTTGTTTGCCGCCTGGGTCAGTGCTTTTCGTTTATTAGAATCCTTTACAACTACAAATTTCCAAGCCTGACAGTTTTTGGTAGAAGGGGCGAGACGCGCCGCCTCGAGAACCCGACGCAACTTTTCATCGGAGACGGGCTCAGCTGTAAATACACGGACACTTCGCCTTTTCTGGATGATGTCTTTGAATTCCATACCGATTTCTCTCCTTCTTGTTTAGTATCAATATATGCATACATGAAGTTGTGCTCTATTATAGCGCTACCTATCTATCTGAACTAGTTCAGCTCTTCCATATCGTGACAGATATCTAATATAACCGGTATATTGCGCAACCCATAGAAGACTCCACTTAGCACAATCTTTGCCATACTAAACCCCCTAATTATTTATAATCCTTCGGGGCGATGATAACCAACTGAGAGATTTCAATCGGATGTGCAATCTTCAGCAAAATCCTCTGCCCCTATGCTATCGGCATATGTTTCCCTTCCTCAAGATAAGAGCTTTCACCCCTGAACAGTCTAGTAAAATGATAGCTTCTCCAGTCCGGCAACCTCCCGCA
>JAUXAC010000029.1 GCA_030615035.1 Dehalococcoidia bacterium | reverse complement strand
ACATATCGTCACCCCCTTCGGTTAGATTATCTCGGCCCCTTGCTTGTAAGCATTACTACAGTATCGAGGAACCCTAGCTCAGCTTGCTACTCACTGGTAACCCTCAAAATTCCTAACAGTCCTGCCCCGAACTTCACAGCTTTCCGACTAAAATGAAGGGGGCACCAACCATCGGTGTCAAATATCGACGCCAGCGCCCTCCTTGAATCTCGCGCCGCCCTTTTTTGACAATCGAAATTTGGGGCTCCAATGATTGTTGTCCAGAGCGGTCTCATATTTGACACTTAACACACCTGTTAGATAGGCTAAACGCATGTGTAAAGGCCAGCCCCATTGCTTCAGCTTTCTAGCAGTGTGTAGCAAGTGCCAAAAAGTTATCCCATTCATGTCACAACTCCAAGAATGGACATGCAGCACTAGCCGCTTATAGTTGGAGTTTACGACGGACAGCGGCTTTTGGGAATTCTCCGTTTGGAGGATTTCAACAAACCAAAAGAATAGATTTCACAGTAATAGTTTTAGACCCGCACCGTAAAGATAGACAAAAGGGGGTTACTAATTGACGGCAAACGAAAATCGGCAAGACAAAAGTCTTGCCGGAACGGTGGTATCATTAAATTTGGGGCAAGCTTTGTTGGACAGCATTATTCGAACAGGCCTGGCAGCACCCTTTGCCACCACCTGCGTTCGATTCTTGAGGTGTAGCCTCTCTGGAACATTGCGCAAGTAGTCGTCTCGATATTCACTTCAGCTACTTGCACGCTCATAGCGTGATATGTCTCCAAGCAATAACCACTCGAGTGTCCCAACTATACTACTCTTGCCGCTTCCATTCGAGCCATGAATGACTACAATATCGGCATCCAGAGGGATAGTCTTCGGTAGCTTGAATCCATGGAAACCAGCTATTGTTAGTTCCTTAAGTCTCAATCAGACCTTTGTTGAACTCATCCGTCAAAGTTTGTTTAAGAGCTTCAAGCAAGCTCTTCTTCCTATCTATTGTCATTCCCTCCTCCTTCACCTTTGCTTACCTTCATACGTAGGTAATATCATAAAAAGAGCAGGTAAGAA
Source organism: Dehalococcoidia bacterium (assembly GCA_030615035.1). Next base: position 10,256 of record JAUXAC010000029.1, on the reverse strand, counting down.
CACTGTTGCTCTGTTAAGGTTAAGGAACACCGGAGGAATGTCAGAGCCAATGCCCATCACTGAACAAAACATCGTTTTGTTAGGCGGTACTCACGAGTGGTTATTCTCATCCAACCGAATTAAAGAATCTTCCATATACAGTTTCTCCCCAGACTGCATGGCAGGCTAGCCCGCAAGAGGGGGGACCTACCTCCTCGTTCCCCTGTCATCTTGAGACATTTCTATAACATTCCGGTTCTTCAACGATTTCTCTGCTCATGTCTCCACAACTTCCAACGGTGATAACACCACTAAGCTCAATATTGTATACAATTTGGTCTTGGCAGATCTTATGTCGTAGATCCGTTGAAGCTAGTCCACAGAAGACCTGTGGTATCTAGTCCACGGACTTCCACCGTTGACCTGTTGTAGCTGATCCATAGACTTGCATAGATTCCCATCATTGACTCGTGAGAGCTAGTCTAGCTCAATTAACTAACTCACCTTTATCAAGCCAAGCGTATAATCCATGTTATACGCAGATCTCTCCCGTACGCAAGCATCGAACATTATGAGCCTATATTTCTTCATACCCGGTTTGCGTAAATATTGGGCCATTGACATCGTTGGAAGGAATAGTCTATCGTTCATAACAAAAAGAGGGGTGAACAAATGCAAGCATACTGCGTCAAGTGCCGCGCTAAAAAGGAAATGAAGGACGCCAAAAGCATAACCATGAAGAACGGGAGGTCGGCAACTCAGGGCGTATGCCCGACATGTGGGACCAAGATGTTCAGAATAGGGAGGAGTTAGGTCTGCCCTGACATCAGCGATACCCAGCCTGCTTTCTGTTCAAACCATACTCCAGAGGGCCGATGCTGTCTCTTATGCTAGTTCAACACGGTTACGAGTCACCCTGCCTAGCCATACCAGTTTCTTTCAGGGTTACACTGATCCTTTTGCTGGGTCTGATGCTTGACCTTGGCAGAACCCCAAATTTCTTGAGAGAGCTGGAAAAGGCACCCCCTGCCAATGGCTCCTCCTCTACTTTTTCTACCTCGGGCATATTGCCTAGCCTATCCAAGAAATTCACAAGCGAGTTATTGAATAGCTGGATTGTGATGACAGTACCCCGGTCCCAGGAGCCAACCATTTGCCGGATGCCAGAATGACTATCCTTATGTGTCTCCTCCAACTGACAAACGAATCTCAATAACCGGTCAGCGTCAGCAGTTGGAGGTATGACCAGCTCAACCTCGTTAATGAGGCTAGGACCTTCCTCCAGCGAGTGCTTATTTCGATAAACCTGCCTGATGGCTTGGGTAAGTTCCTCGCTCCTTACGTCTTTGAGGAGGAAGGCGGCTGCCCCAGCTTCCAGAGCCTCAGCTTGGTAATTCACACTCTCGGCCAACATGATGACATCGACATCACAATGTAGTCTCTTTCCTTTCAAAAGGCGGGTAGCCTCAATCCCATTTATCCCTGGCATGTGAGTGTCCATCAGCACGACATCTGGGGAGAGCCTCCTTATCTCGGGTAAGGCTTCCTCAGCACTGGAGTAGTCGCCCACGACCTCTATGCCTTCCTCTGGCTCTAGTATGCTCTGTAACCCTTGCCGAATGAGCTCGTGGTCATCAACCAAGAGTACTTTGATATCCTCTTTCATCTTTAGCCTTTTACCCAGACATATCAGTTGCATCCGGAGCTCTCTTGGTATCGTGCTCCCTTGCTATACTCTTTAAGATGCTCAGAATTCCGATAACCGTGCGCTGCACCTCAACGGGCTCTTACAGTACCATAGCAACATAAGGGTCCACTCGCCCACCACTGGAGTTCTCAATGATGGCGGACGGTTGAGGAGAAAGGTAACCACCTAACGTAAGCAGGTCACCCTCCTCGAAGCCCAAAGACTTGGCAAGTCTCCGTAGAATGTGAGCTGAGGGGAAACGCTCACCCCTCTCTATGCGACCCAGATGTGACGCTGATACGCCTGAAGTGCGGGCCAGCTCCAGTAGTGTCAGCGGTATCATGACCCTTCGCTGCTTGAGTAGTTTGCCTAAGTCATTCCTGCTATCTGTGGTCATCTGCCTTCCCGTCTTGAGTAATATAAAAAAGGTCATCGAGTTTATGCTGGGGGAATGCTTTAATTGCCCCTATAATGAATTTTTCGTTGATGTGGCGCTTGCCTTGTTTTACTCGGTAAACCTGGCTCACAAATATTCTCATCACCTTAAATAGTTCAGACAGGCTCCGGTATCTCCCATTGAACAACTCAAAAATGTTTGTTTCTATTCTCACGGCCGTTACCTCTTGCACTTCTTCCGTAGCGCCGAAGTATAGCCTTCACCCTGGCTACTAATACCAAGTAGCTGAAAGGCTTTTTAAGATAGAAGTCGGCTCCCGCTTCTACTGCTCTCATCCAGGCTTCACCGCTGGAATCCTTGCCCATCAGAATGATGGCGACATCATGAGCTTGGCGTAGCTCAGAGCATGCCGTCCAACCTTCTATACCAACCGACTCTTTATCCATAATAATCATATTGGGCTTGAACTCATCTAGCTTCAGCAGTGCTTCAGAGTAGTCAGGCACATCCGCTACAGTTAAGCCGGCTCGGCTTAAAATTGAGCCAAGCTCCCTTCTCAAAATGGGCTCACCCTCAATGATGAGGATGCTATCTGTCATCCTTCCCCTTAGTTTGGCAAGTTCCATATTGGATTGCCATATTATTACCACTCAAACGCCTATTGTCACTTTAACACTAAATAATATTTTAGTAGTCAATAGGATGAATTTTAGTGCCCAAAAGGATAATATTTTCTGGCCACAGGCTCTGAACCTAACGATAGGTGAAAGTGACCGGGCAAGCCAAGAGGAATAGTAGGCACTTTTTAGGTCAATTTTGGTGACATTTTTGCACTAATAGTTGACAAAAATATTATTTAGTTGACTGCTATCATAGTGCCTGAAAGGAGGGCACATGAAAAGCAAGTTAAACAAATTCCTACGTTATCTTGACATTGAGAAGGGGTATTCCCAGGGCACTATCGAAGCATACCAGCTTGATATAGAAAAAGGGCTGATCCCCTTCTTGCATCAGCAGGGCAAATCTGAGATAGGAGAAGTCACCAAGGGTGACATTCGAGCCTATCTAGACTATCAAGCCACCACCAGAGGTAACTCCAATTCCACTAGGGCACGAAAACTGGCGGCGATAAAGTCTTTCTTTAACTACCTGGTAGAGAATGAGGAGTTAGAAGTTAACCCTGCAGCCTCAATAAGGAGCCCCAGGATACCAGAGAAAGAGCCGGAATACTTAACTGAGGAGGAGTGCATCCGCCTTTTGGAGACAATAGCTCGGAAAGCCAAGCCACGAGTTCGAGAACGGGACATGGCAATAGCTGTCCTTTTCCTTCACACCGGGTTAAGAGTATCGGAGTTGACAAATCTGAAGCTAATCAATGTCGACCTTGACAGGGACCAGATAAAGATAACTAGGAAAGGGAATAAAGAGCAGTATCTCCATCTAAACGGTGAGACAGTGAACATGCTAGCAAGGTATCTAGCCAAGCGCCCAGAGGCTCAAGATGGCAGGTTCTTTGTAGGAACCAATGGGGGTAATCTGGATCGCACCCGTATTTATGATGCAGTACGAAGATACTTAAATCTGGCAGGCATCAATAAGAGTAAGCACGGCCCCCATCTTTTCAGGCATACTTTCTGCACCAGGCTACATCAGAAGGGGGTGGCACCCTTCACCATAAAAGACCTCGCCGGACATAAAAGTCTTAACACCACCATGAGGTATATTAGGATTGAAAACAAGGAGCAGGCCGAAGCGATTGACCGGCTGGAATTTGGCATCCTTTAGTGAGGAACTTGGCAGGCTTAAAATCTCGGACTGCTTTAACTAGCCCATTTGTTAGGCCGATTTTATCAAATTTAAAAGGAATTGAGTAGATCAGTAGACTATACACATAGTCTACTATATACTTCTAGGAGAAGTGCATAGGCCATACATATGTGGGTTCATCTGAAAGTAATAAAAATCTGCCTATGCTAAAAGTGGTTAGTCTCTTAAGTTGAGGCGTCGAATTCAGACTATGGTGACTCGGTAAGTGAAGCTAATGAGTAAATCCCCTATCTCCCGCTACCCCCATGGATTTCATGTAACTCTTTGACTAAGGTCACGAGAGCTTTTTTTGTTTCAAGAGATAACTTTTTATCGGCTTTAATCGCCGGTATCGAATCTACTATCACGCTCTCTTTTCCAGTTACTAGGTAATCAACCGTAATACCTAACTCCTCTGCCAGTTTGGCGAGCGATGATAACGAAGGACTCCGCTTATCTTGCTCAATCCCCGAAATGTGCTGCGGCGTTAGACCGAGAGCTCGAGCCAGCTCTTCTTGAGTAAGCTTTAACTCCTGCCTTCTTTCCCTTATTCTTTTGCCTAAACTCATCAATATACCCTTTGTTACAAAGACTAACAACCAGAAGCATAGGTGAGCAAATAGACAACTGCTAGTTGAATTATTCGCGTGGTTATGGTAAATTTTGCCAATCTCAAAGCAACTGTCGGCGTTGTGCCAATAAAGCAAGAAGGAATAGTTGGTGAGGTCAGTGGTAATGGGGAAGGAAAGGGGGAAAAAGGCTCTACCCACAAAACAAGGGTTTTTTGATAAGTACCTGTTCGCAATAATTAAAGACTGGGAATTGGCAAAAGTATATTTTGATAGATTTGGCATTGAATATATAAAGAAAACCCCGGAAGAGACCTTGTCGCAGCTTGTAGATTATTTGTCGGCATACGGGGGACATGAGGTTCGTCACAAACTAATAAATTGCATAGAGATTCAGCCAAACGACTGTGTTCTAGATATCGGTCCAGAAATGGGAATGGAGTGTTTTTTACTCGCCGAGGTATACAATAAGGTACTGGTAGCCGAGCCTGATGCAGTGACTCCACACCTGTTGAAAGGGATAGCAGAGCACTATTATACCGAAGATGGGAGAAGAGCTTCCGATGTGTTGGATATCCAGCGTGCCGGGATCATTCCTCCTAATTCGACTTGGTTGAGAACCGAACAGGACGCTAAACCATCAGGTCTTGTTGGTTTTGATGCGAGAGGCGCACCAGACATACAGGAAGTCTTTGGTCTAGCTTTCGCGGATAGAATTGTCTGTCACCACATGGGCACTCTTATGCCTGCCAAACCACAATTGATAGTACTACTAAGTGCGTTGTCCTCATACTGCAATAAAAAGGGGGTAATAACATATTGCGAAGAGGCGTCCGAGTTAGAAGGGATAATATTAGAATACGCTGAGCATAAAGGATACCACGTTCCGAAGTATAAGTATTATAGATATAAGGGTCTTAATCATTGGTTAAAATTTCCCACTACCAAGATAAGAACCTACATGACTGAATTGCTACCGGATTTCACTGTCACGCTAAAAAGATTTACGAAGGAACATATTCTAACCATAGCAAGGCATGTGTAGATAGCCGCATAGCCGATATGTCATTAATATTATCGTTGCATTAGACTATAGCCATAGTCTTTTAATGACCTCTTAAGCACTATAAAAACGTTCCTTTTTAACGTATTGACAAACTCTCAAGATAGGACTAAACTCCAGTTCCAACATGTGAAATAACAGTAGCAACAATATACGGCTGGAGAGATAACATGTTGTGGGATGAAGGGCGCTAGTAACTGCTAAGTGATAGCAGTGGCCGGAGCCTTGGGGGTAATCGGGCTTAGCGACAGGGTCCGCCAGAGGATAAAAGGTGAAAACAGGTGAGCATGCGGGTAAGAAATAAAACGGCAGGGTGCTCGGGAAATCATGGTCAGGGTTTTTAAGATTCCCCTCTGTTCATTTCCCGTCCCGTGTGGCGCCATGACTGTAATCGGGGTCAGCACTGTCCCCCAAGGAGGTTGATGCCTATGGAGCAAAGCTTAGGTGAGGTAGTGGTGGAGGAGTAATACCAAAATAAGGAGAAAAGAATGAAACGGAAGATTTTATGGGTGGGTTTGAGTTTCTTACTGGTGGCATCTTTAGTGCTCGCCTCTTGTGGTGAAGCAGAGGTAGTAGAGCAAGAAGAAGAAGAGGAGGAGGAGGAAAAATGGGCTTCTGATGTGGAGATTATCTTCTTCGTAGGTGGTGACCCGGGTGATTTATTCTCCACAGTCGTCTATAACGGTGCCCTGCAGGCGGCTGCCGATACTGGTGCTCAGGTAGAATATGTATTCTCCGGATGGGCAATGGAGAAGATGATTTCCCAGTTGCGAGAAGCCATTGCCAAAAGGCCCGATGGTATAGCCATGATGGGTCATGCCGGTGATGATGCTATTATGCCCTTGGCAAAAGAAGCCAGTGAGGCTGGAATTGTCATGATGTATCAGAACGTAGATGTTCCTCTGGTTCGTGCCAAGTATGGTGGTGGGTACGTTGGTGCTGACCTGACAGTTCAAGGAAGAGCCCTTGGTGAGGAAGTTATCCGTAAGTATGGGCTGAAAAGCGGCGATTATGCAATCGTTTACGGTGCCTGGGGAGATCCCGGACGGTACATCAGAGAAGAGGCAACAGCTGTTGCATTCGAAGCAGCAGGAATCATTGTAACAAGAATTAAAAGCCTCCCAGAATGGGCCGCCGACCCCAGTCTGGCTCTTCCTACCTATAGTGCAGCTGTCCTGGCTCTTCCTGAAGTAAAAGCTATCTGTTACACTGGTGGACAGGCGCTTGGTGCGGCCGGTCTTTACATGGAAGCTGTAGGAAGAGAACCCGGTGAAATCATCAACTTTGGTTATGATCTAAGCCCCGAGGTTACCCTGAACTTCGAACAGGGATGGGTACAGCTCACCTCTGACCAGCAGCCCTTCCTGCAGGGATATATACCCATCTTGAGCATTGCTCTAGCCGTCAAATATGAGCTGGCACCATTGAATGTCGACACCAGTAAGGGATTTGTTGATGAAACCACTTTCGCAGCTGTTGCCGAGCTTGTCGAGTTAGGAGTCAGATAGATAAGGAGAAACAGTTATGGCAGATAAGGAGAGCCATTTGTGGCATTACTCGAATTAAAGAATATAAAGAAGTTCTTTGGAAAGGTTCATGCCCTCGACGGGGTTAACCTCGAAGTGAAACAGCCTGAAGTTCTGGCTCTTCTCGGGGATAATGGTGCCGGAAAAAGTACCCTCGCCAAGATTATCTCCGGTGTTTATGCCCCCTCTTCCGGCGAAATCTACTTCGATGGAAAATTGATGACAAAGTGGGATGTCCAAAGTGCTCGTTCCAAAGGGATTGAAACAGTCTATCAGGACAGGGCTCTGGCAGAACAGCAGAGTATCGCTTCAAATATATTTATGGGAAGAGAATTAAGCGGGTCTATGTCTATGGGATTTATAAATTTGAAGAAGCAGTATGAAGAAGCAGGTAACCTGATGAGAGAGATTGGTCTTACCTCACAGGCATTCACCGCTAAAACTCCGCTCTTAACCCTTTCCGGGGGAGAACTTCAGGGGGTTGCCATCGCCAGAGCCCTCTACTTCAAGGCCCGCCTCGTGATCCTTGATGAACCTGTAACAGCTCTCTCATTAAGCGAATGCGAAAAAGTTTATAACTTTATCGATAAGGTAAAAAAAGGGGGATTATCCTGTATCCTTATCTGCCATAACATTTACCAGGCCTTCAATACCGCAGATCGCTTTGTGGTCCTTGATCGGGGTCGGAATGTATTGAACATAGAAAAGAAAGACATCAGTGCCCAGCAACTGATAGACAGTATGCAGGAGATAGCCCACAGTGCCCACACACAGGAGATGACAGTGCCAGTGAAAAAGGGAAAATCTAATATCTAGTGAATAAGCTTACTATTAAAAACAACTCAGTTGTTTCATTTCTTGTCGGAGTCATAAAGGACAATATGATGCCCTTCCGGGCGGCTGTTTTTTTCATCGCTATGATGGCGATCTTTATGATTGCCAAACCGGATGTCTTCTTGGATTTTCGCATCTACACAGCGGTATTTGTCTCTCTGCCGCTCATTGTCTTCATGTCAATTCCTCTGGTATTTATCATATCCTCCGGACAGATTGATCTGTCATTTCCCTCTGTCTTCGGTATGGGTGCCTGGGTCTTCGCCGCAAGTGTTGCTGCCGGCCTTTCCCCGGTGATTGGTCTGATGGCTGCCTTACTGACCGGAGTGGCTTGTGGAATAGCCAACGGTCTTTTGGTCACAACGGTTGGTCTTTCTCCCCTGATTACCACCCTGGGTATGAACTTCCTGCTCAGAGGAATTATACACGTGGGACGTGCGGGATACGGCATCTCAGTGGTTCAGCTGATGGGTACCCCCTTCTATAAAGTCTTAGTTGGTAGATTGGGCGCACTCCCCATCCAGATGATATGGGCCCTCCTTTTTACCTTCATCGGGTGGTTGCTCTACAGCCGCCATAGATTTGGAGGCCACATCCGGTGTATCGGAGATAACCAGGACAGCTCCCGGGAGATGGGAATCCGGGTTGACTGGATTAAGACCCTGGCTTATATCTACCTAGGAATCGGAGCCTCCATAGCCGGTGTTTTCTCCACTTTGATCCTTTACACCTTCTACCCCACAGCCGGTGCCGGTTACCTGCTGCTCGTACTAGCTAGCGTCTTCATCGGTGGAACACCCACCTGGGGTGGAGTTGGAACTATCTTGGGAGGTTTTATAGGCGCCCTGGATATCGCTTTTATAGAAACCGGAATCATTGCCATCGGGTTCACAGGATTTTGGACCCAAGTCTTCTTTGGATTGATCATTGTCCTGTCACTGATTATGCATCGCACATACAAGCGCGCTAAATACTAGGGAGGGGCAAGGCTATGCGTTCAAAAGAAAGACTCCTCACAGCAATAAGGGGGGGGGAGGCGGATCGTGTTCCGTTTTCCCCCTTTTTAGCTTACTGGTGGGATTTTGCCCCAGCCTCGGTCACCGGCAATGGACAGTTTGCTTTCCTTCGAGAATTGGGCGCAGACCCTCTCCTCAGGGGATTTCAAACCAGCTTTACCAACTCTGATATTCTTGGGTTGGAAGAGGATATGTATAACGTATCCGATGATTTCCCCGGTTGTCAGATCATCCGTCAGACAAATAGCACAGAGAAAAAAGTAACCTGGAGTACCCCTGTGGGAGATCTTACACTTGTGAGGACCTATTCTCCCGCAGGAAAAACCTGGATGGTATCCCACCATCCGATACAACAGAAAGAGGACTACAAAACTCTTTTGTACCTGGTGGAGAATATGTCTATCCAACCCTTTTATCAGCCTGTGATAGATGAGATCGCCGAAGCCGGAGAGGATGGACTTTCTGTCCCCCTGCTCTCCCCGTTCAGGAAAACACCCTTTCAGGCGTTGATAGAGCACTTTGTAGGGACAATCAAACTGGTTTATAACCTTTATGACTTCCCGGAGTTGATAGAGGAGGTGTTGGAAGCCATGAACCAGAGGGCCAGAGAGGCTGTGGAGATTTCTATCAACGGCCCGGCAGAGGCTTTCATCACTTGGGAGGATTCATCCACCATGAACACAAACCCCCAGACTTTCAGAAAGTACATAGCCAGCGAACTCTCTGAGTGGGGCAACAGGCTCCACAAAGCGGGGAAGATATTGATCCATCATGCCTGTGGCCATGTGAAGGACTTGCTGCCAGAAATAGCAGAAGAGCGGGTGGACGCCTTGGAATCTATATGCCCACCCCTAACGGGGAACACCGAGATCTGGGAAGCCCAGAAGGTGCTATCAAGGAAGGGGATATCGGTTATCGGAGGTATAGACCCGGTAAAATTTCAGGAATATGATATACCAGCTTTAGAGGGGTATGTAAAAGGAATCTTGAATAAAACAAGCAAAAAGGGGTTTGTTCTGGCTAATAGCGATTCCTGCCCCCCTAATGTTACCATTGAGAAGTTTAAGAAAGTTGTAGAAATCGTTCAACATCATAGTAATTAAAGAACGGAGTTTTGTAATGTGTGCAACCTGTATAGAACGCCGGTTTAACGGAGAATACTTGAAGAGAGTACCGGGGAGGTCGGGAGATTCAGGTGTATGTGCCTTTAGATAAGATGACTGTATTTACAAAGAATAGACAAAAATTCTGGAGGTGAGGTAGAGTATGGATTTTACAATGGGAAAAGATTTTATAGAAACAAAAAGACAGGGTGTCTACCTGAGGGTAGAAGCCTGGTCCAAGAATGCTATACGCGTGAGGGCAACACTGGAGAAGGA
>JAUXAC010000079.1 GCA_030615035.1 Dehalococcoidia bacterium | reverse complement strand
ATGGAGATAATAGCCGAGCTCTCCAAGACGAAGAAGCAGATTGCCAGGGGAGAGATAGAGGAGGAAGCCAGGAAGCAGGGCATTGAAAAGGACAATGTGGATGAAATCCTGGACAAGCTCAAGACAGACGGCACGCTGTTTGAGCCCAGCCCCGGATATCTGGAGAGGGTTTAATTCTTTCCGTGAAGGTTCCTTTTCTGAAATTTTTCATAACTGCCCTATTTAAAATTTTCTGCCCAAAATAATATATGATTTTTAGGTTGGGGTAGCTGAAGATTATGCCAGTTATTGAGGTAAGCCCGAAAAGCGGAATCCCTGATGTGAGGGGAGAGGGGATAAGGACATATATAGAAAATATGGGTATTCCTGTTGATTATGTCAGAACAAGGACACTATATTTTTTCTCTGATGAATTAAATCTTGAACAGGCAGATAAATTTGGAAGTGTTTTGCTGGCAGACAGTGTGGTTGAAGACAGCAAATTCCTTGGCGATGCTCCTGTTTATGAACAGCCGGAAATCCCCAAGGATTTCAGGGGCTCCTGGAAGGTAAGGGTTGGCTATAAAATGAAGCCATTGGTAACGGATATAGGTGGCGAATCAACAAGACTTGCGCTCCAGAGAATTTTTGGCATTCAATTGAACCAGGTAAGGAATATTAACGAGTATGAGATAATTGGAGATTTAACAAGGGAGCAGATAGAGAAAATCTGCAAAGAAGAGAAACTGGCTGACAGCAAGGTCCAGGACTATGTCTGCATCCCTATGGGTGATGAAAATGGATGAGAAACTATCATTTGAGAATTTCCTTAGCATGGATGAGGGAGACCTGGAGGAGTTCAGCAGAAAGCACAGCCTTTCCTTCCTTCCAGGCGAAACGCTTGTGGTTCAGAACCATCTGAAGAGTCAGCTTCCCCGCTATAGAGCAGAGAAGACAGGGGTTACATCCGAGCTTATTGAACTTTCCCTGGAGGTAACTGGACAGTCCTGGTGCGAGCACTCTGCCCATGGAACTGGAAATGGAAACATCACCCTTATGGATTATTCCGGGCCAAAACTGAGAAAGGTTACATATAAAAATATGCTGAATGACACCATAATGGATGCCACAAGAAAATTAAACAAGCCATGGCTTATTATGGCATTCGAGGATGACGCCGGCGTGATCGAATTTGTTACGCATAATGGAAAGAGATATGGGTTTGCAGGCAAGTGTGAAACGCACAATTATCCATCCGGTGTGGGACCATACGGAGGTTCAGGCACGGGCCTGGGTGGTGTCATAAGGGACCCTTATGGTGTTTATGCTGATGTGAGGCTTGCTTCCTTTTTACCTGTCCTGCCCCCTCCGGACACGCCCCTGGAATTTGTCGGAGAGGACAGGAAGCTGCCTTGGATTTATATGACCGAGATAAACAGGGGCAACCAGGTTTACGGGAACGATATGGGCATTCCGACCGTCCTGGCCGCATCCGTTTTCAGCAGGGCCAATGTCAACAACCCCCTGGTTTTCTGCGGGGCATTCGGGCTCCTTGACCTGGATTATTACGAGCAGACATTAAGAGAGGGCGTCAAGCCCGGTGATATTGTCATGCTGATAGGAGGGAGGACAGGAAGGGACGGCATGCACGGTGCAACCCTGTCCTCTGTGGGCAGAAAGGCTGATGAAAGCCAGGAAGCACTGGAATCCGGTGTTCAGATACCAAATCCCATAGAGGAGCAGAGCTGGTCCTATTTCCTGGTTGAGGACCTGTTCAGGAAAAGGATAGTAAAATACTCCCAGGACTTCGGCGGCGGGGGCCTGTCTTCCTATGCATTTGAAATAGGCAAGAAAACAAATGGGATTGATATTCATATTGACAATATCAGGACAAAGGAAGCGGGCATGACAAATCCTGAAAAAGTCATATCAGAGTCCCAGGAAAGGCATGGTGTTGTTGTAGACCCTGCTAATGTTGCTTATATTGTCAATATCTTTGAGAGCCATGGGATAGATGCCTACCCAATAGGCATTCTAACGGATACAGGAAGGGCCAGGATTTATAACAATGAAACAGACAAGAAAGTCGTAATGGACATGGACCTCAACTTTTTGCACGGCGGAAAACCAAAAGTGAAAAGGACCGTAACATTCCATGTAAAGGACCTGCCCGAACCAAGTATAATCGTCTCTCCCTCTCATGATTTAACAGATGAGCTTAAGAGGGTCCTTTCTGACTATACGGTCTGCTCAAAGGAGGAGCCCCAGATAAGGATTTTCGACCATCAGGTGCAGGGTAGCACGGTTATCCCCCTATTAACGGGTCCGAACTTTGACGGCCCAAATGACGCCATTGTTTACAGGCCCATACCGGACTGCAATGCGGGCTTTGTGGTTTCCTATGACACTGATGTGAGAAAGAGCATGAAGCATTTTGGCCTTGCCGTCAGGGCAATAGTTGACAATGCCGTTAGGAAAAATGTAATCCATGGGGGCGACCCGGACCGGATGACGATTTTTGACAACTGGTGCATGGCCAACTGCAAGGGGGATGACGAGGATTTGGGAAGGCTTGCCATAGGTTTTGAGGCGTTCAGGGACTGCATGTATGAGCTTGATCTTCCTTGTGATGTGGGCAAGGACAGCATGAACAACCATTTTGAGGACAAAAAAACAGGAAGGCTTTTCTATATAGCCCCCACCCTCCTTAGCCACTGCAGGAGCGTGATTCCTGACGTGAGGACTGCTGTCACAAGCTTTGCCAAAAGGCCCGGCAACCTGGTTTACGCTGTTGGTATTACTAAACCAGAGCTGGGCGGCAGCATACTTCACTGGATTCAGGATTCTTCAGGCGAGGAAGAGCCTCCGGCAGGACATGATTATTATTATATCAGCGGCTATGTGGGGAACGACCTTCCTGTCATAGACCTCATGCAAGCCGGGAAGATGTACAGGGATCTGCACAAGGTCATAACAACCGGGATATACCCCAAGGAAAAGGTTATCAGAGCAGGTAAAGCAATAAGCCATGGCGGCATCGGGGTTGCCGTAGCCCAGATGGCCTTTGGTGGTTGCCTGGGTATGGAATTACACTTAGCTAATCTGCCTGCTGAAAGCAAAATGGAAGACCAGGAGGCCCTGTTCTCAGAAAGCCTGGGCAGGGTATTGCTTGAGGTCCCTCCAGACAAAAAATCACAGTTTGAGGAAAGGATGGGAAAATACTCCATGGCCCAGGTTGGTGTGGTAACTGATTCACCTGAACTGACAATCTACGGGAGGAATGACAAAAGGGTTGTGTACGGAAATATAGAGGAATTCAGGGAGGCCTGGAAGGCCCCCCTAAGGGGATGGAAATGAGAAGGTTT
>JAUXAC010000042.1 GCA_030615035.1 Dehalococcoidia bacterium | reverse complement strand
AACCAGTCCCTGACCCTGAGCATTATATTCCCTATTGCCTATTTAACGACCGGGAGGTGATAGAACTCTGGCCTGGCGCCCTGGGAGAAGTCTTTGAGCTGGGGCGGAATGAAGTCGCCAAACTGAACTTAATAGCCGCGGCTAGAGGAAACGAAGTGCCTCCAGAATGTCCTAGTTGCTGGCCATTCCTGGTAGCTGGCCTTGTCACTGGTGGCATCCTTGGGACAGGCTTTGCTATGATTTTACAAAAAGGCGAGGAAGCTAGATGAATTTGCAGCATGTGGCTATTGTAATGGACGGAAATCGGAGATGGTCTCAGCTCCGCGGGCTGCCCAGCCTCGATGGGCACAGGGCAGGCGCGCAAAGCATGCACTCTACAATCGAATATTTAGGCAATCACCACCTGAAATACCTCACCATCTACGGCTTCTCCACCGAAAACTGGGGCCGCGACCCGGATGAGATTGAAGGGCTGTTTCATCTGTATGCCGAGGTACTAAATAAGGAGTCCCATGAGCTACATAAAAGGGGTGTCAGGCTTCGCCATCTCGGACATCTTGACGAGCTTCCCCCCTATGTGCAGCTGGCAACAAATAGGGCGCTAGCCCTGACCAAAAACAATGCTGGTATGACGCTCAGCTTTGCCTTCAACTACGGGGGAAGTATTGAGATTATAGATGCAGTGCGACGGATTATAAATGAGCGTGTTCCATCTCACGTTGTAGATGAAAATTTGTTCAGCCACTACCTCCATACTGATGGCATCCCTGACGTCGACCTGGTGATCCGCACTGCCGGCGAGTTCCGCCTGTCAAACTTTTTAATATGGCAGACGCGTTATAGCGAATTCTACTTTACCCAAACTCTATGGCCCGACTTTGATACCAAAGAGCTTGAGAAAGCACTGCTAGCTTACAGTGAGCGTAAGAGACGCTTTGGTGGAGATTAGACAATGTTTTCAAGAGTCGTAAAAGCAATAAAGGCGTTCCAGGAGAGACGCTTTGTCATTATCTTCTCAGAAAATGAGAGGGAGGCAGACTTGGCCATTCCTGCTGCTGAGATAACTGCCGAGGCAATTTTGTTTGCTGCTAGAGTGGCTTCAGGACTCCTGTGCTTGGCTCTACCTAGGGCGAGGCTTCAGGAGCTGGAAATAGACTCCCTACCATCTAAATATCGGGCAACCGACACTCCTTTCTACAGCCCGGTTGATGCTAAAGAGGTAGAACATTCGGGTATTTCACCGAAAGATAGAGCATTTACCATCAGAAAGATAATTGACCCCCACACTAAACCGTCTGATTTAGCCCGCCCTGGGCATCTTCAACTATTGGGTGCGTGTGATAGTATACTCGAGCGCAACGGTCATACCGAGGCTGTGATTGAGCTAAGCCGGCTTGCCGGATTGTACCCTGGTGGTGTCCTGTGCGAGCTGGTGAGCGATAGCGGCGATATGATGAACGCTAAGGAGCTTAAATCCCTGGCCAAGAGGTTTCAAATACCGATTATCACCGTGGGAGCTCTGGCAGAATTTGCCAGGTCTTTTTACCAAAAAAGAAGCCGCAGGACTTGACAAGCAATTGAAATAGGTCTAATCTTTTAATTGTAAGCCTCGAGAGCTTGCCGATGAAAGTCGGCTCTCGAGGCTTGATTATTTTCATCGGCAGCTCTAAGGCTATTAAAAGGGGCTAGCAACCTGAACTCGGAAGGTTTGGGTAAGTTGCTAGCCCCTTTCCTTTTGGGTCAGGTTGCCAGTCCACCGAAAAGGAGGAGGTAAAAGCCATGGCGCAAGAAATCGCATTTGGCGCACCAAAGGCCGAAGAGATGACCAAGACGGCAACCGGGCTGGCTGGAGCTGGCATTACTGGCGTGGTCCAGGGAGTAATCATTAAGATGGCTCCGCAGATGGGTGCTGCCGCTCCTATCCTCACCTGGGGCACTCTGCTGGGCGCACCGCTGATTGGAGCCGCTGGTGCCCTGTTCACCAGAGGCCTGCTTGGCGACCTGTTCACCGGTGTAGCCTGCGGCGGGCTCGGTGTCCTCGGCTACTCGCTGCCTGAGATGATAGCTCCCATCACCGGCCGAAGGGCTCTAGGCGGCGGAGGCCAGGGACAACTAGGTACTGGTGCCGGGATTAAGCAACTCGGGCAAGGCGTAGCCGAGGCTGCACAGAGGGCACAGGCCGGAATTAGGTCGGCCATAGAGTTTTAGTAGCTCCCGAAACCAAATAGGTCGAAAAACCATTTGACTCTCAAATGGAAAGGAGATTATTCAAATGGAACACTATGAGCTTAGAGTCTTAGCTGATTACCTGGGCGGGGCCCAGGCGGTGAATGTCTGGGCAAGGCCTACCCCAGCAACTGTCGTCGGCGAGCTCGAGAGGGACGAGCGAGCTGAGGTCGTCTTTGCCGAAATCTGGTCCCCGGTTACCGGCGCTGGGGTAGAGGAGGAGCTGAAAAAAATCATCCCCGTACTTGACGGTGAGAAATATGGAGAGTATGTCTCGCTGTCGGGCATCAGGTCTTCTGTGATGGCGCCACCAAAGGGGAGAATCTGGGGGGCAAAGCTCTACAGCTTCGGCACCCCAATGTCCAGCAACCCGCTGCTCTCTACCACCCTCAAATACTCGGAGAGTATTACCCTCGAGACCCTGGTTGGCGCAACCACCGCCATCACCCAGCCTTACCGGATACGTCTCTGGGGCTATATCTACAAGGTAGGTGAGCTATCCCGCATCTTCGGCACTATGCTGTTCCCTGCCCAGCTCGTCGATAGAGCTAGAAATAGGGTACTCACCATAAGCAAGGCCGCCATACCGGTGAACGGCGATACCTGGCGGACACTGCCCGGTGGCAAGGACCAGAGCATCCCCAAGATAAACCCCCTCATCCGCTACGCCTACAACTTGAAGGCCACCGATGGTAAGAGCGGCGACTACCAGTTCCGGTATCAGACTGGCAATGTTGCCGAGAGTGAAGAGAACCTTTACTTCGACTTCGATAGCCTGGATGCTATCCTGGTCGAGGGTCTCGGCATTCGGCCGGACGCTGCAGGAAACCTGGCCAAGACAGCCCTCAAGATTGCCGGCGACTATCACCCCAAGGGGCTGATCCCAACCACACTCACCAATAACCCGCTTCATTTTGGCTGGGCTGACCCCTTCTTCCCGGACACCATACCGCTGTACTACGCCATCCCCAAGCTGGAGAGACCGTACCTCATCTGGAACGAAATCGGCCAGGTCATCGCCCAGGATGGCGGCACGACGGCAGTAGTCATCAATGCCCTGATAGCCGCCTTAACCGGAATAAGAATCGAGATGAAGGGAGGATAAGGTAAATGACTACTAGATTGCACCAGGTAGTAGGCACTACTGCCACCGGCGTAAAATCAATAACACTGGATAAACCAGTCTTAGGGGTCTCAAGCGGCTACCTTATTAGGGGGGATGCTGCTACGGCAACTACTCCTGGCAAGGCTGAGGTAGTAGACCTAGCAATAGTTACCGCCACCCCTTCTGCTGAGGGCGAAATCCGTTTTACGGTTGCTACTAATGTCCTTGAGCTTTTTACCCAGACACCTACTCCAGAAGCCGAAAATGTCATGGTGCTGGAGGTGGTGGAAAAGGCGTCGGTGCCCCTGCCATAAATTAAGGAAAGCTTTGGAGGCTTGCCAAAGTGGAAACACCAAAAGTATATATCGGCATTGTCCGGCAGGGTAGCTATACCAGTGAGTTTGTTGACTCAAGGGACTATCTACAAGCCGACCTGATGAGAGATGGGCTGCTGGGTGGGCTTATTCAGGTTACATCAACGATAATTGCTGATGGGCGGAATACAGTGGTTGAGACGTTTTTGTCCAAACCCAGAGCAACCCATCTTTTATTTCTTGATTCGGATATTATCAGCTCATCAAACGCCTGCCGCAAGCTGCTTTCCCACAATAAAGAGCTGATCTCTGGGCTCTACTTCCAGAGAGGACAATATCAGTTTCCCACTATCTATCAATATACTGGCAACCATAAGATAGATGGCAAAATTCGCCCTACCTTTTCCTCTCTTACCGCCCCGGTATATGGCTATCTAAGTAAAAAGCGTCTCCCCCACGTCGGCATAACCTATGCCACCATTGAGGGGAATGATGGCCTCGTTAAGATTGGCGGCTGTGGCACTGGATTTCTCTTGGTCAAGAGAGAAGTCTTCGAAAAGATTCCTTTCCCCTGGTTTTCCTTTGAAAAGGGCGGCGAGGATTTATATTTTTCTGACAAGGCAAGGCAGTACGGCTTTGATATTTGGGCTGATATGTCGGTCCTGCTTGGTCACCTGCGGTTAGACCCGGTAGGGGCCAGCCGGTTTCTTACTCAATATCAAAATACCACCGAGGCCAATGAGTTCCTGGGTGAAGAGCCTATTGCTCGCGATTTGGCCAAGTTCCTTCACAAGACTCCCGCTTACATTAAACGGAAGATGAGGGATAGTCCTGTCCTCGAGACGGCTAAAAGATGGCGAGAAAAAAGCCCTGAAACGCTTGACGAGGTTCGGCAGTTCTACAGCGAAACCACCGAATACCTCTTTGAGCTGGCGCAATGGAACGCTTCAGACACCTTCAAACAGATAATTAACTACCTTCCCACTGTGAAAGGACTGAAGGTACTTGACTTTGGTGGTGGCATCGGCAGCCTGTCTCTGCTGCTACAGAAGCGAGGTGCCGATGTTGACTATCTTGACTTACCGGGCTTAGTTTCAGATTTTGCCCGGTTCAGGAGCAATGGAGGGATAAGCTTCATCGATTCACTTTCCGATAAAAGAGAAATTTACGACCTCATAGCGGCGATAGATGTATTCGAACACCTGCCTGACTTGCCTGAGCAGCTAAGTATGCTGGCTCAAGTACTAAAACCAGATGGGGTCCTATTCTTTCATAATAATTTTTGGCAGCCGGCTCTCTTCCCTCAGCACATAGACTGGAGCAAGGAGTGGCCCGAGCTTTTAGCTGGAGCAGGACTAACTGAGGAGATATCAGGAAAAACAGCAAGGAGAGTGTTGTGAACTCGCTAGTTTGCCTCCAAATTGAAACGACCAACCTATGTAATGGGCATTGTGCTTTCTGCCCTCACTCCAGGTTTACCGAGTTCGGCACAATGACTGATGAGCTTTATCAGAGGATAGTTTGCCAAGCAGCGGAACTACCTAATCTTCAGTTCTTCATTCCAATGCTCACTGGGGAGCCATTCTGCGATAAAAGCTTCATGGGGAGGTTAAGGTTTGCCCGTGAAATTCTGTCACCATCAGTAAAAATTCTGATTTACACTAATGGCAGCCTGCTTACTGAGGGAATCATAAGGGAGCTGGGGGAAATACCCAATCTCCAGATTGATGTATCACTGAATGCGACCACTCCCGATACACGGAAAAAGGTCATGGGATTAGATGATTTTCACCAGGTTGTTCGTGCCATCAAATATATGGAGGAG
>JAUXAC010000209.1 GCA_030615035.1 Dehalococcoidia bacterium | reverse complement strand
ATCCTTCTTTCGGCTCTTGAACGGCACGGGTACCGCCTCTGCTGGGTGAATCAGGGGGTCTATGTCTAGCCTGGCGCAGTCCATAATGAAGAGAGAAGCCGTGGCCGGGTCCTTGATGGCATCAGGGTAGCGCAGCGCCAGGAGATTCATCGCTCGCCCCAGCTCGTCCTTGGGCACCATCTTGCGCTCGATTGCCGTCTGGATTGTAGGGTGAACCTCTGCGCCACGCCTGAAGGCTTGCGTGTAAGTTTCCCTCTCAATGTAACCGTGATGCTCTCGGTTCAGGCAGCCAACCACTACGGTGGCATTTTCAGCGTTAGTATGTATTTGGAGCTCGGCCCCGCACTCACCGCACACATTTTCCCGGGTGATTTTCTTCATCTCATCCCATTGCGCTTGGGTTAGCTCTTCACGTTTAACTTCGTAAACCATGCTTACCTCCTTCAGGGTTTGGGTTCCCTGCGAATTAGCTCTAGCTTTCTTTTTTCAACGGTTACCTTGATGGTTGCGTATACCTCGCCCCGATATATTGTGGCTCCATCCTCTAAAGAACCATCTTCTAGCAAAGCATTTAGTTCATCTTCGTTTTCTGCTATGACTGAGACACGCGAAAGCACTCCCAGATGCTCTCGGACCTGGCTAACAATAATAAAAGCCATAACTGAACCTCCTTTGTGGCTGGTAGCCTCTTACCTTTAGCTCCCTTTAACCTGAGGACTAGGCTTCCTTTTATGCTCCTCAGTATGGAAAATGAGGATTTCCCTTAGCAAGACCAGCACCAGGCACCTCTCCTCTCCCCACAAGCCTTTAGCGATGGAATCGCAGGTACTCCGGAGGATGGGGCACGTAGCACACCTCATCTTCCTTCCCTTTCTTAGAAAACGTCTAAGTTGGCTAGCCTTCATGGTTACCTCCTTTGCTCGAGCAGTGTTTGAGGTCAAGAGCAACACAGTGGTCGTGCTCGAGGTGTTTTGAAATATGAGCTCCGCAGTAGCGCTTACCACAGTGAAGACATTGGGCGTCCACATCCCTTGGGCAGAAGACGTCTTTGTCCTCTAGGCATAGCGGACAGTGCTCAATGATTATCTCCATGCGCACCTCCTTCACAATATGCGCCTACTGTCTAGTCTGGTTTGGTTGGTCCAATAGTTAAAG
>JAUXAC010000195.1 GCA_030615035.1 Dehalococcoidia bacterium | reverse complement strand
GCACGCAACCAAGCGCTCCCCCCAGGGCTCGCAACTGAACCTAGGTATAACCAGGAACAAATAGATAGAGTGCTATGATTGGGGGATTAGACCAATGGCTGAACAACCCACAATCTACAAGGAGTTCTACAACAAGGACAGAGGATTTCCTGAACCAATTTGGGGCAGTAAAGTGGAGGAGCCTGTTATCCAGTGCCCAACATGTGGCTCAATTGATATGTTCTTTTGTGGTGGTCCTGATGACCCAGAGGAAATACTTGGCTGTGAAGGTAGTGTTAGGTGTAAGCATTGTGGTCATATTACTGACTGGTTTGAGGCATTGAAACAGAGGGAACATCACCCAACTGGTACTCCAAGAGAAGTGACTAAATGAGGCCTGGTGAGGAGGGTTGTCCCGAGCATAGGGATGAGTAATCCCTAGCGTAGTCGCCTGCTGAGTGGGGGGCACTGGAGGTATTATGAGTAAACCACTCGTAGTCCGCAGTAAAAGGCACAAGGGGAAGCCCCGGGGTTTCCAGCTTCGCCTGCCCCTTAAAAAGTCGAGCGGCCAGGGAATAACAGGGTCTGGTCTGGGTGCACCAGACAGGGGTGCCGTAAAGTCGGTGTGTAACCAGGCCTCAACGGCTTCAAGGGGAAGTGATGTTTAAGAAAGGACAAAGAGTCGAGTACACCCCATTAGGCTGTTATGCCACTGTGGCAGAAGACCAGTGTGGCACAACTGTTAAGATTAAGTGGGATGACTGGAAACCAAGAAGGCGCGGTAAGGAGGTTGTATTCCAGGGCTCTACTATTGGAGTTCTTGCCATGTTCCTTAAGTTGGTGGGAGAAAAATGAGGTACCGGATTAAGGTCTACTACAGGACAGAGATCATGGATAAAATCACTGAGTATATGGGTGAAATCATAGACGAATGGAAGCGGAGAGGCACAAGATTGGAAGGTTGCCGAACCTTCGAGTTTGAAACAGATGAGCCTTTGCCTCCTGAAACTATAGAGAAACTTAAGGCCACTAAAGAAGACTGGATGGATGAGGTAGCAGTGGAAGAGGTGCCTGCATGATAATTCTGCTTAGTGGAGGAAGATATGTTATGTGACCTCTGTCTAGCTTTCAAAGAAGTGAGTAAGGGCAACCCCCAAGCTAACGTTGTCGTACATGAGGCAGTTTATGCTGTGAAAGAGAACGGGGTCCTACTTTCTGTATGCCCGGAATGTATGGCCTGGTTTTACGGAATGCACGAGACAGTGCTGCTACCGGCAGATACCTACGTTCCAGAAGAAGAGGAAATAGTAGTGGAGGAGGTGCCTGCATGATAATCATTCTCGGCC
>JAUXAC010000109.1 GCA_030615035.1 Dehalococcoidia bacterium | reverse complement strand
GTTAGTCACGGCTACAATCACTGTTGATTCCCCCACAGCATTTACCGGCGAACTAAGGGTTTCTTCACCTGGTATGGTTGGGATCGCCCTGCAGAATTATGATGAATGGCAACAGGAGATAGCAAGAGCTGAAGAGCGCCTGGCTGAGTGCGAGGGAAAGACAGGGAGTGCCTACGACACCTGTGTCCGCGGCAGAACACTCCACCTGGAGAGGGTAAGGAAAAAGCCCCAGATAGATGAGGCAGGGAGATTTTACCCGACAGCCACCTATTCCGAGAGAGGTACATATTCAGAAAAACACTGGCGTTATCTTGATAACCTGATTGAAGAGAGGAAATATACGGTAAGCTGGCCTGCGGGCATATCCAGCTTTGACATTGCCTTCTTCCTTATGCCGGACTATCTTGACACTACCTACCACAGGCTCTTCTACCTGCCAAAGCTCTACAGCCCAAAGGTAGAGCTGTATGACGGGGCTGGCAACCTATTAGCCAGCGTTATTTATGAAGACGCCATTGAGGTGGTTCCTCCTGAAGAGTTGGCCCGGCCCCCACAGGTTGATGTCCCGCAACAGGTCAGGTCTGGTGCTGAGGAGGAGTTCTGGACAGAGGTTTCAATATGGCTGGCAGAGAAAGATTTAGGGGTCTTCCTAGTTGATGTTAGCCTAGCACTCTGGCCTGCGGGGCAAGACCCGAGCAAGTTGATAGAGCCAGGAACGCGTATAAGTCCTGTAGGTGCTATTGCTACTTGCCGATTTATGGACCCGGATGTAATAGCTCGAAAGTGGATTGGATATAATGCTGTCCCTCTTGACCATACTGGGATTTATACCTTTACCAGCTTTGTTATGAGAGATCATGATACTGGTGAATATTACTCAGAGCCATCCAGAGCTGCTAGGAAAAAGCTGCCACGGGTAGGCTGGGAGCCATTTGCACCAGGGCTCTACGCTGTTATCTCCACGTGTAAGTTTAAGAAGATCTCATCGTTTGGTTCCACCTGGACGAAGTATGAATACGATAAGTATCTTTGGGAGCGGCTTGATACCGGAGTCAGAATAGAGGTAGTATGAACGAGGGCAAGGTAAAGGAAATAGCCAAGGATGAAGCCCAGAGTGCCCTAGAACGCACTGAGAGCCTAGCCAAGCGCGGTATTGAAGCCTAGCCTTCGCTGAAAGGAGCAAGATGGCGAACCCGGAGCCAATCAGGCAATACCTGGATGCTGTAGAATCCTTAAAGACTGGTGACAAAGATAAAGCTGCTGAGTCTCTGGCCCTAGCCCTTGGTGGGGAGAGGCCCAGCCCTATTATGAGGCACTCGATAGAGAAAATGCTAACACCAGGCACCTATACCAACGAACTTGTAATACAGCTTGTGGCCAGCACTGTAACCCGAAGGATTAAGCCATGAATGAAGAAGAGAAACGCCAATGCCCCCAATTCACCATGGGGGAGTGGATAGGTCAGGAGGACCCGCATAAGGATGATCCAGAATACTGCCGGCCATGTCGGCTCGGTGTTATAGCAAACTGGTATTTAAGTGAGCTCCAAGAGCAAGGCCATAAAGACTTAGCAGAAAGTATTGAGCAGATAGCCAGCAAGGAAGATGACCCAGAGATGCCCTTGACACTCTGCAAGGAGCTTGATAGAATTAAAGACGTAGTGGAGGAGCCTTTACGGGAAAGATTGAAGGACTTTGACTGTGCCACTCAGTCTTTCAATCCTGATGATGTAGTCGAAGATTCAGCAGCAGCAGCATCAAAATCTCGTGAGGAGGTTATCGAAGATGGGTAAAATTCACATGGCTCAGGTAGCCGGGCTACCGGTCCGAACCCTCCGGCGAATGGTGGGGATTCCTGCCCATAGGCCGAGTGCCTTCAATGCTTGCATTGGGGGCCACCTTAAGGGTAAGACGTATTCCAAGCCAGCGGTCGGAATGGGCGGACAGCAAGACAAGAGGATTCAGGCTGCCTTTACCGGTGCGGTTCATGCCTGTGCTGGGAAATAAGGCATAAAGTTTAGCCCTCCACTGAAATCAAGGTGCAGTTGATTTTCCCGGCTGCGCCTTCTTCCTTTCTCTTGAACCAAGACTAAACCAGCAGGCGGCATTTTGGCAGGATCGCCACAGATTGCAGCCAGTTATTACCCTGATCTTGTCATCGTTTTCAGAGGTAACCTTAATGGGAGCGATTACCACAGATACCTCGGCCTTTTCAGCATCCGGGGCAGACATGTATTCAGAACAAATGCCAACGGTAGCCTGTATATTGATTTCCATCGTCACCTCTCTAAACCAATCTTCGCATCAACGGCCGCGGTTTTGTAGCTAGAGCCCATTTCCTAAAACAGACTTCACAGGTGCCGCTGATCAGCTTTTCAAATTTCTGGTGGCAAACCATGCACTCGAGGTCTTTGCCCTCCTCAATAGTGGACTGGCTGCGGAGCCGCTGGATATGGCCCTCGTCATCTATCTTGCT
>JAUXAC010000213.1 GCA_030615035.1 Dehalococcoidia bacterium | reverse complement strand
CTTTAGCAACTCCATGGTGGGTGTCCAAACATCCTTTGTATCTGTTGTCCGTACAGGGGAAAGCTCACGCTTGACTCTTCATCCCCACTACTATAAGTCATCTGAAATATAATGAGATATGTACCTTGGGTATTTTAACCGTGCTGTAGAGAAGATTATGCCCTAGTGGAAGTAATCTCCTAGCAACCCTCGATCAGCTCAAAGCTAGTTTGTCGCAAGCACCGTAGCTGGCCTTACTCACTATGTCCATATGCTTAATTTTCAGGATGTTCATTCCCCGGTTGATAAAGCTAGCTTGCGTGATGATAGCATACAGGCTTTTCAGATATAACTTTTGCTATCATTTTGCAGGGTTCAGAAGTCCGGGGATGGTCGCTTAATCCTTAAATAGCCCTCTGGGTAAGGGTGGATGTGGCGGTAGAGCCGGCAGGAAATCGGATAGCTTCCATTCTGATGAGGTAGATGATTCGCCATGCTGGCTTTCTCTCAGAGCTGGCGCTGGTGAATACGCCGGAGCCGGCCTGACTTCTGTATTTGCCCTCAGGAACTCGATTACGGGTATCAGGTTCCCGTCTGCCACCTCAGCTTTAAGGGACTGCACAAAGGCCCCGAATTGTTCCAGGGTAAGAATGGAAAATCCGTCGGACTTCAGCCGCTCAAGCCAGGAATCCGAATGTATGTTATAGGTCTCTTTTACGCTGGTCGCCCCCTCAGGCGATACAAGCACCACACCCGACCCACTGATTATCTTGGCTGCTTCCGCCCTGATTCTGCTCAACAGACGGTCAAGGCTTTCCTCGATAATGGTTTTGGACTCCTCCTCAAGGTAGCCCTGCAACTCATCTATGATACCGGCTAGGCTTTTTGCTTCCTTTTGGTCTCTATCCAGCATTTGCACCAGGTTGGACGTCACGCGTGTTACTTCACCCATCAGCTTCCGCCCAAATACCCTGTCAGTTCTTGCAAGTTTTTATCTATGAGAGAGGGAAACCTGAATTTATCTTTATTTATGTTTGCCCAGACGCTAATAGACTTAAGTAAAACAAGGGCAAGCGGGCAATACTCTTCGTAGCTTGCTGAAACGGGATTCCGGAGCAAGATCAGAAGGTCGCGAGCCATGGTGTCC
>JAUXAC010000174.1 GCA_030615035.1 Dehalococcoidia bacterium | reverse complement strand
TCTCTTCCTGGCATACTTGACCAGCTTGTCTGTTTCGGATATTATCCATTTATCTGTCCCGAACAGGGTCCTGGGCTTCTTTTTCGGTTCGGGGTGCATGGAAATAAACCTTGCAACGTTCCAGAGCTTGGTCAGGAACTTTCCTGCCCCGTCTATCCTCTCGGAGGAGCAGCGGAAGTCTATCCTGCTCAGGTCCCCTTCCACAACTGTCCAGAGCCTGAAAGGCTCTGCGCCAAAGGTCTCTATTATGTCCTGGGTGTCTATAACATTTCCCTTGGACTTGGACATCTTCCTGCCCTTCTCGTCCAGGACATGGTAGTTTATCCAGGCGTCCCGGAATATGCATTTTCCTGTAAGCAGGTAGTCCTTCAGGACCGTGTAATATAACCAAGTGCGTATGATTTCTTTACCCTGTGGTCTAAGGGTGCAGGGCGAGTGCTTCTTGAAGAAGCCCTGGGGGGCCCTGGTATATTTTAGTATATATAAGGGTGATATGGAGGAGTCAAACCAGGTGTCAAAGACCCTGGTCTCCCCTTCAAATTCCTTTCCTCCACACTTGGGGCAGACCTTGACAGGGCTGGATTCCTTCCAGGGCCTGTAATACCTGCCTTTCTCAGGAAGTATGGGTTCCCTGCACTTCCTGCAGTACCAGAGCGGGATTTCCGTTGCATAGAACCTCCTCCTGCTTACGGGCCAGTCTATTGATACGGAGTTTATCCAGTCCAGGAATATCTGCCTGCTCTTGGGGGCAAAAAAATTAATCTTCCTAGCGAATTCCCTCATCTTCTTCCTGTAGGGGAGCTGCTTCACATACAGTTCGGGCATTGCTATGAACTCTATGGGGTCCTTTGACCTCTCGCATACAGGCATTTTATGCATGAGCTTTACCCTCTTTACCAGGAGGTTTCTCTTCCTGAGTTCCTCAACCATCCTCTCCCTTGCCTCCTCTATGGGAAAGCCCTTCAGGAAGCCTGCGTGCTTGTTCATCCTGCCGTCCGGGTCTATTGCAATGACTGGCTTGAGCTTCATATCCCTGAAGAACCTGATATCGGATAAATCCCCTGCAGAGCACATCATTACCAGGCCCGTCCCCTTCTTGGGGTCTGCCATGGGATGGGGTTTTATGGGAACTTCCTTTTCAAAGACGGGTGTTATGGCTGTTTTCCCCTTCAGGTGCTTGTATCGCTTGTCCCCGGGATGGTATATCACCATGCCGCAGGTGCATATCAGCTCAGGCCTGGTGGTGCCTATTATTACCTTCTCCCCTGTTTCCTTCACCCTGAAGACCACGTCATTGAAGAAGGCATGCCTCTCCATGTATTCCACTTCAGCATCAGCTATGGTGGTCTGGCAGCCAGGGCAGTAGTTTGTTATTCTCTCTGCCTGGTAAACCAGGCCCTTGTTCCAGAGGTCGATAAATGTTTCCTGGGTTAAACTCCGGTATTCAGGGGAATCCGTGTAATAGACATCCCCTATACCATTCCCAAGTTCCCAGGAATTGAAGCCTATCCCTAAC
>JAUXAC010000187.1 GCA_030615035.1 Dehalococcoidia bacterium | reverse complement strand
TCACCTGGCTCTGAGCCAATTTATTGAGAGATTTACCTGGATTATGCAGGGATACAATCTCACCATGCTGATAATCTACACTCTTTTCTGCTTTGTCGCCGCCACTGTGCCTTACCGCATTAATCTGAATATCCGTCGGCGTATAGAAAGGGAGGCCATTATTGAGGAGCGCCGAAGAATTGCCCGGGAGATACACGATGGCGTGGCACAGTCACTCGGTTACCTTAATCTGAAAACAAAGCAGGTAAGCGATTCAGTTTCTTCCCAGAACACTGCGCAAGCGCTCACCGAGCTTGGCGACATTCGACAGATAGTGCAAGATACCTATGAGGATATCAGGGAATCCATTGACCAATTAACCACTGAGATAAGAAACCTCCCCATAATACCAGCCCTGGCTAACTATACCAGGGAATTCGGCGATAATAATGGTATCCGGGTTCAATTTAACGCCCAGAAAGCCTTCCCCCAGCTTTCCCCTGTCGCTGAGCTACAACTTCTGCGCATCACCCAAGAGGCACTGACCAATGTCAGAAGACACGCCCAGGCCACCGATGTAGTGGTAAAACTGGAGAAGACCAGCCAATCAGTGGAGATGCTCATCAAGGACAACGGGCAGGGCTTTACCCTTTCCGACCTTGAAGAATCCCCTCCCGGCTACCACGGACTGAACATCATAAAAGAAAGGGCAGAGGGGCTTGGCGGCAGTTTGAACATCTCTACCGCCCCCGGGGAGGGGACAGAAGTAAGGGTCAGCCTCCCCATTGAGAAAGTGAGGTTATGAAATGGACACTGTTAAAGTGCTGGTGGTTGACGACCATACCCTGTTTCGCCGTGGCATCGCCGCTGTACTGGCTAACCAGGAGAGCCTGGAGGTGGTGGGGGAAGCATTAGACGGACTGGAGGCGATAGAAAAAACTAAGGAAATCGCCCCTGATGTGGTTCTGATGGACCTCAATATGCCGCGCTGCAGCGGATTAGAAGCCATTCAAGCCCTCCAGACGGAGATGCCCCAGGTTAATGTCCTCGTCCTGACCGTCTCTGACAAGGAGGCTGACCTCTTCGCTGCTGTGAAATTTGGTGCCAGGGGTTACATCCTTAAAAACACTGAGCCAGAAGAGCTGATTCATGCCATTCTTCATATTGCCCAGGGCGGAGTGATAGTCTCGCCCCTGATGGCAACAACGCTACTCACCGAGTTCAAAGACCTCAGTGCCGGGGCGGAGAGGGAATCCATTCCGGGAGCTGATGCTGACTTGAGCCCACGAGAGGGAGAGGTGCTGCAACTGGTGGCTCAAGGGGCAAGTAATAAGAAAATCGCTGATTCCCTGTTTATCTCCGAGAACACAGTAAAGACCCACCTGCGGAATATTATGGAGAAGCTGCACCTGGCC
>JAUXAC010000095.1 GCA_030615035.1 Dehalococcoidia bacterium | reverse complement strand
CTCCATTATTCCTCCTTACCCGTAGATAGGCTCCTTTCCACGCAGGTTCCCGCCTTTGTCGCTGCTCTAGCTCCACTCTATACTTCCCTAAGAGACGATTTAGCTCCCAAACCTCTACCGGAAAGAGCAGCCCCCTTGACTTATCTAAAAGCGTGAGCATCCGATCCAATTCGAGTTCAGTCATCTCTATTCCCCCTCCTCCAGTTTCTTTATCTCATCCAGCCAGTGGCGGACCCGTTTTGAATGACACTGGCTACGCTTTCTGTCGCACTCAAAGTGGCCACCAGCCCACTTACTATGAGGGCAGCTCATACACACGGTCACTATCTTATTCTCCAGCTCTCTAATCCGTTCATCTATTGTCACTCCGCCGTGCCCCTATACCCATAAGGATTTTTAGCATAATCAAAGCGCCGAGTTTCCAACTTGCCGCCACATCGACGGCATTGTCTCCAATTCTGTGTAGCTTTATCTTTGGGGATAGCCCAAGCGCAGTTCGGGCAGAATAAGACTATCTCATAGTCGCCGTTGGCATCTCTAAATCTAGGTATTGGCATATTCTAATCCTCCATTAGCCTTTTAGGGGCTGGCCCTTTCTCTTTCTTCCGCTCCCGGTAAGGCTTCTGTCTCTCATACTCAGACTGGTAGGCTGTCCAGTTAGTGATGTGAATGCCAGTATCATTCTCACTAATTCTGCCTTCCTCTTCGCATTTTGTCAGAGTGCGATCCAATAACTCTATTTCGATATTCAGCCGATTAGCGATGAAACTGTGGGGGTAGGGCCTATTATCCTTATCTGAAATAGTGCCTGGCGTTGAGCAAATGGCTGATAGATTTAATAGGTCATACCAAACCCCCCTCTCATCTGCCTCAAGTTGATAGCGAATGCTACCCTCCAGGCAATCTATAGGGTAGAGTTTAATCCAGGTCCTTCGCCCCGCTGTCCTTGGCACTTTAATAACTCCGAGGCAGTATTTTGTAACTATTGGTGTAACCTGTTATGCACTTTCTTGTAACTTTCGTTGCACTTTCCCTACTTCTACTTCTACTTCTACTTCTACTTCTAGGGGTTAATTCTTTGTTACTTTCTTATTAGGGGGTGCTGCCTTCACCGCCTCATTTAACGCTCCTTATTCAAATAGCTGCATCTGTTTTTTGGCAGCTAGCTCTTGTATGTGGTGAACAAATTGCTCTGCTTGCTCTCGGGTAAGGCGCGAGAGCACCTCGCTCAGCTCACCCTGGGTGTCCACATCTTTGAAGTTGGATGCAATCCAGCTCTTAGCCGTTTCGTGGGACCATTTGATTTCCTTTAGGGTTCGGTCCAGCCAGGCTATTTCGATGTGAAAGCCTTCGCCCTCGACCTCGGCGGCGGGCACTTCGATTTTTGTGGGTTCAAATCCTTCGGCTTCGGCCAAGACCTCCTCAGGGTAAAGGTCAGTGGGGATCTCTTCTTCCTCGAGTTCTGGTAACAGCACCTGCTCCGGACGTTTCCTCCCCAGGCGCTGTATCTCAGCCAGTTTGACATCGCTCCGAATCTGAAGAATGTGGACTGTCTTCTTCTTAATGCCTGGTGGCTCAACTATCTGTGGCTCCAGTGATAGGGTTAAGGGGATGAAGGATATTCGCCCGCATAGTCTTCTGATCAGGTCTATACAGGAGTTGATGTTGACAATAGAGTAAAAGGAGCTGGTATCCAACTGCCAGACCCCAAAGCCAGGGACATCGGGCATCAGGAATAGGAGATTCATCACCCGACGGCACTGTGGCTTTTCACTACTGTACTCGAGGCAGGTCTCAGGATTGCAGGGTAAGCCATCCTTCCACTCCCACTCAGTTGTAGTGTGGTCAGCTAAGACACCGGACTCGACATCTACTTTGCGGCGGGACATAAGGCCATCGCCCTTGCAGACCAGACCCTGGGTGAAGGAGTAGCAGCGGAGCCACTGGATGGCAAACTCTCTTGGATCTTCGACGGGGAACATTATCTCTAGTGTTTTGGGCTTTTCCCCCACATACTTTTTGATCTCATCGGCCACAACGAAGTAATCAGTAGCTACAGGGTAGGGATTTTGTGTTCTGGGGCTGATTTGCTTAATACCCAGGCGTATCTTGCCTAGCCTGGGCATCCGCCTGAGTTCGCTAACTCCTTTAATTGGACTCATCGTTTGCCTCCTTTAGCATCCTTGGTGTGCAAAATAAGAATCTCCCTTAGCACAACCCGCAGTAGGCACTTCTCCTCACCCCAGAGCCCTTTGGAGAGGGCGTTACAAGTGCGCTGCGGGATGGGGCATTTATTGCAGTTAAACTTCCTTCCTTTTCGTAGAATACGTCTAAGCTGACTAGCTCTCATGGGTTACCTCCTTAATCGCTCGGTTCAATCCGATAATCGGCAATGCCGACCGGTATACCTGGCATGTCATCCCATTCAACCCAATAGAAATACTCTACATCCCCGTTCACGCCCTTTTTGGCTAGCTCAATGATGAGCTCCGCCCGCTGGCTGGGGCTGGCTGGCCCCAGGGCGCCGACTATGGTCCCTAAAGCCCCATCCTGGTGAGCGTCTCCGGGTTCACTGTTCACTTTTCTCACCCTTGTCCCTTTAGGCCATCGCCCTTTATCTTGGCCGACATAAACTTCCATTATTTCTTTCTACTCAATCATCTCTGGCACAGTGGCAAAGAAATCAGCCCCTTTGCCATCAAAGTGCACTATCACCTGGTGGGGAGTGCGGTGGGGCACTAGAATAACAAACCAGCCGTCCCTTCCCTCAAGAATTAGAATGGGATGCTC
>JAUXAC010000182.1 GCA_030615035.1 Dehalococcoidia bacterium | reverse complement strand
GAGAGTTAAAGGCACGAGGTATTGAAACCTAATATCCCAACTAAGGCGGCATAACAGATGGCAAACCCGGAGCCAATTAGACAATATCTATTTGCCGTAGAATCTTTGAGGGTCGGTGACAAAGATAAAGCTGCCGAGTCTCTAACCCTAGCTCTTGGGGGTGAGACACCCAGTCCTTTTATTAAGCACTCGGTAGAGAAATTACTAACATCAGGCACCCTTATTAACGAACTCGTAGTACAGCTTGTAGCCAGCACTGTAGCACGAAGGGTGGAGTTATGACTGAAGAAAAGAAACGGCAGTGCCCTGGTTTAACCATGGAGGAGTGGATACGCGAGGAGGACCCGCATAAGGATGATCCAGAATTCTGTCGGCCATGCCGGCTAGGTGTTATAGCGAGCTGGTATTTTAATGAACTCAAAGAGCAAGGCCATCAGGACTTAGCCGCAGTTATTGAGCAAATAGGCACCAAGGAAGAGGACCCAGACATGCCCTTGACACTCTGCAAGCAATTTGATATAATCAAAGCTGTAGTGGAGGAGCCTTTACGGGAAAGATTGAAGGACTTTGATTGTTCAACTCAGTCTTTCAATCCTGAAGAGGTAATCGAAGAGTCAACAGCAGCAGCAGAAGAAAACTCATAAGGAGGGACACAACACGATGGGCAAGATTAAAATGGCTCAGGTAGCAGGTCTACCAGTCCGAACTCTCCGGCGAATGGTGGGGATCCCTGCCCACAGGCCGAGTGCTTTCAATGCTTGCATTGGCGCTGCGCTGAGGGGTAAGAAATATTCCACACCGCCAGTCGGAACCGGCGGACAGCAAGACAAGAGGATCCAGTCTGCCTTCACCAGTGCAGTTCACAGCTGCGCCGGCAGGAAGGCATAAACCAACCTCCACTGACAAAAATAAGCCCGGTTAGACCTTTCCCTACCGGGCTTCTTCTTAATAAAAAATGAGCTGCTACTTGCGTTGCCTGGAAGCCATGGAATAGTAGCAACCCTCATTATGACAAGCCTTCCACAGATTACAGCCAGTCTGAACAACGATTTTGCTCTGTTCCTCGTTTGCCATCAACTTCAAGGGGGAAATGACTATAGAGACATCCCGCCTCTTCCCTTTATCATCAATAAACTCGCTGCAGGCACCCTGCACGGCTTGTATATTGACTTCCATCTTTCCCTCCTAAAGCAATTTTTTCAGATGTGGTCTCTAGTCCTTCGGTTTCGTGCTTAGCATCCATTCCTTAAAACAGACTTCGCAGGTGCCGCTGAGCAGGTGGTCAAATTTATCGTGGCATATCATGCACTCAAGGTCTTCACCCTCCTCAATAGTGGACTGACTGCGAAGCCACAGGATATGCTCCTCGTCATCCACCTTGTTGGCGGGAATGGAGGAGTGGTCATTCTTGGCATCGTTCACGTCTTTAAGGGCAACTCTCAAGCTATCAGCGTTGCC
>JAUXAC010000022.1 GCA_030615035.1 Dehalococcoidia bacterium | reverse complement strand
TTTATCAAAATCCTCTTGAGTATAACCAAACATGTTAAATCCATTACGGTTGGCAAATGTAAAATTGCCTCTTCCATCTAATTCAAAAACAGTTTCCGGTAATAAATTAGCCAACTCTCTGTATTTCGACTCGCTCTGCCGTAGCACCTTCCTCACTCGCTTGAGCTCGGCTTCCGATGCTTCCAATCTAGTAATGCGTTGTCGCAACTCTGCCAGTTTATTTATGAGTTGCTCTTTTGTCTTCTCTTCATCATGCATTTCCTGCCTCCCTAAAATGGTGAAGAAGGGGAATAGGTTCTACGTCGGACTGACAACTCTATAACCCTCTCCACGCTTGCTGAGGATTATCTGAGGAGGATTATCCTTTAGTTTGTGTCTGAGTCTTCGGATATATGTCCTTACGAGATCAGTATTAATATATTCTTTCCCCCATACCTCTTGTGAAATCTTCTCACTGCTTATTGTGTGTTCAGCATTGTTCATTAGGACATAAAGCACCTTAGATTCATTCGGTGTCAACTTTGCTATTTCTTCTCCAAGCCGCACCTCATTAGTGGTGAGGTTAAGGATTAGTTTGCCCCGGGCGACAAGGGGCTGCCCCGTGGTGACTTTAGGAACACCAGCGCGGCGGAGCACGGAATGTACCCCTGCAATAAGATCCCTAGGCCTGAAGGGCTTAACAATATAGTCATCAGCACCCATCTCCAATCCCCTGACTTGATCCTCCTCCTTTCCCCTCACAGTCAGGATGATGATAGGCACATTTGAAAAGGAACGAATCTGTTTGAGAACCTCAAAACCATCGATGTCTGGCAGGTTAATATCCAGGATAACGACGTCGAAGGAGCCGGACTCCAATATTTCTATTCCTTTAGTTCCCTCAGTAGCACTAGAAAGTGTGACTTCAGGCCACCGTAGCTGGAGACAGAGTGACACCGCTTCCACCACGTTGGCATCATCCTCAATGATCAGTACTTTCAATTCCACCTCCTCTTTTCAGTAATTAGCAAGGAATTACTTGATTCCATTTGTTCTCTGATCAAAAACAGGCAATGAGAAGGCAAATCTATTACCTTTCCCAGGTTTGCTCTCAACCCATATTTCTCCCCCGTGTAATTCCACCTTGCTGTAGCTCTTCAGGAGAAGCTTCTATAATCTCTCTCAGGCTTCTGAATTGTCGAATACACTTTTTGCCTGCTTCTTATATTCCCTTTAGGATAAGGCTAAGCTGAAGAGTAACTCAACGATTTCATAGTCTCCAAGGCTCTCGAGACCCGACTTGAAAAACCTGTGCACTAACTGCGTAGCAACTCTTTGTTTTGTCTGTCTCGATGGTGGACGCTGTGTGTAAATTTGGTGTTTTATATCGACTTTGGTAGTATGAATCACATTACAACGTTCCTCATATTTCATTACTCAAATTCGTCTCGTGACGAGCGATTCCAGATAGATTCAGCCTTGATTACCCTGTCTCTCTTGGAAGCAAGATTTGCTCTTGCCATTGCCCACCGTTGCCTTTCTTCTTCAGCTATGCGAAGCTGCCGAGCGATCTCCATGGTTTTTCGAGTCACTGTCTCTGAGTAGGCGGAAAACGGGTCAAGTTTTGCCTCTACCCAATGGCGATAGCATTCATTTCAGGAGAGCGTTTATTATCAGCATTAGCCTGCTTGATTGTATGATCGTCGTCAACCACGAGGACCGTTGGATTTTTGTTAACCATTTGTTACCTCCTTTGCTTGATCGCACATTGCTTGCGCACTAATCTTGAGTTGTATAGTATTTGAGCAATAACTTTCTTTTCTACTAGAGGAACTAAAGGAAGAGGCCCCCTTGTCATTGCACCCGTCCCCATGCCTTAAGGGGCCTCTTCTCTCTTGGCAAGCTACGGGCCAAAAGGATCAGGCCCAGCTATCACGGGTAGTGTCGTGGCCACTGTCATAGCTACCACAATAGCAAGGACGAGTAGGGCCTTTAGACTCTTTCTCATATATCACCTCCTTTCGCTCGGCGTTGAGAGAACCT
This sequence comes from Dehalococcoidia bacterium, assembly GCA_030615035.1. Next base: position 14,061 of record JAUXAC010000022.1, on the reverse strand, counting down.
TGAAATGTCAACGTAAGCATAATAGGAGGTGAATTCTTACCAGCCTCTTACCAAGACCACTGAATGAGACAAAAAGAACGGGGCTGCCTTTTCAGCAAGCCCCGTTGAGGTAAAACTGAGTTTGAACCTAGATTCGACTTCAGCCCGTCTCTTTACCCGTCAATATGCGCTTATGCAGGTCCTGTATTCGGGCCGGGGGAGCGAACTCCAGTTCACCGGCCACTGTATCGAGATATCGCTTGTATATCCGCGACGCAGAAACCTTGTCTCCTAAGGCCAAGTGCCACTCCATTAGTTGACAGTACACCTCGTCCTGATATGGGTCAATGGTGATGAACTTCTCGAGGAATGCGATAGCCTTGTCATATCCTCCGCTGTGACCGTTGAAGCTGGCCAGAAATGAAAGGACCTTCAGGTACTTGTCTTCCAGTTCTCGACGCCGCATTTCGGTCCACTCACCGTAGAACTCCTGCAAGAACGGCCTTCTATACAGTTCGACGGCTTGTTCTAGAGTGGCCACCCTAGCTTTGCTACTATGAGGCAAACTCTCTGCCTGACTCAGGAGGTATTCGAACTCCGCTACGTCGAACCAGATATTAACATCAGGATTGAGTTTATATTGCCCTTGTTCAAGCATGAAGATTCCCGGAAATACTGCCCTCCGCGCTCGGTACAAATTGATATGGAAGTTGCTAGTGGCCTTGGCTGGAGACAGGTCAGGCCACAGTGCAGCTGTTATTTGTTCTTTGGTTTGCCCAGTGCCACAACAAAGCAGATAGAAGAACATTTCCTTGGCCCGGTTGCTTCTCCACTCCGCCTCGCTAATCAGCCGAGAATCTACCAGTACCCGAGTTTCTCCCAAGGCGCGAGCTTCAATGTCAGGCTTGGTTGCAATAGAGGGGCCGACTGAGACCTTGGTAGTTACCCGTATTCTTTGGCTATCGCGGTGAATCCTAATCTTCTGCATGATTCGGACAAAACGGTTGCCACCCACGCCTTTTGAGGCACCATATTGAATCAGCAGCGCAGCGTTTCTACCTTCAACCGCCAGGAAGTCATCGTAGCCCAGTTCGTCAGCTAGCCCAGACGCCTTTTCGAGCCAGTTAATAGCGAGGTCATATTCCTTGGCTAAGAACGATGCCTGAGCAAGATGGAAGTATGCTTTCGCCAAAGCGTCTTTGTCTCCTATGTTCCTCAGACGGTCACAAACTCCGCGAAGAATTCCTATTGCGGCCTCGTATCGCCCCCGCTCATACTCGATGATTCCCAGCTGTACGGCAAATAGCGTCGCTTCGTAGCCTTGCCCCTGCTCCTCAGCCTGAGAGATGGCTTCCTTTAGGAGCACCTCCGCCTTGTCACGGTCACCAAGAAGCCGATACGTTTCTCCTATTCCCGCCTTGGCCCATGTCACGTAGTATACTTCCATGACCTGTCTTGCCAGCTCGAGTCCCTCTTGATATGCAGCGAGTGCCTCGTCATACAAATCCAAGTCGCGTAGCACTTCGGCCATCGCGATAAGAATACAGGCTTCAATTCGCTGATACCCGGTTTCCCGAGCCTTTTCCAGACCGAAGTGAAGTGTGTCCAGTGCCAATTCATACTGGCCCCGACGCTGATATATGTACCCTATACTGGTCAGTGTCATAGCCAGAGCCCCAAAATTCTTTACCTTTTGCCACCCTTCCCTAGCATGCTCGAAATGCATGTTAGCCTTGGTAAGGTCGCCGAGGCGCTTATACACAATACCCAGCGAATTGTGCACCTCGGCCATCCGGCTCACATCAAAGACGGAGGAGTAGTATTTCAACGCGCGCCGCATACGTCCCAGAGCCAGAGTGAACCGCCCCTGTTCCGCGTGAATGTTCCCTAGGCGCCTGTATGCATCACCGAGAATATCGGCAGGCCCGCCGCGCTGCTTAAGAATACGAATGGCGGTCTCAATGTCGCTCTTGGCTTCTGCAAAATGGCCAGTCAGGCGAAACGCAGCACTTCGCCAACTGAGCGCCTTGGCCCTATTCAACCAGTCCTCGTCGCTGGCGACCTGGCACAGGAGGCCAGTCAAGATATGGACAGCCTCATCTACCTTGCCCAGATGGATCAGGCTCTGAGCGTGAAGCAAGACCAAATCAGGGTCAGACAGTCGCATGTCTCTTGGCAGAGCCCCAATCCACTTTGAAACAGTCGCCCATTTTCCGGAGTTGTGAAAATCTTCGCCGATAATCTTGACAACTCTTGAAGCTTCGTCATATCTCCTCGCCGTCAAAAAGTGAGTGATTGCGTCATTCCACCGCTGGTCTTGTTCAAAGAGTGAGGCTACGTTACAATGCAGAAGCGCAAATTGCTCAGGGTTCTCCTCCAAGAGCTTCGCTTGAAGAAATTCGCGAAAGAGGTGGTGGTAGCAATACCAAGCTTTTTCACCATCGATACACTGCGTGAAGAGATTCCGCCTTTCAATCTGATGAAGCAGCTTTCGAGAATTGGCTAATCCCAACAAGCGGTCACAAATCTCTGGTTCCATGTCATCCAATGTGCTGGATGCCAGTAGAAAGCTTTGTATGTCAGACGGCTGCCTCTCGTAGACCTCAGACGCTAGATACCGAAAGACATCCTGTTTAGATAGCGTCAGTACGTTTCTGTGGGGCCCACCTTCAAGTAAGCTGTAAGTACCGAGCAGTATACCTATTATCCAGCCCTCCGTATCGGTGGCTAACTTATCCGCTTCTTCATCCGACAGGTGAAGGCTGTAGTGCGTAGCTAGCAACTCCTTCACCTCTATCGGGGTGAAGGAAAGATGTGATGTGTTCAGGCTTGCTGCACGCTGTTGCAAGGCCAGTGTGAATATGGCTGGCAGTTCAACGGAGGTACGACTCGAAACCATAATGTGGCAATTGTCTGGAGCACGATCCACAAAGAGATTGAGAAGCATTTTTGCTGGGTCGCTGTCCTCGACGAAATGGTAATCCTCTAACACAAGGACAAAATACTCAGGAATGGCCGTATACATTTCTTCAGTTAGAGTGCTGACTAAGTGGGAAGCCTCTCTTACTACATCCTCAGCCACAAGCAAAAGGGATTGTGTTAGCTGTCCGAAGTTAGGGAAATGGAAGCGGATAGATGCCAAAATACCTTCGAGAAGCAGTCTGGGGTCTCGGTCTGAGGTATCCAGGGAGTACCAGCATACTGGTATGTCAAGGTCATTGGTAAAATCCACCAACAGGGTTGTCTTGCCGTAGCCAGCCGGTGCGGATAAAACCTGAACGCACAGATGAATATGGTCATGGAGGAGGTCAATCAACCTTTGACGGCGAATGATGTCTTCCCGTCTTCGGGGCACCGAAACTTTGGTTATGAATTCAGCATTCGCGACAACCATATGCGCCACCCCATAGTTCTTCCAAGGTCACTTGCCGATTGCAAGATAGAACTGCCTACAACTCGGAGTTGATGGCTCTGTGAAACATTATAGTTTCTGGAACTAAGCAAAGCAAGCGGAAAAAGGTAAATGTGGTCTATTCCGGTATTGGCAAGAACAATTCGATTCATATTGAAGGTAGCAGGCAACGGAGGAAATATCTATTGTCATTCCCATCTTACACAAAGAGTGCCTCACGTTCAATGATTGTCAAAAATGTTATGACGAACATTTCTCGATGGGGTAAAGTTAACCTGTCCGTGTCGGATAAGAGATAAGCAGCTTCTTCTCGAAGAAAAGTTTAGGACCCACCCCGAAACGTCTGACTAGCAGTATTGGTAGGATCACCACTAAAGCAATAAAATAGCCCATTACGTATATAAAAAACATACCGACAACGCCTACCTCACCCATGACCCCAAACTCTGCGGTAACTGCTCCTGCATAAAAGTCAAATGTAAACGACCCAAAAGCGTAAATAGGGCACAGTAGGATTCCGAAGAGTAGAATCATCTGCCAAGGCTTCAATTTCCATCTCTGGTGCGGTTGTGGCGTCTCACTCATTTCTGCTTTTTACCCGCCTTTCTCAGAAGTCCGAAATCAAAGGACTATACACTAAAATACTCTCACGATAATACTAAAGAGCGAAACGAACACATGTCAAGCTTACTTTTTGCTGTATCTAGCGGAGAGGCCTGTCAATGAACATTTGACTGATAACATAATAGAAACCGCTGCAAAGTGGGAATAAGTTGTTTTCTTCTCAAATAGAAATTCGGGAACTGTTCCGAAAGGGCACATTGGTTTGATTCTGACCAGTTGGAATTGTACTTCTCACTAAATTCTTTTCCCTACAGATTCGTAGGCTGCGTATAATTAATGAGCCTGTCGAAAAACTCTCTATTAAGACGATTAGCTTCCAGCCTTCCGGGGTTATATAATCACACTAAGAAATATTCTCAGAAAGGATGAAACCCCATGAATGTTAGATATCGTTCGTATAACCCAGAAGGAGCCTATTTCATGCCTAGGTTTCGAGAGTGTAGCCGTAGTTGAAAAAAGGAACCATTCTTGAGGGCTCCCGGGTGCAATTCCATTTCCAGTAAAGAATTTTATTCACCTATCTAACTCCCGGGGAAATATACCTCAACAAAATGTCTCTTTTGTTGATTTGTCACGCCTATTTAGATAGGTGAATTATGGCTACTGTAATTTGGGGACGACCCCCTGGCCGGAAAATTTTTTTACTGTATTAATAAATCGTTCCTTTATTTGATACCCTCACATCTATTTTGAGGGCAGGAAAAAGACAGATGAATTATATATCGGGAAGAGGGCAGCAAGATAAAAAGAAATGGAAGTGGAGAAGTGAATAACAACTACCTTCGCTCTATACCTGATATCAGATCAAGGAAAAGTGTATAGCGGTTTCGCAAGCTATCTACACACTCGGCTATATCTTCATTATCCCAACGTGACTTTGATAATACATTCTCAAATTGCTCCAGGTCTTCAAGGATTTCTTTGAGTAGTGATGAAAGGTCTTTACTTCTAATATCTTTAGCTAATCTCGCTAGATTACGAGTCCGTGCCGTCATAGCTGCTATTTCACTTGGTGTCAAGCCCATATCCAAGAGTCTGAAGTCAGTGGTTTCTTCCTGTAGATTGTATTTTGCAAAAAACCTTCGTATATGTTCTATCCAGTTGTCAATGGCATTTAATGCTGAATTATGTCGTTCATTTTTTCGCAAAGCACTACTTGCCCTCATCTTCCACCATGTTAAGAAGAATCCTATCAAACCCCCTATTAGAGCTGTTAAAACAGGGGTCACAATATCCCATACTTGCATATCGCCATTATATCACGAATAAGGAGTGCTAGAACCCACACCTGAAGCCACATTTTAGCACCCTCATATTGATTTTAAGAGGGATAAAAATGATTCTGAATACTACAACAAGGGTGTGGTAAAATGCTATAAAACTGGTTTGGATAGATAGAGGTTGAAATGGATGATACGGGACCGTTGATAGGAATGAGTATAAAGATTAAGAAATTAGAGTCTAAGGTAAAGAAAGCTTTAGAACTGTTGAAGACGGAGAATCCAGACATAGAACAAGCAATTAGAATTCTGGAAGAGGACTGATGGTAGATTCGGATAGCGAACAAGGCCATCCAAAGTGTGTGATTGTGAAAATGGGCAGGGGGTGAATAGATATTATGACTACGCACGAAAGTACAGTAAATTTCGAAAACCTGATTCGAGATTTAGCAGATATGTATCCATTCGATGTGGGAACAGTGGTAGTCGTGGAACTTGTCGCCAATGCTTTGGATTCGAAGGCAACTACAATCTACATTGACTTCGACCCACAGGCTAAAGTACTTGTAGTAACAGACAATGGCAAAGGAATGACCGCTTCAGATTTTAACCAGTACCACGACTTCGCTGCAGGCTTAAAGACCCGAGGAATGGGAATAGGTTTCGCAGGTGTAGGAGCTAAAGTGAGTTTTAACATTGCTACGAAGGTTATAACCGAGACACGTAGTGAATCATTCGTTGGCGGTTCCAACTGGTATTTACAATCTAAGAAGAAACTTGTATGGGAAGATATCCAACCCAGACATTTGCAAAGTCAAGGTACTCGAGTAGAAGTTATATTTAGGCAAGACATAACCCTGCCATTTTCGTCGACGGAAAATATAGTCTTTCTCCTGCGACAGCACTACATGCCCCTTCTAGATAGAAAATTCCTAGCCTTGTATGACCAATTGGGCTATTATCGTAAAGATATGACATTTATAGTAAACGGTCAACGGGTTACGCTTGGCGACGTAATATCAGATTATTCCCTCGAAAGAGTGAGGGAGTTTTTTCCACTAAGTGGAAGAAGAAGGATTGGCTATGGACTTTTTGGATTAGCTACTTCTGAGTATCCTATAGGGGAGAACCTATGCGGAGTACTCTTGTGCACGCATGGGAAAGTTATTAAAACCGACATGTTTAACCAGTTCCCCGGTGAGATTGGAGCTCGGATATTAGGTCTTGTTGAAATACCGGATTTTGTCAACTTCTTAACTAGTGCTAAGACAGACTTCATTAGACGATGGAAGCATAAGGAATTTGAAAAGCTTTATGCCCCAATAAGACGAGAGTTTAAAGGTTGGTTGAGTGAACTTGGTGTACAGCAGTTGGAACTTCCAGCCAGTGACGAGGCACTGAAGCTGGAAAGAGAACTTAAGAAACTTATCGACGATATTCCAGAACTAGGAGAATTCTTCGGTTTTCGAGGAGTAAAAACTATTCTGCAGCCAGATAGAGAGGGTCAGCTTGCTGCTGATAGTCAAGAGGGCGCAGAGGTGACGTTTCCTATTGGAGAAGGTGAGGCTGGAGAAGGCGAGGGGCCCCTTGATGTGGGTGAAGGTCCTGGCCAAGCGTTAGTGGAGAATCAAGATAGTGGCACTATAGCCGCTAAGCCAATCAGTAGAACAGGTCGCCGTGGGCCTAAAATTGCCTTTGCCGAAGCATCCGATCGGGAAGATTTGGCCTGGGTAGATGGAAACAATATAGTAATCAATAGCGGTCACCCAGCCTATACAAAAGTTCGAACCAACACTGTTGCTAAGAGGCTTCACTGTATTTTTGCAATAGCAAGTGCAATCCAGAAATTCTTGTCTAGTGGCCAAACTCAAGACCTTATGTTTTCAGATAGAATGATGGCAGCTTGGGGGAGAAAATGAGCAAGAATGACCTAATGCTCGTCTCATTCAAACCAAATAAAGAACACTTTATGGCATTCTTTCTTATGGAGCAGTTTCTGTCTAGTGAGAGAGACCTTGAACCAGTACTCAAAGAAGCGAGTCAGTTATATGAGCATTCAATAAGAAGGATGCAGTCCGTAATTAATGAGATTAATACTTTTAGAAAAGAGCGCAGGCTACTTCCTGCTAGACTAATCTGGAAACTTGGGAATCTCATATTTGAGTTAGTAAGAAACCTAGAAAAATTATCTCTTCAAATCGATGGAATCTACGACCATCTGGTGCGCGACTTGAATGTTAAGAGAAAGTGGCTTGAAAAAGTAATCATATTCCGGCGATATCTACCTAACGAATGCGCTATCCCAGAATCACTAAACTGGGGACGATGTGAAAAAGGAACTCGTAGAGTTGCAGAGAAACTACGACAGGGTATGAATCTTAATTAAAGAGCAATGGATGCTTATGAAGCTACCAAAGTAATCGATGCTTTTGCCGAATATCAACATTGTTTTGCCCAACAAGAGATATTAGGTTATGCAGTGACACATGAAGAGCGAGAGTTGCTTCTACAGGCTATCGCAGAAGACTGGCGTTTCGTGAGGACTGATGAAGAAGTAGGTGGAGAGGTCTATTTTATACCTAAGAAGACTCTATATCGTTGGTATGTTAATTTAAACATCAGGCTAGCCAAGATGAACACGGCTAGAATGAATTATCGAGAATTAGCTCATCTAATGAGTTTCCTGAATCCAGATAGTCGATGGAATATACCGCCTCTACAATTTGTCAAATTTGGTGAATTCTTCTCCTTAGTAAGGCCGACGGTTAATCCTCATGTTTATATCTTCCCTTTAGCATACTTGCTTTCATTTATGACACCGTCTAAGGTAAAGATTGCCAAGGAAACCCTAGATAATTTTAACACGGAGCCTTGGCTTACGTTACCTTCAGACCAGATGATATTGGAAAGGATTCAAAATGTCTTGGGCAGGCTTACGCCGAGGGAAAGGAATATCCTGTCTAAGAGAGAAGGATTATTGGGGAATGCCAAAATGACGCTGGAACAAATTGGCCAGGAATTAAACCTGACAAGAGAACGCATACGTCAAATCGAAGACAAGTCATGGAGGAAACTCCGCCATCCTAGCTACAATCGGCATTTTGTCACGCCTTTACTATTCTATGTCATATGTCACGACGGTAGTATGCTAGTTCCTCAGAGCAGCATGAGAAACCTAATCATGTTCATTGCAAAATGTAACAACGTCCCCGTCACGATGTTTCCGCACACCGGTCTATCTATATTAGGCTTAACCAAAGAAGATATTGTTCTCCCGAGTGATATTTGGAAATCGGCTCCGGACTTAACTAAGGTGGCAAGCCAGTTGGAAACTCATGGTATGCTATTAGTCGATAAACAGGACCAAATAGCTCTGGCACAGAGACTGAGTGTTTATCTCCTGAGAAGACTGTATAAAGCTCAGAAAGTATATCTTGCCTTAAAAAGTATTGGTAGGCCGGCGCATTTTACAGAAGTTGCCAAAATATATCACTCCCTATTCCCTGAGTACCAAGATACTGAGCATAGTATCCATGCAAGATTATTATATAATCCATATGGAGTAGTGTGGATTGGCATCAAGGGCACTTATGCGCTCGAAGAATGGGGCTACAAACGTCCCTCATTAACTCTTTTAAATACCGTTATAGAAATTGTCGAACGTAAGTATGCGGAAACGGGTACTCCTGTACCATACTCAGTTGTATTAGCTGAGCTTGGAAAATATCGAAAAATCGTTAATCCAAGCAGTGTATCCTTTGTAACGTATAGTAACCCAAGGTTGATACAGACTGAGAGAGACTGCTTCATTCCGAGGCCAATTGAAGAATCCGAAATAGAAGATTCCGCTGAGGAATTAGATAAAATCTTACAAGAATTTGAAAGGCAATTCGGAGTACATCAGAGTGAAGAAGATACCCAGTAAGCTGTACAGGTATAGTCAGCAACTCGGGAACGTAATAGAGTTAGGTTAATAGAGATTTTTGGGTTGTGTTTTGAACCACTTAAAAAGGAACCTTATTATATTGCTTAAGAGGTCATCTAAAAGGCTCTAGACACAGTCTACTGATTGGTTCAATCAAGTGTCTTTACTAGCAGACTTACTCTCCCATTACGAGTAATTATTTGCTGTCGTCATTCTTTTGTTTAGGTGACTCGAGTTCGGGAGATATCAATGTTATTTCGAATCGAGGATTTTTCAGAATCTCGAGGGCGTCCTTATCAACCTTGATATAGTAGGCCATCCCGCAAAGAGGGCAGTAGTAATTACCTGTGACTGATGGTTGTTTATCGACCACAAACTCAACCCCGCACTGAGTACACTTCAGGACCTGCAGAGTACCACCGGTTAATTCCTGTATCAGCATATTCCGGATCAATTTGGGCGAATGATTCCCCGCTTTTGCGTCATCAATGAAACCGGGTAAATTTTGCGCGAACTCCTCCAGCGGCTCGATCGCCGATGATTTCACGAACCCCAGGAAACTATCGAATATCCGCAACCGCTTGTTCTCACGCGCCAGCCTCTTTTCGACCTCCGAAAGGCTTGCCGTTACCTCGTCATATTCAGCCTTTCGTTTCTCGAGTCCACCGGTCGTCTCTCCTAATAATTTAATCTTTTCGGTCAGCCCGGTCTTATAAGACTCAAGATTGGCTATCTCATGCTCTATTTCGGTTTGTTTCTTGGATAGATAGCCAACCTCATTCTTCACTTTACCCAATTGGTCCTTCTGGGCATGAAGTTCGGAGACGTAAGGCTCCAAGCTGGCTTTTTCTGCTTTTAATGCATCAATATCAGCTTGTATCTTGCCTTTAAGCGCTGCTTTTTCTTCCAGACCAGTAGCTTCTTTCTCTAAGGCATTGATCTTGAGCTTCAACGCCTGGTTAGCTTGGCTGAGACCGCCATATTCCGTTAGCATATCAAGTAGCATCTTCCCTTTGTCCTTCGTGGTAGCAACTTCAGTTTTCTCCAGAATCAATGTAAACATGTCAATGCTGATTCCTGCTTCGTTGAGCTGCTGCTGCCTCTGGAGATACTCCTCAAGCTGCTGGTTCTCAATGCCCGCTTTTTTGAGAGTCAGAGCGAGGGTTTCTACCTTCATTAACCTGTCCTTGTCCAATCCCACTTGCTCCATATGAGATGCCAGGTCATCGGTAGCCAGTTTCCTTTTCTTTTCCATGTTCTCCAGGTCATTCTTAACGTTATCCAGCTTACCGTTTATCTCTTTAAGCTGAGCCTGGTCTTTTTCGAGCTGCTGGCTTACCTTGGCAGCCTCGTCAGCTATTTCCTCGTATGTCATGCCAGTATTCTGCTCCAGCTCGTCGAGTTTTATGGCAGAGTCGAGAAAACCCTCCTTGTGCATTATGGCGGCAATCTTGATAACGCTCTGATAGTCCTGCTCGATACCGAGTTTCTCGAATGCAGACACTACTCTCAGACCGGCTACAGCCTCTTCAACCGTGAGCTTTTCATTCATTAAATCTACTGCTAAACTGTGTAACATCTCTATCTCGTACATAATACCCATCTCCTCTGCGGCACCAGCAATGCCCACCTCATCGGCCCGAGCCTTAAATTTACCGACCTGAAAACTGACTGTCGACTGGTCGATATTCAGTTTGTGGGCTATCGCTGTTTGCGAATATCCTTGAAAATATAGTTTTAAGATTTTACCGACTTTAAACTGTGACAACTTCTTCGGCATATAGTCCCTCCCCCGGGGTTATTATACCCGGTAGTAACCCCGTATTCCACGCTATATACCCTGGAATATACGGGGCATTAACATAGGAATCATAGCAGCCATAGTAGCCATAGTAATCATATTACCCGCCATAGTAATCATATTACCCGCCATAATAACAATATTTTTAACAATGACGCTTCCCTAAAATGTGACGATAATATTGTAGGTTTCTCTGCATATTCAAGAGGAATATACGGGAGAAAAAGCAGCTTTGCCGGAAATATAACCGGGATATTCTATTTCTATATACTATGTATAAATGTTACCGATATAGTAACTTGACTAGTAATGATAATTATGTTACACTACTCATACATTTTTGTCAACTTTTAGGAGGCGAAGCAGTGAAAGAGATACCGTTCAGCATCCCCGTGTCCGGAGTGGTCCGTATCGATGAAGAATCGGTAATTATCATCGTCAACAAGACCGAGACTAGCATTTCCCTTTCTCCTGTCCCCCCAAGTAGTAAACGGCTCTTCCAGGAGCAGGGGAAGACCATGTTTGATGCCGTGCTCGAGGCAGCCCGTAGAGTCGTCAGGAGAAAAGGGGTCAACAGGTTTTCTCCTCCAGAGCTCTACGAGGAAGCCTTGAAAAGCTATCCGAACCTCAAGAAGAACAGCTTTATGGCCCGCGTCATTGCCTGCACACCCAATCACAACTCCTACAAGTACCATGCTTCGAAAAGGGACTATCTGTGCTACCTGGGACCGGGGGCTTATACACTAAACGACCAATACACGGAGAGACAGCCTTCACTTCAGAATATAATCGTCCAGAAGGTAAACACAAAGGAAAAAACGGAATAATACCGGGAGGACATCATGGGTAAAAGAGATACCATTCAGCAGAGGGTCGCTGCATACGTAAGGGTGAGTTCGCAAGAGCAGGCTGTCGAGGGAGTTTCGATCGAAGCCCAAGTAGCTGCCCTGAAAGCCAACGCAAAAATACAGGGCTGGGAGATTGTCGACGAGTATATAGACGGCGGTTACAGTGGTGGCACCGATGATAGACCGGCCCTGAAACGGCTCCTCGCCGACGCCAAGCAGAAGAGATTCGATATCATCGCGGTGTGCAAACTAGACCGTTTCTTCCGTAACCTTAGACTGCTGCTTAACCACCTCCACGGCCTGGAGCAACTGGGAATAAAGTTTATATCCACCCAAGAAGGGCTGGATACCTCCACACCGTACGGGAAATTCGCCGTGCAGATGATGGGGGTTATCGCCGAGTTCGAGCGGGGCAGGATTGGAGAGAGGGTGAGGGACAGCCGTCATTACCTTGTTGCTAATGGGAACTGGCCGGGAGGGAAGACGTTATACGGCTACCGATGGCTAGCAGTGAAGAAGAAATGGGAGGTGGTGTCTGAAGAAGCGGAGATTGTTCGAAGGATATACCATCTGTATCTTGACCAGAAGAAAGGGATGGGAACCATCGCACGAATACTGAACGATGATGATTTACACACCCGGAGTGGGACACACTGGACGACGAGTACGGTCCGTTGCGTACTTATCCATTCCGCCTATAAGGGTCAGCACCCTATGGGCATACCGGTACCGGCCATCATCGATGAGAACACGTGGCAGCTCGCCCAACGGAAGCGAGAGAATGCCCGGAGCCTGATTACCGACCCCAAGGGTTGGTTGCTTCAGGGGATGTGCTACTGCGGTCAATGCGGCCATGTCTTGAAATGCCTTCGGAAGAGACGTCAAGACCCTGGTTACTACGCCTGCAGGGGTCGAATACAACCCCGTATTGTGCAGGATGGTGATAAGCGCTGCGACCTGCCGTTTATAAGAGCCGACTGGCTGGAATGGGGAGTGTGGAGAAAAGTTAAAGAGGTCCTTAACGACTCCGATAAACTGGTCGAATGTGTTAATAAAGCCCTTCTCGATTTGGAGGAACGAAAGGCACACATCGGGGCTGAGATAGTGGATGTGGATGGCAAGCTTGAAACGCTCAGGGCGAAGATGGAACGCCTGGGAATGGTGTTTGCCGACGGAGCCATGGAGGAAAGTGCCTATAAATCGAAGTTAAAGCAGCTGAAGAAACAGGAGGCATCCCTTGTCAAATGCCGCCATAACATAAACCCTCTGGAGTTGACCGAACTGGCCGAACTCGAAGGGCGTATTGCCATGGTACAAAACGTCTTAAGTCAAGGCAAGCTCAGCGTTAACGAATTTGGTATATTCGGTGAAAAAGATAATGAATATATTCCTGCCGGCTTCAATGCCTGGCGAGAATGTGATGGTGAGCTGACAATCGGCGAAGTAACTGAGAAGGATTACTTCCGCTTAGAAGGCACCGATATGTACATGAGGGGTATAGACGCGCCACCCGGTTTCTGGGAATGCGGTGACCATGGGAGGCAGTCTAAGATAATCAAGAAGAATATGAGAGCCATATTACAGCTTTTCAATATCAGGGTGATTGTTTTCCCCGATTGCGTCGAAATAAAGGGAACCATTCCGCAACAGGTCCTGTATCAGGGGGAAGTACCCGAGCCGGAAATTGCGCTGTTTATTAGTTCCCCTTCCCCTTGTTAAGGGGAAGGGGGACTGATTATATAAGAGAGGCTTCGCCTCTCTTTGACTCTCCTGATATCTCTCTCCTTCAAAGGAGAGGGGGAGGAAAATTAAAAAGAGGGGCTTTGCCCCTCTTAAACTCCCCTGAAAAACGACCGGTATGGCAAAGACTGGTACATAGTGCTAAAATCAGTCCAGCAACTATTAGCTATGGCACACAAGAAGAAGGAACATGGCAGTAATTCATCACCATCAAGCGAGGTACAACTTCGCCATTTGACGGTAGAGGAGGCTCTACCAAAATTAGACAAATACTTGCACGATGCCTTTATGGCTGGATTATGGCAAGTCAGGGTAGTTCACGGTAAGGGGACAGGCACTCTGCGTCAGGCAGCCCATAGAGCGCTTGCCAAGCATCCTCTAGTTAAATCATACCGCCTGGGTGGTTATGGCGAGGGAGGGACTGGAGTTACTATAGTGGAGCTCACCTAAAGGAAAAAAGCTATCTCCTCAGATATTCATCTATATTAGTAGCAGCTCGCTTGCCAGCACCC
>JAUXAC010000196.1 GCA_030615035.1 Dehalococcoidia bacterium | reverse complement strand
ATGCCGCCTCTGATATTGACTGGTTTAATCCGCAGCGAACCCTTTATGGCTACTCATTTGAGGAAACCAGGCAAAAGAACCTGCAATCCAAGCAGAAAGTTAAGGAAAGGTTGCAAGGCTATGCCAAGGCGTAGACGAAAGGCTCAACTACAAGATGCTTTTGATGCCATCGCAGGCTTTCGTGATTTAGTAAATGAGACATTTGAGAAGCTGACAGGGAAGTCGATCGCAGCCTGGCTCAAGGAATTTCAACAACCCGGGCAGCTGCCACCAGGAGAGCGGGCAGCTGCTCGAGAGCCAGCTATGCCCCTTGCTGATGCTTATGCTGTGCTCGGCCTGCCGCAGACGGCTTCCGTGGAGGAGGTCAAAAGAAACTATAAACGTCTGGCGGCAGTTTTTCATCCGGATAAAGGCGGATATATGGAAGCAATGGTCTTACTCAATCAGGCCTACGAACAGATTACAAAGGGGAAGGGGGAAAATTAGATGGAGGGTGTTGTTAGGCTTAATAAAAGAGGGCTGGCTGACCTGATAGAGAATATAAAGAACAATGGAGGGGACACCACGGAGCTCGATAATCTCATGGCCGGGGTCGTCGAAGACGAAAATGCCCGGCGGCCAGTGAGACGGATGGGGAACCCACTAAGAATCCTGGTGGAGGAGCCAACAACTGAGGAACGGCTTGAGGCAGAGGTGGGAGAGCTTTTCCCAGGTGGAATCACAGGTCCCGTATTGGCTGAAGTCATTGAGTTCGACAGGAACCACTCCCTGGCAGACCTCAAGAATATGTGTGTAGAGGCTGGGCTCAGCCCGAGTGGCCATAAGAAAGAGCTGGCTGCCAAGCTGATAGCAAAGGGGATAAGATGATGGGAGAGCAAGTAAATCTACTCAAGCAGAACCAGTGGGAAGCAGGACCCGACGAAGAGCTTAAAATCCCTGAGGTCTATATTACCCGACTGAAATATGAGATAGTGGTTCTTGGTCAGAAGAAGGATTTTACCTTCCGGTGTTCAGAGTATGAGCAGGTTCCAAGTGGTGCTTGGCGGTTCGCCAATGTCATTATAGACACATCGAAGCTAAATGCGAAAGGTGAACTGGAACTAAAGCGGGTTACCTACCATCCTGAGATTGTGCTGGTTAATGCCACATTTATGGTTGTGCCGGCGCCGGAAGAGGTTGATTAACTTTTTAGCCGGTCGCTCATAAATCGGTTCATCGCCAGTATTTTAGCTGCACCCTTCAGCTTAGAGTCCTTGAACGCCTCTTTACACTCCCTGGCTACTTGGGCAAACCTTTCCCTCTG
>JAUXAC010000163.1 GCA_030615035.1 Dehalococcoidia bacterium | reverse complement strand
GGGAGCTTATGACGAGTTAGAAGACGCTATTTATGGAAGGACTTTGCCCGGGGCTAAGTCACTTACAGAGGCCATGAGAGAAGCAACGGAGGAAGAGGGATAGTGCCAGTACCAAAAGATTATATGCCAGCTGAACCTCCTTTTCCACCTTTCCCAAAGAAACTTACTGGGAGGGCTATAAAGGTGGTAACTGTCCCAGGTGGTTCTCGGTGGAAATGTAGTCTCTGTGGCAGGCCCTTGAAAGGTGGGGAAACTGCTGGCAAACTTGGAAAGATTATACTATGTTCTGAGTGTGTAAAGAAGGGGAAGTGAGCTCCTGAGGTATTATCAAAGGAGGTGATAGGTTGATGAATATTCTTTCTATGTTAATTAACTCCATTGGAAAAGCAGCTGCCGACGCTACTTACAAGCCTGGAGCCCTTCAACCGTGGGTGGATGAGCTAGAGTCCAAAGTAGCTGCCGATGGGAAATTCCCCAAGCCGGAAGTACTCTATCTA
The DNA here is from genome assembly GCA_030615035.1 of Dehalococcoidia bacterium. The sequence goes on along the minus strand of JAUXAC010000163.1, from coordinate 1,155 downwards.
CCTTTCTCACCACCACCGGTTTTCTGGGACTACAAGTGTAAGAAATGTTTATGGTGGGAAGAACCTAATGGGTGTAAGGTTGTTGAAGGCGAGATTTCCCCTCAAGCTTGGTGCGCCATTTGGGTTCCACCTTCCACCTATAAGCCCTTTACATGGTTCCAAGAACTTATTAAAGGAGAATGGTGAGATGAATGACCAATTAGGATTTATACCGGAACTTATGCCACTTAACATGGGACCGCCATTACCAAAGTCAATGGGGATATACTGGCCGTGGTATAGACCACCAGAGGTACCTGTGGTGGAAGCTCCACCGGCAGTAGTTTATCCACCTGTGACTTATCCACCTGTGGCTCCACCAGTTGTTGCCTATCCTCCAGTGGCTCCGCCAGTAGCACCTCCGGTAGTGGTATACCCACCTGTAGCTGTACCTGAGGCCCCACCTGTGGCTGCTCTCTATGTGTGCCCCGAATGTGGTGCTCAGTTTGCTGACTTAGGCGACTGGTATGCCCACATGGAAGAGATACACCCGGCGGTTCCTCCAGAAATTCCTATAGAGATCTTTACTTGTCCCACATGTGGACTCCCGTTTTCCACCTTTGGGGAGCTACAGGCCCACATAGCAGAGGCACATCCCCCAGAGTTTAGCATCTCCACCATGTCTTATCCTCCTGGAGGTGGGATTATAACTACAGATAAACCCACTTACCAATTGGGTGAACGGGTAACCTTAACTGCCAGGCCAAGTCCTGGCTACGAATTTAGCCACTGGGAAGGGATACCAGGATTACCAACTGACTTAACATACCGTTTCCCAATAGACCGGGATATGATTGTAACAGGGGTGTTTAAGCTGTTGGAAGAGCTTCCACCTGAGGTTCCTATGCCTCCTCCCCCTGAGGTACCAGAAGTACCTGAAGTACCGGCAATGTCGCCTGAAGAGGTATTGGAAGACTTTCGAAACTTTGCTCTTGAGGTAAATAGAGACCTTGGTGGAAGCTATGTAGCAGGATATCTCACCCCACCACCTGATTGGCCAGGTTCAGTAACTGAGTGGTCAAGACATGTACAAATCGAGGCTGCTAAGAGATATCTTTTCTGGCCCGAAAAATTTGGGTTACTCCCACTTTCAATTCGTGCTCTGGTATTAGCATA
>JAUXAC010000171.1 GCA_030615035.1 Dehalococcoidia bacterium | reverse complement strand
GCAATACGCTAACCGTGAGATACCTGGGAAGTATGCTAATGAGGACCATGCTTACCGAGTAGCCTGGCGAAACATTTTCCATTGGGTATCAGCACAGCTAGCTCTCTTGGAGACAGAGATGGTTAGAATGGAGGAGATATTTCTGCCCTATGTGATTACCCCAGGGGGGCAAACAATCTACCAGGTCATGGCTGGCAAGGGCTTTTTGCTTGGCCCTGGGGAGAAGGAGGAATAAGAATAAAAGGAGAAGGAGGAATAAGATGAAACGGACAGTTTTCCTAATCGTTAATTCGCAGACTGGGGAGTGCCGACTAAGAAAGGGACCATCAGCAGGTCCCTTAGAGTATGTCTTTAAGGTAGATTTAGAGATTCCCGATAACCCTGTGCCAGTGGTAACTATCAAGATACCGGTGCCAGCGGCGCCGGCAGTCGTTACCGAGATCAAGAATATTCCCTTTGGTGTTCCCTGGGCAATCTCCGAGGGGATAATCAGGGTAACTGGCCTTGATAGTAAAGGGACGGTACTACTAGACTATACTGATGAAGGGCTGGCACGGCTCTATAAGGAAGCCGGCGGCGAACAGAGAGTGTTAGACCTATGGGACTTTAATCACTATGCACAGAAGAATTGGGGGCTGCCCTTTATCTATATAGAGACTGACCGGTGGGATAAGCTGGTGGGTAAAAAAGAGGTGGAAGGTGAATAACCTGACTGGGCCAAGACGGTTTACTCTCCACTGGCCACACTTTATAGTGTTGGTCAATAACACAATCATAGGCAACGGCGATAAACTCGAGCTAACCTTTAAGCATGCCCTCCCCAAGGAAATAGAGATGCTAAGGGTAGCTGATAAGATTGAGCTAGTGAAGCGTTAGGGAGGTAAAGGTGAATAAGGATATCACGGGTCCGGTAGATAAGGTAACTAACATTGTTGTTGACCTGGGGCCACGGCTCATAATGGCCGGCAGTGAAGTCTTAGGTACTTCAGACAACATATCCATCCACGTCGCTGAGTCGACTAAAGAAGAGCTGGAGAAGCTGAAATCAGCCTATGAGATTCGGCTGGTCAAGATGCTTGGTGAAGGTGAGAGACCGGCTGAAAGGACAAGGCTACCGTAGGTTTAACATAGGGATGATTAGAAGAAGGGGCAGGTTTTACTGGTGCAAGATGAGCAGGTGCATCGCCGAGATAGTCTGGCGAGAAGATGGTCAACCTATTTGTTTTGGTAAAGAGGGGACAGGGAATGTTTGTAATGAGCCTGATGATAATTTTATCCCCCTACCATTGGAGCCGGTGTGGTGGCATATCTGCTATTGGTATAACAAGCTGAAGAGTAAGTTGATAGGACGGCGATGAAAGTCTTACTCATGGACCTAGATGTTATTAGACAAAGGCGCCCATTCCCTAACCTTGCGCTGATGAAGCTCTCAGCCTACCACAGGGCGAAGGGTGACCAGGTGTTTCTCAACTTCCCGCTTCAGCCTGTGGATATCGCCTATGCTTCCTGTGTCTTTACCTGGAATGCTAGGCGAAGGAATGGGCTTTCTCCGGA
>JAUXAC010000023.1 GCA_030615035.1 Dehalococcoidia bacterium | reverse complement strand
CCTCTTCAGCTTTCACGACCCTTATTCCGCTATCAGGCATCAACCTACCTCATTCATATTGGTAAACCCGAGGCAGACTTGATAAAGCTCTAATCCCACTGTCACTCATTCCTAGCCTACCTCCTGTACATCAAGATTATTTAGCTGCAATGTCTCGCCCTCTCCGTCGGCCACATCTGTACTCCGAAACTGAAACTTGTAGCCGTCAGCCACAGGCACCACCACCGAGAAGTTAAACACTACCTGTGTCCCACTGGTGAAATCGGTATCCTGCTCATACTGGTCCTGGAAGGGGAATATCTTATTGCCAGCTCCATCCGTTATCCTGACCTGAGCTTTTCCTGCCCAGGTACCGGCAACAGTCACTGTGAAGCCAAATATCTTAGTCGGCTTGGTGATGGTTGACTTGTCCAACAGGTCTTTCCAGGTAGTACCATTGACATCGGTGGCTGCCACTGTCTCCTGCTTGAAGGTGGTGAGGTCAAACAAGTCCAAGTTAAGGGCTCTTTGTGCTGTCAGCCTATCAATTAAATCCTTAATTTCGGCAATCCTCTCATGGAGAAGCAGGACCTCATCATCTTCAGCTAAGGTAGTAGATAATTCCGTGTGGGTGAATATGCCATCGGTGCTGTCATAAGCTGAGCAGGGCTGCATTTCTCCCTGGGGAGCAGCTCCGCCGCCGTCGGCATCCCTGACCACGTAGGCCCTATAGTTTTTGAAGTAGGCGTCACCGAAGCCAGTTAAGCCGGCTACTCTAAAATGAGTTGTGTCATCGACCTGGGTGACTTTACCGTAATAGACCAAGCCCTGGCTGCCGAGGGCAAGCAACCTTGCCAGCCAGGCGAATAAGGTAGTGGTCCCGGCGGCGTCGGTGTTAGTGCCTATCTTGGCATCCATATTGGCAACGTCTATCTCGACCGTGGAGATGTTGAGCACCCTGAAGATAGTCCCGGCTTTTATTTGAGCACTGAAGCCGGTTCCCTGGAGAGTGATTTTGCCGTCAGAGGTATCGAAGGCGGTGGCCCCCTTATCCTCATCCTTGGCATCGCCGCTCATAATGAGAATGGTTTTCTCGCTGATAAAATCGTTTCTGCCGATGAGGTTGGAGTCTATCAGGGTGGCGGTACCATCGAAAGCTCCGTCAGCGGTGGTAATGCCCTGGTATGAAGTGAGCGTTCTAACTAATGCGTCCCTAGAGAGAGCGTGGCCTTTGCTTACCATTACAATTCCTCCCTCGCTAAGGCGAATGCCCTGCTAATTACTAGCGCGGTGGTAAAAGTCCTATCGGCGCCGTAGCTAGTTCCCAGTGAGTTGGTGGCAAAAGCCCTGAAGTGATAGGTGGTGTTGGGCGCCAGACCACCTATGACCTGGGAGAAGGTCTCACCGGTTGTCTTGCTCTGTGGGGGAGTGGTCATGCCATAGTCAGTGTCCAGACCCCACTCAAAGCCGCAGTCGCAAGCCTCCCCGCCATCCTGATTCAGGGTGCCATTAACAGTAGCTGATATTACGCCTCTCCCCGTAGCTGGGTCGGTGGTTACAGTAGCCAGAATCATTGCTGGGGCAGTGGTAAAACTTCTATCTGCGCCATAGCTTGTCCCAAAACCAGTGGCAAAAGCCCTAAAGTGGTAGGTGGTTCCTGGCAACAGCCCAGTTATCACCTGCGAGAAGCTATCGCCTGTTTCCTTCCTCTCGGTTGGCGTAGTATTGCCGTAGGCTTCTGTCTCACCCCACTCAAAGCCACAGTCGCAAGGTTCTATCCCACCTCCACTATCAAGGGTGCCATCGAGGGTGGCTGATAGTGGTCCTATCCACAGGGCCGGGTCGGTGGTTACCACTGGTGCCAGAAGAGCCGGCGGCAACTCAATTTCCGTGATCATCATTGCCCCATAATACTTGTATGCCGGGTTGATTTCGGTTTCCGTGATTACCGTTGGCTCCACCGCAAAATAGGTCGGGTTGATTTCGGTTTCCGCGACCACCACTGACCCATAATATTTGTATGGGGGGTTGATTTCGGTTTCCTCGGCTGTTTTTCGCCCACCACCGTATCCAACAACCTTTGTTGGATTGATTTCAGTATCGGAAATAGCTACAGTTGGCATTAGACCGTCACCTTTATGGTGTAGGTTACCGTGATAGACCCACCATCTGGAATGTCAAGTGCACCGGGCAGGACATCGCGGAAAGCCAGCATATAATGGGTGCTACCATTGTCCCTGAACTTACAATAGCAGCCAATCTCCTTGATGCCAGTGATGGTTGCTCCGCTATTGTTTATCATGGTTCGGACAATTTGAAAGGAGCAGGTGGAGCCGGCAACCGATGGTTCAGTAAACGCTACTACCTGATGATTGAACTCGTCAGTCCCGGTTCCTTCCCCGCAGGGACTTTCGAGGGCATAGTCGGTAATTGCCACGGCGGTCGTGCCCTTTCCTACGCGGATGCCTTTGAGAATATCGCCAATCGCAGCAGCTGAATCGAGATTTGCACTGTTAGGGTGAGCGGTTTGATCAGCGCCCGCGGTGTCCTTGACTGTTCTGTCGGTATAAGTTGCCTGGACATTGATTAGCTGATTCCACTGCTCGACATAGCTGCGAGATGGAGCGGAGATGCGCTGTAGCACCCGCCCCTCTTTGTCTCTAACCTCAACCGTGTAGGATAGGGACTCATCCTCAACCTTTTTACCGGTGCGCTGAACTTTTTGTTCCTTTTCCTGCATCTTCATACCGTCACCTTTATAGTCCAATTTACGGTAATAGTCCCACCGATCGGTACTGCCTGAGGAGTGCCAAAAACATCTCGAGTCATACAACCAGAGTTGTCGAACGCTTTCATTTGTGAATAGATTCCAGCTTCCCTTACCGTGATCTCAGCCGCACTGTTATTTACGATCGAGCGGGAGCAGACAAAATAGCAGCTGGGGGCAGCAACAACGAATGGGGCGACAGTGCAGGCCAGGTAATTCATTTGGTTTACGCCGGTGCCCTCGGCAATGAGGCTGCCCAGTGCATAGTCATCAATGGCAACAGCATCAGACGAGAGTCCTACGACGATTCCAATATCGGCGTTACCAGCGGTTCTTTTTATATGGAAGAAGGTATTAAAGGGCGCAATACTTACAGAGGAACCAGTTATGATCTTGATGCTGAGCGTAGTTTGGCGCATTTGGACATAAACCACTTGATTCCACTGCTTGACGAAGCTCCTCGACTTTCTACTCTCCCGGGAGACGACCCTCCCATGGCGGTCCCGGACGACTACTGAATACCAAAGCTCAGGCTTCATAATGCTTTACCTTTTTACTCCTGTATAACTGCCGAAATAGTGAGAATGCCTGACGTTGGCACCGCTCCCGCGACTACGGTTATCTTGACGCCGACGTAGGGGTGCCAGTCGTCCCAGGCCAGACCCACGCTGATATTACCGTTAGCGGTGCACGGCAGCACGCCGTTGATGTCTGTCGCCAGCTCCTTACTATCCTGAGTATTGCCGATAATCTGAATATTGACTGCCTTGTTCAGGGATGATTCCACCTTAAACAGAATTCTCTTGCCATTGCGAAAGTCAACCATCTTGTCGCTGTAAAAGGTGCCGACGGACCTGATGGCACTGCTGAATATCTGCTCCGGGTCTTTCGCTCGGTAGGGAGCTACTACTGTAATTAGTGCCTTCTCTTCGGCAGGTACCGTGAGCAATTGTTCAAGGAGCGCAATTAGAGAAGCCTGTCGCTCGGACACTTCGGCCAGCACTGGCACCAGGGTTGTCAGAACCTCGATTAGGTAATCGAGCTTTTCCTCGGGGGGAGCTGCCGCTGCCGGCTTGGCCGCGAGTAGCATGGCAATAGTCGCTCCCAGCACGGTGCCTCCTATACCGCCGACTACGATTCCTGTACCAACCCCTCTTTCTTCTGGTTTTTGAGCCATTAGAGCACCCCCGCCATTACCTTATCGTAGACATCTTTGGGCAGCTCTTCTTTGGTAACCAGCCCCCACCTGGCCCGAAATATGTTGGTCAAGGCGCACTTCTGGACCGTGAACCTGATGTTGATGGCTTCGCCGGTGGTTGCCTTGAGCTTAATCCTGAGCTCGTTGAGAGCCGGGATGAAGCAGCTGATTTCCTTGTCCAGACCGCCCAGTCCGTAGGTGGGGAACTCCACATAGTCACTTACCTGGTCCCTATCGATGGCTATCTTGATGACATTGCCAGCGACACCTTGGTCAGCCGAGAGCTTGGTGAGGATCAGGAACTGGCCGTTGACGGGGTGAAGTGTCTCGACATCAACAACCCCAGCCGTGGGTGGTGTGGCAATGAAGCCGTGGGTCTCCTCCTGGATAACCTGGTACTCCCTGGCTATTTGCTGAACTAGGGGCAAGGGCAGCAGCCCCTTCTCCACAGTGTCGGCGATGCCCAGGTCTCTATTAAGCTTCTGCTCCTCCGGGGAGAGAGGGATGCCATAGCGGAGTTTGTGGGCCACCGTGGGCTTGATAACCCAGAGGGAGAAGAAGCTCTTGAAATCGGTCTGAGTGGTAGCCGCGTGGCTGTTGAAGAGGTTGTAGTAGATCCTGCTCTTGGCGAGGAGCGAGAAGTTGTTGGCCAGCAAGTTGAACATGGAGCCGGTCAGGGGGCTAAGGGTGGTAGTGTCCACCTTGAAGCGCATTTCCACGTCATCGAGCCGGTCAACGGCGACCTCTGCTAGCCGGACCAGCAGCGGCGGGAATTGCCTCAGGTCAAGCAAGGCGGGCGACACCTCACTCTGGGGGGCAATGGTGGGCATTGCGCTATCAGGGAGCTGCTCCGGGAAATATTTAACTTTTCCTATGGTTGCTTCAGTAATGCTCATGGGTTAACCTCCTGTTTTCTGGCTGTGTTTTCCGTCTCCTGAGCAAAGCCAGCCTCGCTCAACAGTCTGGGCCAGTCCTTGCTCCAATCAATGTGCATCGGGTAAAACTCCTGCTGACCGAAGTTATTGTGGTAAAAGAGAAGGCCATCAGGCTTGAGCACTCCAGCTATGCGCTTCAGTTCTTTAGGGAGCTCCTGCAGGTGCTCAAAGACGTCGATACCAATCACCACATCATACTTTGGTCCGGTTGCGTCCAAAGAATGGAGCCAGCCTATCTCGTCATGGACGCCTAACCTCTTCGCCCGGGACTGGGCAAAGCGACACGGGAGTCCGGGCAGATCCAGATAATCGACCCTTGCTCCCCTTTTCTGGAGAAGTAAAGAAAGTGACCCCAGGCCGGCGCCATAGTCCAGAATATCCTTGCCGGATATCTCAGGAAGCATTGATACGAGCCATCTGAAGCTGTCGCTGGCGTTCCACATTGCCAGCTCGAAGAGGTACTCTTGGCAGGTGCAGTAGAAGTCCCTTATCTCCTCGGGTGACTGCGGGTTAGCGGCTTTCCATCTCTCGGCGACAATAAGGTTCGGGCTGTTTGTCATCGCTGCCCTTACTTCGTTGATTGTCAATTTGGCATAGATGGACAGGTCCTCCACTAGCCCGTCATCGAGGTACTCGTTCTCTTCCTTGAGAAGCGAATAGTGTGTCTGGAACTCGCTCTGACCAACGACTTTGAGGTCGAGGTGCCCGCAGATGACCGAGCAGTCGGCCCATATCTCATAGCCGGCCTTGGCAGCCTTTAAGCAGAAGTCGAAGTCTTCGCCCACACCCTTCTGCAGGCTGAACCAGGGGTAGCCTATCTTCTCAAAGACAGATCGTTCAACCAGGAGGGCGCCGGCGCCGCAGCCGCCAATCTTCCAGAGGCCGTCGTCAGCATTGAGCATCCAGGCGTTTACCCCCATTGGCACCTGGTGTTTCTTGAGGAATTGGTAAACCTCGTCCCACATGGACTCAAAGTTGTCCGTCTCCTGGCCAGTGCGGTCGGGACGCTTGCCTGCGTAACGGTAGATCTGTGGTTGCTGAAATGGGCCCCTGGTAAATCTCAGGGCGGAGATAACCGGCTTTTGTCTTGAGAGGAGCCTGTAGCCAATGTCAGGCGGGAAGGTCTCATCAGAATCAAGGAACAAGAGATGAGTGGCGTGGGGGCGCTCCAAGAATTTCTCCACCAGCTGGTTGCGCCCCTCGTCAATGACAGATGCGCGGGCCTTGAGTACGCCGCCGAGGAGTCCCTGCCCGCTGAGCTTGTAAGTCACCAGCTCAATCGAGTCGTAAGACTTCGTATAGACGGTCTCCTGACGGGGTACACCAATGTAAATGGCACTGTTCATAGGGCAAACGCTCCCTTCTATCTTCTTTTAGCTACGTCTTGGGCACTTCGCCGCGGGGCGGTGGACAATCAACGATGAATATATCCGCCGGGTCGATAGAGACCGTCTCGCTGGCGATACTCAGTGTCTTTGGGGCTGTGAAGAGAAAATCGCCAGCAGCCGTTATCGCGGTGACCTTGGCGAGCTTCAGTGCCTGGATGGTGGCGCTGGTTGCCGTGGTGTAGGCGATCGGCTTATTGAGGAACAACTCGGTGATGCTGTCAACCTCAAAGTCGATGTCAACATCGACCGGAGTCGTCGTGCTAGACGTGAAAGCCGTGGTAGTATTTACATTTGAAATCTTGATTGGCATTTCCTTCTTAGCCTCCCTTCATCTCGATTCTTATTCCGGAGAGCGCGGCTACCAGGGCAGTGGCGAGTACCGCCGTGCCGCCATCCTGGGCGATGACCTGGCCGATTTCATTCCAGATCAAGTATGGCCTCTCCAGCTTGGGGATGGCATAGTACAGCGGTATGGTGTTCGGGAAGAAGGGATAAGCCCAGCCGAAATGAAGCGGGTTGTTGGTGAGCGTGGTTGGGATTAACCCCTTGGGGTGGTAGTCACCAGCAATTTTGAGGGCTGTCTTGGCCAGGTTGCCGGCGGCATCCGGCCGAATGCCGAGACCTTCGACCAGGATAGCATCCAGGCTGTCGAAGTCGAAGTACATGTTTTCGTCGGACTCAGCAACATTCCCGGTCTGATACCGGAACTGGTAGTCGCCGCTCTTGCCATCGGTGACCTTCACGTTGTAGGCGTAGCGGATAAAGGGGTTTATCTTGGGGATGCTCTGGTCCTTGCCGCCAGGCAGTGTCCGCCAGGTATCGCCGTTTACCGGTATGGCGGCCTTGCTCAGGGTGAGCACACGATTCCTTGCCCTGTCGATCAGCTGGGTGGGGAACAGCATGGTGCCGAAGACTCGGGGCAGCTCGCTTACCTTGTAGACATAGCCCCAGAGACGGACGCGGTAAGCCTGGGTGATGGCGGTGGTTGCGCCAACCAGGGTCTCAAGAGTAATGCTTTCCGAGTACTTGAGGGTGGTAGACAGGAGGGGATTGTTGCTCATCGGGGTGCCGAAACTGTAGAGCTTTGCCCCCCAGATTCTACCTTTGGGAGGTGCCATCACTGAGGATCTGATGCCCGACAGCGAGACATACTCCCCGTATTTCTGGCCATCAAGTACCGGGATGATTTTCTTCAGCTCTTCCTCTACTCCAGCGCCGGTAACCGGGGAAATGATCTCGGCAAAGACGACCTCAGCTCGCTCGTCCCTCTCGAGCTCGCCGACGACAGCTGCGGGGGTAGGCCTTGCCCAGACATTCACCAACTGGGCGCCGCCCAGGTAATCTGCTAGTAGGCGTAATTCGTAATGTTCCATTTGAATAATCTCCTTTCCATTTGAGAGTCAAATGGTTTTCGACTTATTTTTTTTTGGAGTTACTAGAACTCCACTGAGGACTTGATTCCAGCTGCCTTTGCCGCCAGTGCGGCTGCCGCGGCTGGAGCCGCTCCGAGCAGCTTAACGCTGTTGCCAGCAGCTAGAGCAGCTCGCTGCTCTGGGGTCAGGGGGGTCTTCCGGCCAAAGATCTCAGGAGCTATCATTGCTGGTATCGAGTAACCGAGGATGGCGGTTCCGCCGGCGGCCACTCCCTGGCAGGCGTCACTAATCAGGCCTCGGGTGAACAGGGCACCGGCAATGCCTACCGCTGGTGCGCCCAGTAGGACTCCCCAGCTGAAGATAGGTTCGAGGGCGCCCATCCCCTTGGCAAACATGACGGTGGCCCCCTCGACCACGCCGGTAGCCAAACCGGCGATCACTCCGGCTCCCACCTTAGTCATTTCCTCCGTCCTTGGTGCTGCAATTCCGAATTCCGGTGTCATAGCTTTTACCTCCTCTTTATTTTTTCGCACCATCGACTTGGCGTTGGGGCTGGCAACCTGAAAAAGGAAAAGGGGCTGACCCTGAACCCTTCCAGGTTGTCAGCCCCTTTTATTAGCCTTGGAGCCGCCGATGAAAGCAAAAAGCCGTAGGAGCCGATTCTTTCATCGGCAAGCCCCTACGGCCTACAAATTTAAGTCTATACCCATCTCCTAAACTTTGTCAAGTGCCTCTGTTATTTTCTTTTTAGAAACAAGCGACCTAGCAAATTGTGTTAACGCGCCCACGGTGACAATTGGAATATTAAACTTTTTAGCTAAACTTTTCAATTCTCTGGCGTTCATCATGTCGCCGCTATCGCTCACCAACTCACACAATACACCGCCAGGATACAATCCGGCAAGCCGAGACAGCTCAACCACCGCCTCGGTATGGCCATTTCGACCAATCAGCCCGTCAACGTGAGCACCAAGCAACGGGATGTGCCCAGGGCGAGCTAAATCAGCTGGCTTGGTGTTCGGGTTAATTATTTTTCTGATGGTAAATGCTCTATCTTTTGGTGAAATACCCGAAGCTTCGACTTCCTTAGCGTCCACTGGCGTGTAGAAGGGGGTATCGTATGCCCGATATTTGGAAGGTACGGAGTCTATTTCTAGCTCCTCAAGCCTTTGTTTCGGCAGGGCAAGACACAGGAGCCCTGAGGCCACCCTAGCAGCAAACAAAATTGCTTCGGCAGTTATCTCAGCAGCTGGCACGCAAAGGTCAGCTTCATTTTCCGACTCTGAGAACAAAATCACAAAGCGCCTTTCCCTGAATGCCTTTATTGCTTTCCAGACTCTTGGAAACATCTCTACCTTCCTCCGAATAGCAGTAGTAAGGTAAACGTTATTGTCGTAGAGATCATTGCTGCAGTTGCCTCAGCAAAATCAGTAGCGGTTAGCTTGCCCAGTACTGGCTTATCCCAGTCAAAACTTCTCATCTAACTGCCTCCGCTATCAAATTGAGCTTTTTGGCCTCATCTCGCCTGAGCTTAAAGATATCATCCAGGGCGCCAGGATAAGCCTCGCAAACATCGCAGTCATTAAAAGAAACAAGACCTATGTATTCTCGCGGATTCGCCACGGGTCTAGCCTCGGTAAAGGTAGTCTCCAGAAGCTGACTGTTAACCTCACACCACGCATGCCCATAACCTTGAAGTGAGCCGAGAATAGTATAAGCAGGCATGCCACCTGCCCTTATCAAAGACGTGAGCAAAATACTGGTATCCTCACAATCGCCGGCACCTTTCAGTGTCTCACTGGGCGTCTGCCAGAACTCGCCGACATCTCGCCTGTAATTTATACTCCGGCACACGAAGTCATAAAGTGTCCAGTAATCAGGACCGAACTGAGAGTAGACAGCTACTACATCAGGATTATGTGGCTGGACAAACTCACGTATGTCATTTAATTGGCCGGGGTAGCGGACTGAAACCAGGTATTGGCCATCCTGAGCATAGGCTCTACGCTCTGTAAGAACCCGCCCCAGGAAGGCAATAGCGACAACTATGACGGTGCCAATTCCGACTACCGGCAGGATTCCTTTGATTATCTCAAGCTCTTCCTTATCCGCCATCCTGGTCCCTCATCGAAGCTTGCCCCTCTCCCATAAAATCTCCTCTATGGCACTGAGGGCATAAGCCCTGTTGCGCTCCACCAGCTCGATGCCGGTTGCCTCTCCAGCTTTCAACTTGCCGTAAGCCTCTTGGATTTTCCAGGTCGGTATCTTCCGCAGCTCTCTACGGACCATCGTTTGGTAGGGTTCAGGAATGGTGCTTCGTGGCCAAGTCGGGGTGCTTGAGTGGTGCCCTCCTCTTTCCTTTAAGCTTGTTCCCCCGGGTTTAGCCGCGCTCAGGGCAAATGCGGCGCCAACCCCCAGAACACCCAAGCCGCCGACTAGAGCCGCTATTGCCCAGGGGGATATCGGTGGCGCCACCTTGACCAGTATCTCATTTAAGAGGTCTCGCAGCTCCTGGTCTGCCATTCCTTCCAGCGTCTCCCCTGGCGTCTCCGGGGCAAGGTCGAGTATCATCGCTATCAGGGTCTCCCTGGCGAACGTCTTTTTGGTTTCCTCATCGAGTCCCTTGCGCTTGAAAAAGACCTCATCAATCGCCCTGATGGTAAAGATGATGGCAACTAGGAAAAGTATGGCTAGGACACCAATAATAATCGGCGTCCATACTATCGGGGAAGCGCTGGCGGTCACCTCAACGCGGTAGTTGGTCCAAAATGTAGGTGTGGTATCCTCGTAGACCCTCAGCTCAAGCAGCCTGGAGCCCTCCTTCTCCAGCTCGCTGACGAATGAGTCAACAATTCTCTGGCCAAGCCAGGGATAAACGGGGATCTGCTCCGGGGTGAGCTTAAACTCGAACGTGCAGACCTCGGCATCCCCCTCAAACGTATATGCCCAGGGATAAATGGTCTCCTGAATCAGGACATACTCTGGGGGGATTTCGACTTCGGGGGTGACGGTGATGGTTTTGCTGGCTAGCTTAAGCCACTCCAGCACTTCAGGCGTAATAGTAACTCGTTTCTCGGCCAGCTTCTCCCAGATAAGCGCTACTTCAGGGGTTATCGTGATCTGTCTCTCGGCCAATTTTTCCCAGACAAGCTCGACCACTTCAGGGGTAATGGTCACCTGTCTCTCGGCCAGCTTCTCCCAGACTTCCGGCGGCGGCACCACTTCAGGGGTTAAAGTAATCGCTTTTGTGGCCAGCTTGACCCACACCTCCGGCGGCGGCGCCACGGCAGCTACGGTGCATAGAGTCCCGTAATAGTCGTCAACAATCTCGGGGTCAGCGGGGTTCATGGACAGGGCTATGTTTACGGTGTAGGTACCCTCTTTAGCCAAGTTGAAGTATCCACCGCTGAACTTATGGTCTGCGCCCTGCCGGTAACCTAGAGTTGACCAGTCTTCATAATCTTCCACCACTTCGCCGTCGGGGTCTCTGACTATCCAGTGGATTCCCAAGCGCTGGACGGTGGCCATGTCGTTGCGCCCCCAGACGTGGACCCGGGCTGTTTGCCCCTGGGGGATGTTATAAACTGGAAGACCTTCTTGAATCCCATCATGCTCGAGTTCTATTCCAATTATCGTCCCGGCGTAGACCTCAGGAGGAGCAGCTAGGCTGACACGCTTTTCCGCCTCATCATCGAAGCGATAGCCATCCTCAGTCAGATAGTAAGTGTAGGCGTGTATGGTCACATCCCTGTCCGGCATGATAAATGTGCCCATGTATTCACGGGTTGAGCCGGCGGGAATCCAGTCCTCAAAATCAACAAACCGCTCCACGGAGTTGTAAAGGCCAAGCGTCCATACCCCGACGGTAGCAGTCGAGATGTTTTTTATCTTGATGGTTACATCCACCCAATCGCCAGCTCGGGCGCTGCTGGGGGCTACTATCTCGGTGATTTCGGTGTAGGCTCCTCTGGCAACACCAATAGGGCTAAGCTGACCAATGGACGGACTTACAGTAGCTACAGCAAGACGTTCCCAAGTCATTGGTTCTCCTTATTAGTACGGTGTGTCCGTTGTAAAGAAATCGGGGTGACCCCATACCTCAATATCAAGGGTAACCGGTTCATCGGGCATGGTCATCTTGGTGTCGCAATCGGCACTAATTTGCCCTGGCGCCATGCTGTAGTGGTGTGTCCTCTCCTGGACAAGCACCTGCGCGTTCTTTTTGACGACCACCATTGTCTGCCACCGACTCTCTTCATCGTTTTTTGGCGTGTAGAATACCGCCAAGTCAATTCTGTCACCGGGCTTGAAGCTGGTGGGGACAACCTCATCGATGGTTGCCCTGGGGTTGAGGAGTGCAGCTATGCCAAATGCTTCCTGAAACACTTGAGGCACGCCCAGAGCCAGCCTAGGAGCAACTTGCTGCTGCTGCAGTCGGTCAAGTAATCCGTTCATAATCTATCCCTCCTTCTTGGCTTCCTTCCTCCTTAAAACAAAGGGGCTGACCTTTGTCAGCCCCTTTTCGCTTAAATCTTATGCTATTTTATTTCAGAACGCAAGTCTTATTCTTTGAGAAACGAGAGGAACTTATCCACCTCAGACTTTTTGTAGCCCTCTTTTTCTTCAATTATGGGGGCCAGCTCTGGCATTTGTCTAATCAACTCCTGAAATACCATGTCAGGAGTCACCCCCATCTGCAGCAGAGTACCGAGGTCTCGCTTGATTTGCGCCTTTTCCTCAGCAGAGCAATAGTCAAGATAAGTGCCCACGATGCTGCTGCCAGCCTCAGCCAGCATTTTGAGATTATCCAGCCCCGCTTTCTCCAATTCCTGCCTGAAGAAGCGTGCTGCCTTTATTGCCAGGAAGTGCTTGGCGGTGCGTGCCATAAAGCTCATGTCCCCAGCAGCTCCTCTTTGGTGTACTCCCGACCGCAACTCGGGACTGGACATTTAACATTCTCACCTGCCCATCCTGCAGGTAGACTAATCGTGGTATGGCAGTCAACGCATTCAAATGTCTGTGCCTGTGGGGGTGCAGGTGGTTTGCTCCCTAGCTTTTTCTCTTCTGCCGCCGCCTTCATGCCCATTGCCAAATCGCCAACGTGTTCCCTAAATGTCTTGGCCGTAGCCATAAGGGCTTGATGGCGCTCCTCAGCCCTCCGCTGATCGCTCTGAAACCCCATCCACTTCATCATTGGCTCTATGTTGGCATAGACAGGCTTGCCGTCCTTATCGTAGACCGGCTGGCCATCGTCACCAATGACTGGAAACGGCAGCATAGGTGGCAGATTGGAGCCAGGTGAAGGCAAAGGCGCATTTATTATGATTGGCTTGCCAACATCAAACTCCTCAGCAACCATCCCTTCAGCCGTTTGCCTGACGATATAGGTTTTAGCGGGCGGGGATGATGGCGGAGCCGCCTGCTTAATAACCACGGGGTGCCCAGGAGCTATCTCTTGGACATTTCCTTGACTGTCAATCAGGAAGCTGGGCGAGGGATTAGTGTTGCCTTTGCCCGGCGTGGCAATCAAAGTTGGCTTTCCCTCTTCAACCTCCTCCACCACATAGCCTTCTTCCCCAGGCTTGACGATGTAGGACTTTCCCTTCGTCTGCGGCCCCATAGTCTCCTTGAAGGCATTAATTATTTTGATTACCTCATCGGCCATGGTGCCGGGAGTTGCCGGCTGCCCAAGTTGTCCCTGGGGCACGCCACGAGCCAGGGCGGCTGCTCTGACTGTCGATAGCCTGACCGCATCTTCATAGTCCATATCTCCCAGACCCTCGCCAACATAAAGCGGGGCGTCATTGGGGCCGAGGATGTAGTCTCTCTTGCCTTTGCCGGCTGCCTCCCCTTTGGCGGTGGCTTTCTCCGCTGTCGTCTGGGGCAGACCAACCACGTTTGCCAACTCTGCGGGAACCGCTTGGTGCAGGGCTGAACGCCAGGAGTGGAACCACCTCTGGGCAAGGTCTGGCCTTATTCCCATCTCCGTCAAGCCCTTCCACACCCAGGTCAAGTCACGGAAGTCACCGCCACGCCAGATGTGGTTGGCAACCTGGGCAATAAGGGCCATCGGCACCACACCGGTTATTCGGCCCATTTCGATGAACTGCTGGTACTCGGTGGTTTTGAGGGATTCCTCCGTCGGTATCAAAGTCTCATCCGGTGGGATGAACCCGGCTAGCTTGGCCGCCTCGGCCGCTCTTAAAGCGCTGGACCGCCCCTCTTCGGTGACGGTGTACTCCTTCTGCTCGTTCTTCTCAAGCAGTCCCTGCTGCACCATTCTCCCCAGCTGGGTGGTGAAGCTGCTGATGGGCTCGCCCAGCTTCTCGGAGAGCATGGCTTGATTGACCGACCCGGTTTCACCAACCAGAATTTCCAGTATTTTTTCCTTCGTCGCCATAAGCCACCTCCTTTTGCCAACAATTTTAACGCTTCTGCCAACAACTGTCAACCTCCTTCGCTCTTATTGACAAAACAAAGTCGGGGGTTTAGGATAAAACTAGGATGTTTAACTGGTGGCCAGTAATCGGGTCTCTGATTAACCGCATCCCTTTCGAGCGGATATTGGTCCCGCCGCGGGATGACGCCAAGGCACTGCAGGACTTTGCGACTGGCTTGGCTGAGCACCAGAGCCAAAATAAACCCCCTTCCGAGGGGAAGATGGCCGTTGCTACCCAGGAGCCGCCTTTAGAGCAGACTGTGGCAGCAGCCAGCCCGGTTGCCGCAGGCACGGCGTGCATTCCCTGCAGCCGCGACCATCTCTCTGTCACCTCATCAGCCCTTTCCGAGGGAATAAGGTTTGCCCGGGATAAGGGCGTCAAGGATTCCGAGGTCACCAGGCGAGTGCGCATTGCCCTGGATGAGCTTAACATCATGGAGCGCATCGACCTTGCCCCGGATGAGATTGTCAAACTCAAAGGGGCGGAGAAGGAACTCGCCGACTGGACACTGAAGCAGTCGAGGGATTTGAGGCATGCCATCACCGCCATAAAGGATGTCGAGACCATGGAGCAGGCGGCGGCCAGGGCAAGCGCCGTTACCGAGGAGTTTCTTGGCCGGCTGTGGGCAATTCCCGAGGAGGAGTGCGAGACCTGCGAGCAGGTAAGGGACTCGATACGGCAATTCATTGAGAAAAGAAAGAGGGAGAGAGAAACCATTGCCCAGCGGGGCAACCCGCCCAGTTTTTGACTTGGTGGGCTATGATAAGAGCCAAAAAAGGAGGTGGGAAGATGGAAGGCGACTGTAAAACCAAGTGCTTGCTAGCTGGAATGACTTTTGCCGACCAGATATTCGCCATCCGCGGCGAGAAATACCCTGCAGCTTTATACCCAATAAACGTGAGGAGTTTAGTCAAAGAAGAGAGCCTTAATGTTCCCCACTCCGAGCTTGCGATGCACGTCACTGCCGTTGGGAAAAAGCTCATGGCTTGGGCGATAAGGGAAGATAGCAGATACGCACATATCGTTTACGAGGATGGCGACGGCTGCTGCGCTCACACTCATGGGTTGCCACAAGAGGTTTTATCACCCGAGCTTATTCAAAAAACAAAGGAGCTTTTGCACTTGAAGGAGTGAGTGGATGATTAGTCCCATCATACACGAAGCGATAACTGAAAGCCCTGACCCAGCAGAATTAATGCCCGTTGAAGTTACATCAGCTTTCCCCAGGGGCGCATTCTCAGTCTTATCAGCGGAGGAACAAGCA
>JAUXAC010000032.1 GCA_030615035.1 Dehalococcoidia bacterium | reverse complement strand
AGTTAAAGAGGTACACGAGACGGGTGAGGTCAGGTCTTACTATGGTAGGAAGAGAAGGTGGGGGCTGATTACACTTGATAATGTTAAGGAGGTTGAGCACGAAGCGCGTAACTTTGATATTCAGTCAACCGCGACAGATACGAACCTACTTATTATGATAGGCATCTACAATGGGTTTGACCGCGACTTAGTACTACCACTACTCCCAACGCACGACTCTATACTGATGTCAATAGACGAGGGCAAAGCAGATGTGTTAATACCACAGATTAAGGAGTTTTGTAGCAGGCGCGCTCAGGAGTTGTTAAGGACTGATATGCCTTTCGAAGTTGATATGAGTGTAGGTAAGTGCTGGAGTTAGGTAATAATAGGAAAGGAGAGCTCCAAGCTCTCCTTTCCTTAGGCCGTCACGCAAATTAGTCCATACCGTGTTCTTCACGGTAAGCCCGTGCCATACGTCTCTGTTCGGCAGCGTATCTCTTACCGTACTCAATCCGTTTGCGCTTCTGTTCGGGGGTAAGCGTCTTCCATGGGGTGTAGTAGTAGGTGGTGCCGGTCCTGCTTACCTTTTTAATAGTAAGACCCAGGCCTACTCTCTTTTGTGGAACGTAGCCTCCCTTTTTGGCCGCAGCCATGATTCGCTCTCGGCGTGCTTTGGCTGCATCCTTCTGTGCTTGGGTGAGCGGCATTTTTTCGACCTCCTTTCTTTAATCTGCTTATAGCTTAGTGCTACTTTGACTCAAAGTCAATGGTGATGATAGTTCTTCTATTTGGCTATCATCAACATCAGACACCAGAGGTCTTTATAGAAGCTTAATATTATCAATGTTGTGTCTAAGTGATTTTTATGGTATAATGAGGGAAGGGATTGCCTGATATCATCAGCGTTGTGTCCAAGACTTAAAAGTGCTAAGCTATAGTCAGTGGGAACTCATATAGGTGGGGTGCCTAAATAAGTTAAGGAGGTTACATAGGGTTGACAAACACCATAATTAATGCCTTGGTAGCTGGTTTGCTGGGTGCCATAGCCATCGCGGTGTCGATGAAAATCATCATGGGCCAGGATACTAGCGGTTGGGACACAGCCACAATTACGATGTTCATCCTGATACCCACGGTGATAGGTATCGTCGTAATCGTTGGTCTCTTCATGCTCCTAACCAAAGTGAGGGGCGCTGCCTAAACGGCAGCAGTTTGGAGGCGGTCCTAAATGGGACCGCCTCCTTTATGAAGTGCTTTCTAAGGAGTTCATATAATGGCTAAAATACCAACACCGCCAAGCGAACAGTTAGTTGGACCACCAGCGGTTATGACTCCTTCAAGCGAGGAAATGGTACCGGGTGAAGAATACGGATTGCCTGAACCTCCTACTCCTCCAGGTGAAGTATTACCGACTCCTTACAAACCTAAGAAGGAGGTAATTATACCTGGAGAGGAATATGGGTTACCAGAACCTCCACCCGTCGAAGAGCCTCTTAGAGAACTTGCTCCCGGACCTCCTCCACTAGTCGTTGGTGCATCACCTACTGAGGGCTTAGTCATTGTCAAGGACCCTTATACTGGTGAAGTATACTATAAGCCTGGTACTCCTGAGCAAATAGCGGAAGTTACTAGGCTGTTAGCTGTCCCTGAGGCTAAACTCCCTGATATTCCCTATACTCCACCTACTGGTGTTTCAATTGTTAAACCAATTTCAGGGGCTCTAGCTATTGACCCTTGGACTGGGTTCAGTGAGAAGTGGGCGGATAAGATGAAGGGTAGGAAGTTTATAGGCACTAAGTCTGAATATCAGTATTATAGAGAGGAGTTTAAGGCGATAGAGGAAGGTCCTATTACTGTTTATGATTATAGAGGCTTGCCTATTAAGTTAACGCGTATCGACCTAAAGAACCTAGGTAGGCTTGAAGGGCAGGCCTATGTCGATGGAGCGATTAAGCTTGGTATCTATCAGAAGGGAACAGTAGCTGAAGATAGTAGAATAATACCTGGATGGGCTGTAGAAGCTAGAGAACGTTATGAAGAGCTCCCAATGATATACGACTATGCTAAGGATGAGTTCGTTAAGGTCTCTTGGGAAGACTATGAAAAGAGAGAAGAGCTCTACCAAAAGTTTCCAATGCTTGGGCCTCCAGGTACACCCGGAAAGGTAACACCTGCTGAGTATAGAACTAAGCTAGATGAAGCCCGAGCTGCAGTCATAGAATTCCGGCTTCCAGATGGCTTGTATAACCTGGCAGGGGCAATAGTTGCGGACGTTGACGATAAATACCTTAACTTGTTGTTTGGTGAAGACGTAGTTGCTGACACTCGGAAGCAGATGGGAGCAGTCCCGCTTCCTCCAGGAGTTGCTCCACCAGAGATTAGATGGTGGTACGAAGGAAAGCTCGTCACTGGTGATGAGCGAAGTCAAATCATTAAGGACTATGAGGCCAGAAGAGATGAGCTCATCCGTACTGGACGGATGTACTCTAGAGAGTGGTTTGACTTGGGTGGACATCCTCTAGACTTGATGACCAGAGAGAAGCTCCCACCCGAAGTCGTCGGTATGGTTATGCGTCCCATTGATAACATTAAGGAGCTTGCTGTATGGCATGCCGAGAGGGGTGAACCCACTGCTCTCTGGTGGTACAAAGGCGAAGTTATAGATGGGGCAGATAGAGCTAGCATAATCGCTGACTTTGAGAAGAGGAGAGCTGAAGGAACACTCGAACCGGGCGAACCCCATCCACTTGACTTGATGACTAGAGCAGACGTCCCGATGCGTCCACTTATTGAAACGGCTGCACTTGCGGTATCTATTCCTGCTTTGTTCATTTCGCCTCCAGCTTTTACAATTGGTATGCTTGCGAGAGTTCCGCTTGTTAGCAAGATTCCGAGCTTAGCAACTCAGATATTGACTCTTGCAGCTAGAACTGCACCGTCTGTTTATACTGCTGCTATACTCGTAGAGGGCTCTAAGGCCTCTGAATTGGAGAGAAAGTGGGAAATCTTTCAGAAGCTCCCAGCAGATAAACAGGACTACTGGGCAAAACAGCTTGGATACAAGACGTTTGAAGGTTTAACTGATGCAAAGAAGGCGCATGTCTTACTGAGATATTCAGTCCCTGCCCAGGTTACATTAGTCGAGTGGGAAGGCGCTATGATGGACGTCGTTGATAAGACATTTGGGTACACTAGCAAGGGCGCCGAATGGATTAGAGGACAGGACGTACCTGCTGTTGTCTCAGAACCTGCTGCATTCGCGGGTGGTTTAGTAGTAGGGGCCTTAGTAGCTGCTCCTATTTTCGTTGCGATGATACCTACACTAGCTGCGCACTTAGTTGATAAAGTTCCAGAACAGGAAGCCGACACCTTTGCTGCTTTAGTCGCAGCTGGTCTGGTTGCCTTCGTTATGACAGAAATACCTAAGAAGTTCAAAGCAGACCCATTTCTCACAACCGGCTGGGTAGCTGGCTTCGTCATAGGACCCAAGAGCTTACTTAAGTTAGCGGAAGGTGTAGGGGCTAGACTAAACGTTCCTAAGTACATCGCCGAGAGAGGAATGGCAATTGAGTACAGTATAGTCAGGACTCCAACGGAACTTTTCGGTAAGAAGTTAGATATGGAAATGAGGGGTGCTACAGAAGAAGCAATAAGGCTCCTACTCGAGGGCAAAGGTGAACCTGGCAAGTGGGGTGAGTACTACGTTGAAGTCCCAGTAGGCGATGGAATGATTCGACTCAAGGTTCTCGGCACTGCTTATCAGAGGGTTGCACCGAACACTCTTTTCTCCGGAGTACCTGACATAACTAAGTTCGACCCAGCTAACCCAGGTAAACAAATCCTTTGGGGCTCCCCCCAATTAGCTAGAAGATTCGCTGAGATGAGCGCCTCTGGTGAGAGAATGGTTAGACCTGGAGTGGTTGAGGTCTACCTTGGTCCTGAAGGTTTCAAACCTTTAGGTAAGAACATAATGAGAGCTGAGAACCTAGCCGAAATGAGAAGACTGGCTGGGGAAGCCTACAATAAAGGTGTTGCTCCAGGCGCTTACCCACCATTCAAAGAGTATATGAGGGGTATTGAGTTGGAAATGACGACTATAGGTCCCTACACTGAAGTTCCAGGACCTGGAGGTAAGGGCATTTCGGCGAACATAGTAATGGGAGCTTACTCCATTCAACGCTATGTACTGAAAGGCTTAGGCTTAGAAGGATATAAAGGTTTGTCCACAAGACAGGTCTTGTCTATTAGAGCAAACGCATCTGTTAATGCCACCTACGACTTTTTCTTGGGTTGGAAAGGTCGAATGGAAGCCTTAAAGAAGCTAGTCACTGAAGGTAGAGAAGTTAGAACGCCTGAACTTCTGGACTACTTAAGGAATGAAAGCGCACTTGGTGACTTAGCTGAGTTAATACATGGTAGACGCAGAGCAGTAACAATTGAATTAGCCAAGGAAGCACCGAAAGAGGCAGCTAAGACAATAAGCGACTGGCTAAAAACAACCGAAGGTAAAGAGTATCTCAGAAGGCAGTATGAGCTTGTAAAGGCTGACTACAGAACCGAGGCCGAATTTAGGGAAGCATTCAAGAAACTGAAGGGCTTGGAGAAGTACCCAGAAATTATGCGAAGACTAGAAAAGCAGCTGATTGATGCTACTCTTAAGAAAGAACTCGGCAGGTATGCTAGTCTCTTTGATGAGTACCTCCCAGAGATTCGTCGGAGGGGTGACTATACAAGAGCATACATAGGTTACTATACTAAGCTCTTGGAAGTAGGATTAGCTAGAGGTGTGCCAAGAGAAGAGGCAGTCGAAGCTAGGCGATTCATCCCTAGAGAGGCCATACCTGAAAGGTTAGTCGAGAGAATCCCACCGCCTGCGATAATTGAGTATAGACCTCTAGAGGAGTACGAGAGGCCGCCCGAGATTCCCTATGAGTACCTACCCCCTGAGCGGCCACCTTATCGTCCCCCTTATAGACCTCCGTATGTACCCCCAGAGCGACCCCCCTATGTGCCACCAGAGAGGCCTCCGTACGTTCCTCCTGAAAGACCTCCAAGGTATACTCCCCCCAAGCCTCCCAAAGTACCTCCACGTATTCCCCCAGCACCTCCAGAGGTGGTAGGGATAGGAGAAGTACGCATTCCGCCAGGTTCTATAGCTTGGAGGCAGGGCTTTGTTTGGAAGTACATCCCACCGCCTTGGAAACAACCCAAGCCAATAACACTAATCAATAAAGTTCCTGCCGGTGCAGTACGCACCGAGATGAGGACTCCTAGAGAGACTATACAGCTAATTGGTGAGCCCGAAGCCAGGGTGCCAGAAACCGTCTCAGTAGACCTGGGTGTCGTAGACATCTATATCACCGATAGTGGTAGAAATATAGCCTTCAAAGGAGGAGGTATGAAAACAGATGTAGGAACAAGAATAGTAGGGCCCGAGAAGGGAATGAGCATCCCCACTAAGGAAGCTCCACTGGGAGTAGCGGGACTGAAGTTCGGTACTTCACTTGAACAGCTTCTAATAGGCAAGTATGAAACTGAAGCTCTGAGAGACTTCGGAGAAAGAACTCTAACTCAACGCCTAAGTGGGATGACTGCGGAGGAGATTGCCCAAGGGATTAAGGATGCGGGTCTAACCAAAACTGAATACAAAGGTGAAGGTAAGAAACGTATTGACGTCAATAAGGAGAGAGTGGAGGAGATACTAACTCATCTACCTGATAGAGCAAGAGCGAATGTTCGTAGACTGCTGGAAGAGAAGTTGTACATTCCTCTACCCGGAGCTCGACACGCGGAGGTTAGGCCTTCATGGAGACGTATGGGAGCCTTAGAAGCAGAAGCTTTGGGTGAGGAGGAACTTAGAACTAGAAAGAAGAGAGCTCAAAAGAAATTGGGAAAAAGGCAAGAGACATCACCGTCCATAACAGGAATAAGGCTATTATGAAACTAGGAACAGTCCTGGTTCTGTTTGGTGGCTTCACCCTACTGCTTTATCTAGTTATGGTCCTAACCGTCTTACATTCCCACCAATGGGACTGGATTGACGCATTCTGGATAATCGTGGGATTACCATGCCTGTTCTTTGGGATTAGAAGAATTTGGAGGATTAAACATGCCAAACGATGACTTTGAAACTAGAATTAGACCAAGAAGAAAATTTAGAAGAGTAAGGCTGGACCACTCCAACCCAGAGGCTGCAGAGGAGTCTGCTGAGAGGTTCTTTGGGCAGTTCTCACAAGAGGCACTTGAAGCTAGGGTGATGCCCCTCATCACAAAATACTTTTACGTATGGGGTATTACCAAAGAGGGTAAAAAGGCCGCTCTAGGTCCCTTCTATACAGCTCAAGAAGCAGACCAGAGATTAGCCGCACTAGACGACGGGGAAATCTTCGAACTCGAGACGAAAGACCTGACCAAAGCGACGCGCATAATGAAAGCAGAGATGATGAGGAGAGGTGAGGACGCCGATAAAGCTTTGGAAAGGGTGAAGCATAAGCCATGAGCCTTGAATTAACTAACAAGCAGCTAGCTGAAATCTTCAAGCCGGACATGCTAAAACTAACTCCCGGCTGGCTCATAACTTGGTATTTGGAGAATGAATTAGTACCTTATGGAGTCTATATGGAAGGCGACTTCGATGAGGAGTTCCTGGAAGGTCTAATCTACCTAAACTAGGAGGTTGAAGTGAAGAATTATGTAATAACACCTAGAGGCCAGCAAGCAGACCCTGGAGAACTCCGTCCTAATGATGCTCTATCACTGCAGGCCTTTCGAGAAGATGCTACAGGCAACGTTACCACCATCTCTCAATTTACTGGTCTATCTCATAGTGAATCTATGTCTTCAATCGGAAGACTTCTGAAAGCTGGACTAATAGCCCCAGAGGAGTCTGAAAGGAGTTTCCTAAGCAAGATGCTAAGAAGGAGGTAACAATGGTAGGGGAAAAGTTTCAAGGCCGAGAAATCACCGCAACTCTCCAGGCACCCACCAAAGATGAACTTAGTATGATGATTGATGAGATGCAGGAGTATGCTTCAGAGACAGGCTTAGAGCCCATTAAAGTGCTACAGAGAGGTCCAGACCCAGACGGTGGCTACAGAGCTGTCATCGTAGCTCATAACTGGAATCCCATTGCGTGGTTTAGAAAGAGGTGGGAGGAAAGAGGCGGAGGCTATGAAGTTCGTACCGAGAAGAAACAAAAGAAAGAAACAGCGAGAGTAGAAGAGCTTGAGCTACGAGGTAAGCGGAGAGCTGAAGAAGCTACATTCGCCACTGACGTTTCAGGAAGACGTTCGGCCATGCTCCAGCAGAGAGCTACAGCCGAGACAGCCCTTACTAAGGAGCGCACCTCTGAGTTATCAGCAATCCAAGCCGAAAGGGCAGCGAGACTAGCCAGAGAAGCAGTAGAGGGAAAACTCAGAGGCGAGAGAATACGACAGCAACTAGCCCCTCTTAGAGGAATAGTCAAAGCAGTCCAAGCAGGCCTCTACAAGCTAACAGCAATGGGAAGAGAATATGCAGAGCAGGACAATACAGGAGTCATGCCTCTTCTAGCCGACGGGCCGATGAGAGACGATGAGATTGCTGGGGAGCTTAACTTAGACCCATTAGTAGTCAGACAGGTACTCGCTATCCTAAAGGAAAAAGGTTGGGTTGCCACTGCTAACGCGAGGGACTTAGAAGACACCGGATTCCTAAAGATATTCTAGGAGGTGACCAATGAGATATACGCTTGCAGAGCCGCCGAAGATGGATAATGAAGCCTTCAACGCCTTAGAAGGAGCATTTGGTGCAGACAATTTTAGCCAGGAAGATGCAGTTCAAGTTATAGTTAATACTCTAAACGTATCCTATGCAAGTGCCGTGGGTAGCCTTAGAAGTCTAATCAACATAGGAAGCGTTGCTCCAGACGTTTCAGACGCTTCCATTGCGCCGACAAGGCCACCAGTCCTAAGACCATCTGCACCTGTTAGACCACCAGTCGAAGAAGAGGATAGAGACCTAACCATTGGCGAAGCATCTCCTGAGCAGCAGGCTAAGTACTTTGGAGAGATAGGATGAAAGGAGGAAAGTATGACTGTAGAAACCAAGGTTAAGTCCCTGAGAAAGACCCTAAGGGAAGAGAGAGCCGCAGCTAGAGCTAGGACTACAAGAGAAGACCGTGCTAGGGTCGTAGCCGAAGCCGGTCCCAAGGCCAAGGCTAAAGCTGAACGAGCCAAGGGCCGAATGGTCCGCACCAAGACCGGCAATATGCGCTGGAAGCCTTACGCACCTTATAAAGCCAAGAAGCCTTCCTGGTTTGCATAGGAAGCTGACAGTCGAGGGTCGAATATCGGCTGTCGGGTCAATTCTAAGGCGGAGTACCGACAGGTGCTCCGCCGAATGATTCACCGACCTTCGCTTCGAAAGGGGTAGTAAGCCAACATCAACTTACGTTGTGCAGGCAGGAGTAGCGGTGGTTCTCCCGCTGTTGTAGGGCTAACCAGCATAGTCTGACTCCGGATAGTAGCTGGTCGAAGGACTTCCTTTAGGTGAGGGGGAGCAGGCTCTTCTCCCCCTCATCGCTTATAATTCACCCAAATTCCCCAATTCCCCACCAAATTTTGTGGGTATTCTACACCTCTTACACCAGTCTTTACAGCAATGTAGGCCAAAACACCCCAAAAGAATCCACCGTACTAGGGTACACACACACACACAGAAAGAACACACACCCACACAC
>JAUXAC010000125.1 GCA_030615035.1 Dehalococcoidia bacterium | reverse complement strand
GGTCTGCTAATTATGGCCGGCGGGCATTCGTTCAACAGTTTTTTGGATTGGAAAAGTGGGTTAGACCAAGGTGAAGTTGGAGAGCGCAGTGCTGAGAAGGATTACGCTGGAGGACAGAGTATTATAGCTCTCGGCATTGTCAGCTTAAAAGAGGTAGCCCTCAATGCCACCGGCTGGTATGTTCTGGCCCTCGCCCCTCTAATATATCTGGCGATAAATGTCTCCTGGATTATCTTGCCCCTAGGCTTTGCCGGTATGCTGATTACATTCTGGTATGCCTGGGGGAAATTCAACTGGACCCACGAGACCGCCCTTGCTGTTGGAGTCGGCCCGATACCAGTTTTACTTGGTATGTTCTCAGTTAACCCCAGCCCCCCATGGATCACCGGCCTAATAGTGAGCATCCCAGTTGCAGTAATACTAGCTTACCTCGGTCTGGCGTTCGACGAATGGCCGGATGCCGAAGCCAACTTAAAGAAGGGTGTTAAAAGCTTGGCCTACAAGGTGTGGCAATACGACATAAGCCTTGAATGGTATCTAATGTCCTGGTTTCTGTTCGTGTTCGTCTACCAGGTCTTTTTAATCGCTGTAGATATCCTATCTCCAATGACCGCACTTACCTTTTTAACCTTTCCCGGCTTCATCGCCTGCCTGGTGCTGCTGAAAGCAAACTTCAGAAAGGTGGGGGGCATTCTCGTTATAGTGGCAGCACTATACCCAGTTTTGCTACTAGTCGGAGAGATTATAGGAGGCTAGGGGGATTTCAAGCAGGAATCTTATGAAAATAATGACTAAGGAATACTGTGAAAGGTGTCCATTCTTTAACCATAACTTGGGTTATATTGAAGCAGGAGCCCCCTACTGGCAAAAGTACCCCGCTAATTGTGTTTGCGCTAAATGCCCTCACCGGACAGAGTGCGAACAGCAAGGACCCCGACAACTTAGCGAATGTATTAAAGAGGAAATATTAGACAGGGTGAATGACCCCGCTATTTTGAGGAAGATTCTGAAAGCTCTTGGAGAAGAGCCAAGCGAGGATTATCGGGTAATGCCCTCCAGACGCACCAGAATTGATATTTGATCTCCCATCGGAGAAATTATAGGAGGCTAGTTTGAAGCAAATGAGTCAAGTTAAGATTATTTCTATAGGGTTTGCGGTGCCCGAGCAGAGTTTTAGGCAAGAAGAAGTTTTTGAGGCATTACACTATCCACGACACTTCCGGAACATTTTCCTTAATGCTAATATCGACAAGAGGCATCTTTGGCTTCCCCTCGAGACTGAACTCACCTGGCAGCAGGCGTGTGAGGAATATAAAAAAGGAGCTATTTCATTATCCAGGAAGGCGGTGAAGGCCTGTCTCGATGAGAGAGATGCGTCTCAGATTGGTTCGGTTAGCTTTGCAAGCTGTACTGGTTATGAGTGTCCTAGTATAATGCACCGTCTTCATTCTGAGCTCGGGTTCTCACCCAATGTCGTCTACACGCCTATTCTGGGAACTGGTTGCGAGGGGGCGGCACCATCCTTGTGGAGAGCCTACCACCACACTCTAGCAACGGGGCAGCAATCCCTTGCCATATCATGTGAAATCTGCAGCGTCTGCCATTTCCCCGAGCCTGAGCCTGACCCCAGCGGGGAGTGGGAACTTTTAAGAGCCAATGCTATCTTCGGCGATGGTGCTTCGGCTGCTCTCATAGGTTTTGATGATGACCCCCGCCACCCATACCTTGTGGACTTTGAGACTTACTTCGACCCTGAGAACCTGAAGCACCTAGGCTTTGTCTGGCAGGATGGACGGCTGAGGGTATTACTGTCACGGCAGATACCAAAGATAGTTCCTTCAGTAGTGCGACCCCCCGTTGAGAAGATACTACAGAGACATTTTCTGAGACTAAACGATATAAGGTGGTGGGTTATCCACCCAGGGGGGAGTGCGGTCCTCAATAACCTCAGGGATAAGCTGGGGATCCCTGAGGAAAAGATGGCACTTTCCAGAGAAGTATTAAGGCTGTTTGGGAATTGTAGCAGTTCCAGCATTGGGATAGTTGCCAAACTACTTATGGATGAAGATGTAAGGCCAGGGGACTGGGGCTTGGTAGTCAGCCTCGGGGC
>JAUXAC010000132.1 GCA_030615035.1 Dehalococcoidia bacterium | reverse complement strand
ATTTCAATTTCGCCGAGTCCCTCGTTGAGACAGCGTCCAAGTCGTTACACCATTCGTGCGGGTCGGAACTTACCCGACAAGGGATTTCGCTACCTTAGGACCGTTATAGTTACGGCCGCCGTTCACTGGGGCTTCAGTTCGGTGCTGCCGATATAAATATCATGACACCTCTCCTTAACCTTCCAGCACTGGGCAGGTATCAGCCCCTATACTTCAGCTTGCGCTTTAGCAGAGACCTATGTTTTTGTTAAACAGTCGCTTGGACCACTTTAGTGTCACCCTCAAATAGAGGGTACCCCTTCTCCCTAAGTTACGGGGCTAGATTGCCGAGTTCCTTAACGAGGGTTATCTCGATCACCTTAGGATACTATCCCTACCTACCAGAGTCGGTTTGCGGTACGGGCGCTCCTGCTTCACCGGCAACGAAGATTTTCTTGACGGCCTGGGCTCAGCTAAGTCGCCTTGAGTTTCCCCTCAACTTCCCCCTACCTTCAGCTTAACATCCGGGGTGGATTTACCTGCCCCAGCATCACCTATAGTAGGGGACGCACCATGTCCATTAGGCACGCTTAGCCTACCCTTCCGTGTCCCTCCTTTGCCTCCACAGAAGCGGTACGGGAATAATAACCCGTTGTCCATCGCCTACGCCTTTCAGCCTCGGCTTAGGCCCGACTAACCCTACGCGGATTAACCTTCCGTAGGAAACCTTAGGTATTCGGTGGGTGTGTTTCTCACACACCTTACGCTACTCATGCCGGCATTCTCACTTCCCTTCGCTCCACCGCTGCTCACGCAGCGGCTTCACAGCTGTGGAACGCTCCCCTACCCTCCCCGATAAACGGGGAGCCATAGCTTCGGTGGCAGACTTTAGCCCCGTTAAATTGTCGGCGCAAGACCACTCAACCAGTGAGCTGTTACGCACTCTTTAAAGGATGGCTGCTTCTGAGCCAACCTCCTGGATGTCTGGGCAATCTTACTTCCTTGCCCACTTAGCCTGCTCTTGGGGACCTTAGCTGATGGTCTGGGCTGTTTCCCTCTCGACTATGAAGCTTATCCCCCACAGTCTCACTCCCAGGTTTAAGGTTAATGGCATTCGTGGTTTGGTTGGAGTTGACGGGATACTCTCCCACCGAGTCCATCCAGTGCCCTACCTCCATTAACTAATACCTGAGGCTGCACCTCAATGCATTTCGGGGAGAACCAGCTATCTCCGGGTTCGGTTGGCATTTCACCCCTACCCACAGCTCATCCTACAGCTCTGCAACGCTGACAGGTTCGAGCCTCCACTTCGAGCTTATCGAAGCTTCACTCTGGCCATGGGTAGCTCACCCGGCTTCGGGTCTGATCCGTGCAACTAAATCGCCCTATTAAGACTTGCTTTCGCTTTGGCTCCGCAATGAAAATTGCTTAACCAGCCACACAGATCAACTCACCGGCTCATTCTTCAATAGGCACGCCATTACCCGCCCTAAGACGGGCTCTGACTGCTTGTAGGCACACGGTTTCAGGTCTATTTCACTCCCCTCTCGGGGTACTTTTCACCTTTCCCTCACGGTACTGGTTCACTATCGGTCATCAAGGGTATTTAGCCTTGCCCTGTGGTCAGGGCAGCTTCCCACAAGATTCCTCGTGTCCCGTGGTACTCAAGTACAGGTAAGGAGCCTACCCCTTTCGTTTACAGGACTGTCACCTTCTGTGGTGGCTCTTTCCAGAGACCTTCGACTAGGGTTCGGTTGGTAACTCCTTGACTTATTCCAGGTTCAGTCCTACCTGACTTACAACACCCCATAAGCTTAGGCCCTAGAACCACTTAGCTTATAAGGTTTGGGCTTTTCCCCTTTCGTTCGCCACTACTCAGGGAATAATCTCTTTTCCTCAGGGTACTGAGATGTTTCACTTCCCCTGCTTACCTCCTCCCAGCCTATGTGTTCAGCTGGGGGTGCTCAGGGTTTACCTGAGCGGGTTACCCCATTCGGGTATCCCCGGCTAAGCTTGCTCGACAGCTCAC
>JAUXAC010000192.1 GCA_030615035.1 Dehalococcoidia bacterium | reverse complement strand
CAGAGTCAAAAAGGTTGATAGTTTCACCTGGGTCTTCAACCAGATTGAATAGCTGACATTTGTCCACATCACTCAGACACAGCTTCCAGCCATCAGGTGATATAACTGCTCGGCTGTGTTCGTTCTCAATATGTTTGAGTTCTTCCTTAGAAGCCAGATTTGTGCCGCCTTTCTTTACCTTAACAGCACCACTATTAGGATTCCACTCGATGTACACATGATCTCGGCTACCCTTACGATTCTTAATCATCGGAACCAAGCTCTGGCCTGAGAAACGCCCAGCCCACTGTTTACCCATTAACTCCAGCAATGTCGGCACCATATCTATATGACTGGCGCGGCCTTTGATCACATAGCCTCGTCCTTTCATCTGTGGAATCCGCATTAGCCATGGAATCTTGACCGCTTCTTCGTACATGACGCTTTTTTCTACCATATGATGTGAGCCCATCATGTCACCATGGTCGCTTGTATAAACGACAATAGTATTCTCAGCTAATCCAAGGTTATCCAGTGTTGCAAGAATAGCACCTACACTGCGGTCCACCTGTGTGACCAAACCCCAGTATCGGGCGATCAGATTTCGTATGTCTTTCTCCTGGTGGCCATACTTCTGTTGACAATACTCCCGTATCACCCGGTAGCGCAGAGGTTCATTTTCTTCCAAAGGGTCACTGAAGTTGGCAGGCAAATTCACCTCCTCCGGCTTATGCTCGTTGTCCAGCGGACCAAAGAAAGGCATGTGCGGCTCAAGAAAATTGATGTGCAGAATGAAGGGCTCTTTATAATGACACCGCAAAAATTCACACGCCTTTATTTCTAAAAACTTGGGCTTACAGTGTTCAATTGGTCGCCGGGCAGCGAAAGACCTGCTGAACTTACCGCCGCTATCAGGCTTATATCCCTTCTCGATAAGAAAATGATGATAGTTGCTCCTGTCGCTGCGATCACGTGTTTGACCATAATATTTGGAGTATCCATCCTCCATAGAAACCCATTCTTCAAAACCATGCTGCGCAAATATCTCATCACCTAAGTGCCACTTGCCTATGTAAGCTGTGCGATAGTTACGATCGTTCAGTAATTCTGGCAGACAAGGAATGTCTGAGGGCAATGGAATGTTGTTCTTAATGCAGCCGCTGGTGTGCGGCCACAGGCCTGTCATAACTGCCGAGCGATTGGGCGTACAGACCGGCTGAGTTACATAGGCATTCTGGAAAACAATGCTTTCTCGAGCCAGCTTATTCAAGTTCGGGGTATGGATTTTGGTATTGCCATAAGCGGCCATAGTGTCGGCTCGCTGCTGGTCGGTCCAGATAAAGAGTAGATTGGGCTTGTCC
>JAUXAC010000183.1 GCA_030615035.1 Dehalococcoidia bacterium | reverse complement strand
ACTGAGGATGATGCGGTAGAAGTTTAGGGTCGCCGGGGACAGGTTTCGGCGTGAGTCGAGGAAGCCCCCGATGAGCTGGTGGAGAGTTTTTGTTTTTTCCATGGTTTATTTTTGCCGTCCCGCCATTAGACACTATCTGAATTCTTTTCTACTTTTCGTAGCTAGTTTTTGCCATTTAATTAAGATGAGTGTGAAACAAGCGCTCTAACCGCTGAGCTAACCGCCCAAGTTATAAGCTGGGAACGGCATTAACCTCCTTTTATAGCTTCAAAATCTGTCATAAATTGTTGACATTTTGCATAAATCTGTTGACATTTACCATAAACTTTTTCAAATCAAGCACTCAAAGTGAGCACTTGCTTTTTGCTTATCTCATGTTTCACCTCCTTTCTCCGGCGGAGAAAAAGGTATTAGGAGGAAGGCTGGCAAAGCCACGAGGAAAGAGTGAACGTGGTAGCAAGCCGTTACATACTCAAGTTCACCCTCACATTTAGGACAGAAAGGATAATTTATCTTACACACTCTTCCGGGACCTGCACATTGAGGTTCAAATGCCTTTAAGTGTATAGAGACAAAGCAGGTTACCTGCTTTATTTGGGAGTCGCAATTCTTGCAGTAGAACCCGTCATCTCTCTTCTCATACTTTTTCTCCCAGGTAGCGACTATCTCTTCAGTTATTTGCCCTAAATGTCGTACCTTACCCCTTTCTAGTTCCATCTACACGACTCCTTCCCGACGTATATTTTCATTGACAATTTGTCTACCATAATTTACAATCTCTTGGGCAGAGCCCTAAAAAAAGAAAGGAGGATTGCCGTCCCGCCAGACTTTAATTAAGGCTCTGCCACCTCCTCTTTCCCCAGCTGCTTAAGGTAATCAGCAAACTTGATTAAAATCTCTCGCAGGTCCGGTGACAGCCCGGAGGCTTTGTCCAATATGCTGTTTATCATTGCCGTCTCACCCTCAGTTACTGGTTTAGTTTCTGTCTCTTTATAGTGAAACCTGACATAAATGGTGGCTGTGAGCGATTTTGGTGGTTCAAATCCTAACATCAGTCCTTCTCCATTTCAGAAAGAAAATCAGCAAAGCGTGACATTACCTTGAGCTGTGACTCGCTGAACTGGCCTATCTTGTCTAACACTCGAGCTAGTGGTTCACTAAACTTTTCTCCTGGCCGATACGACCGACAACCAGCAAGGACAAGTAGCTTATCCTCTAGCATAAACTTTTGATTATGACCATTTCCGCCAAAGGCCTGAGCCAGCTTCCTGATACTGTCTGGAGAAGCACTGCCATTATTTAGTATCTGGTGAATGGTGTTGTGGCTTAGGCCGGTCTTAGCGGCTGCTTGCCGGAGGGACAAGCCCTCCTTTTCACACCTCTGCCTCAACCAAAGACTAAGACCAAGGTTGCGCTCCATAAATTAAAACCTCCTTTCA
>JAUXAC010000215.1 GCA_030615035.1 Dehalococcoidia bacterium | reverse complement strand
GATCTTGTCAAGGTAGGGCAAAGGCTTATCATCAGTCCCCATCCGCCAGTAGGGAGGGTCCGTACGGCGCCTGAGCACTACCCGCTCACCCGGGATGAATTCCTCCAACACGAATGGGCCGGTGCCAACCGGCGCCTTGAGAAAGTCGCCTTCGAAGGTCCGATAGTTCATAACCTGCGCTGGGTAGTGATATAGGTGCTCCGGCACGGCGATCTGCGGTGAATCTAGCTGGAGCTTAACCGTGTACTTGTCCACCTTCTCTATGTTCTCCGGCCTGAGGTAGGCCATCAGACCCAGTATTGAGGAGCCCACCTCAGGATCAAGCCACTCCTTCATGGTGAAGACGACATCGTCCGCGATGAAGTCATCACCGTTGTTCCATTTAATCCCCTTGCGAAGATAGAGCGTCCAGGTCATCAAGTCCTCGCTGGCCCCCCACCTCTCCAACAGCCAGGGGTGGGTGACGTTGTTCTCATCGGTGAAAGTCAGATACTCAGCTATTTGACGCGTCCAATTGGATTGAGCTATCCAAGAGTAGCGTGCAGGGTGATCAATGCGCTCTAAAGATGCGCCGGTCACGCGCAAAGTTCCGCCGCGCTGGATATCCACCGCACCAGTCGCACTTATGGCTCCTATAAAAAAGAGCCCCACGAGCACCACAACAGCAAAAAATAATACCGTAATCTTCTTCATCTTTTCTTTACCTCCTTTTTGAGTTTAAGAATCTTTATGGTGGCCTTTCACTGAGCTTTGCTCCATAAACATCACCTCCTGTATTTAGCAATCGTGGGGATATTGAGAAGTCCAGAGCACGATCTTGTCCGAGTGAGCATTGGCATATTCCTAAGACCCCAAACTCCCTTCGTTAAAAGCCTAACACAGTCAACCGTTTCTGTCAACGGGTCTCCGCCTGACTCCTTATTCTTAGAATTGAATGATACACATCTTTTCTTCCACACCCTATTAAGTTCCCTTATGGCTAAGTTAAATCGCTCCTGGCGAAACAAAGGTAAGGTAAATCTATGGCGTCGGATCTTTTCCCTATCTACAGCGCCTACCACCAGGTGCTCCCCATAATAATCGGCGACTTGGTTCATTTTTCCCTGAAAGCTCC
>JAUXAC010000002.1 GCA_030615035.1 Dehalococcoidia bacterium | reverse complement strand
CTTCTTAAACACGGTTCCCCGGTGTGCCGGTGTCTCCTTGCGTTTTTTGAGGAAAGCCTCTATAATTCTAGGGTCGGTGGGGAGGTCGGGGTGCTCATCAACGAAGTGCCGGAGATGGCTGGCATAAGTTCTCCTGGTCTCCGGGGATAGCCCCCGCTCCTCACACTTTAACAAGAACCTGGTTAGTGCTTCCTGAGTTTTCACTGTCATCACCTCCTTACCTCCATTCACTCAGAAAGTGGAGCACAAAGGCAAACCCACTGACTGGCGCATACAAGAGATTAGAGCACTAGCCGGAGATATGCGGAGCACATCAACTTGCTGTGCCCTACTTTTTCGGGGCTATTAGATACAAAAGGAAGTCCTGCGGAGGCTGAGGTCGTGGGTTCGAGCCCCGCCAAGCGCGCCAAGCTAATTCAGGCGCGGCGGACATCAAAAATCGGAACTAATTTTCCGCCACACCTTAAAAAAACTAGTTCTCAGGGGGATAGAAAAATGGATGATGAGGTCCTGCCGAAAACAATCTTCATATTGCTCATAGTCATATTTCTCTGTATCGCTTTTGCCGGTGCCATCGCGGATTTGTTGGGGTGAGGTAAGAGGTATCTAGAGAAGATGAAAGTCGCCAGCTGCGTGTAAATCTTTGACAGGGAAATAAGATAAGGGGGGCACAATGTGAAAAGTGAGGTTAGTGAAAGGCTGGTCGCCATTATAAAGTTAGTCGTTATTTTTGCTCTGCTAATCGGTATCGTAATCGGCGTCCTAGTGCTCCTTGCTTGGCTAACCTGAAAATATGAATACACAAAAAGGAGGTGGGAAAGTTGGCTAAACTGACCGCGGCAGAGACGGTGGAGAGGGGAAAGGAGATACCCCCGGCCCGACTACTCGCGTTTAAGCTCTGGAAGGAGAATCCGCAAATCACCGCTGCTGAGCTGGACAAGGCACTTAAGGAGAAAGGTTTTGAGGTAGCTAAAACCACTAGTGCCACATGGCTGACAAGATTCAAAAAGGGTAAAGGTGTTCGCACATACGAGGGGAAGCCGCTCATTGCCGTGAAACCAAGCGAGATTACCCTTGAACAGATTATCAAGGCAGTGGGAAGCGTTGAAGCCCTCAGCCTGCTCTTCTACCAGGGTGTAATGGAAGAACTAGAGAGGAGAGACAGTGCCTTCGATGTCCTGAAGCAGGAGTGCCTCCAGAAGGATGGGGAGATATCCCGGCTTAAGCACGAGTTAGGGGAAGTGACGAGGGAAAGAAACAGAATTATAAGAGAGTATAACGAGACGATGGCTAAGTTAAAAGTTGGGACGCTGACTCTGGACAAGGTCGAGCGCAGGTTAATACGTAAGAATAAGAAGTAGCATCTCCTTCAGAAGACAAAAAGGAGTGCAGAGTAATGGAGTTTCGGATAAAAACTGACACGACGACAGGGAAGCCTATGGTGGAGGTCTGGCGGGAGGAGGAATTTATCGCCGGCATCTATGTCCACAAGGACGGGCTGCTGATAGTCAGCAACTATCTCGATGGTGTGGAGCACGAAGCTAATATGCCGCCAAGCATAGTTATTAAGTTCTCGAAGTAGGAGAGGAGAAAGATGACATAGACTTTTATGCTCAGCTAGCAGAAAGGAGTACTATATAAAAGCGATTTGAATAAGGGAAGGAGGGTATATGACCAAAGGCACTATCACACGTCTAACTGCAGACCAAGGATATGGCCTCATCCAGACAGAGGAGGAGGGGGTTATCCCCTTCCACTTCCACGCCAATGAACTCGTAGGAGTAGCCTATCAGTCGCTCACAAAAGGCCAACAGGTCGAGTTTGAGATTATACGCACTACCAAAGGACTAAGGGCAATTAATGTAAGGCCTGCTAAACAGAGCAGGTAGAAGTGGCATAATGAAAGGAAGCCAAGACAGTAATTATGGACTTCTCACTAGCTTTGAAATTAGGGCTGGCGACAGTAGCGACGATAGTCCGTATTATACTTTTGAGGATAAGGAAATAAGGGGAAACCGATGGCAGCAAAGAAGGGAGATGTAAGATGTCACTAATTGGATTTGTCTCTGCAAAACGGCTTCAAGGGAAGTTGGTTAGTGAGCGGAGGTTTATTGGTGAACTCTACACCGGTGAGATTGGTATATCTGTTGACCGAGATTCAGTAACTAAGAAAAGAATATTGACGCTCTGTGTACTTAATACGGGGGAACTTTTCCGCTTTCCCTTAAGGCGCAAGCCTCGTATGCCAGAAAGCGTCGGTATACCGACAGTGCAAATAAAGACAGAAAGAGGGCAGTCGTGAATCAATGGATCTGCCGGCAAGCTCAGTGGCTGATCCTGGGTGGCGTGCTGCTGCTGCTTGCTATCTGGATACTGTTTGAAGAGGGGCTGCTGCCATGGTGAGCTATAGGGACAGTGCACATAGTGGGGTGAAAGGGGATGAGAAATAGGATATAGAGTAATCCTTTTGTGCACCAAAATCTAAACGGAGGAATTTTTATCGATGAAAAAGAAAATTTTACTGACTATTGGTCTGGTTATGTTATTGGTGCTGTCATTGTTGGGAGCCTGTGCTAAGCCAGCACCACCTGCACCTGCTCCCGCACCTGCTCCTGCGCCAGCCCCAGCACCAATGCCTGCGCCTAAAACTGCTCCCGCACCAACTCCAACTCCTACCCCCATGCCATCAGATGAGCCACCTCAACCTCCTGCTCCTAGTCCAGCACCACCTCAAATACTGCCCGCAGCGCAATATTATGAGTTACCCAAATTTAACTACATTGGGATCACGCCACCTCCAGGCAAGCCCCATGACCTATATAATTTACTAGTGGAGATGAGACATCGCTCAAATTGGTCCAGCCTCTACACAAAAAATGAATTTGATTGCAGCGAAATGTCTGGATTTTGGGAAGTTTACCTTGAGAGCTATGGTTTCGATACCTATATCCTATGTGCTGAGCTAACCGGGAGAGATTGGGCTAATGCTTTAGGGATGGAGTTGGAGAGGCTAGTGGGGTTAAGTGCAGGCGGTAAGCTATATCACGCTTGGATCGCAGTCAAGATCGATAACGAGTATCTGGCTGTCGAAGCTACGTTACCCGGGATTGATACTTACTATGGGGCTTACAAATACCAAAGGATTTATAGAAGTGCCGAAGAGGCTGAGAAAGCATGGCCAAGAGAATTTGACTGGCAGAACTCTAGTCAATTTCAAAGCCTTCGATATAAACGTTAGTCTAAGACTGATGAGGATGAGTAATGAGCAGCAAGATTTTAATCAAGAAAGTGGGCTCGGTTGGACTCGAACCAACGACCCCTATCTTATCAGGATGGTGCTCTAGCCAACTGAGCTACGAGCCCCTAATGGAGAAGGCCGCCCTTGACTACTACGGCCCGGTACCATAGTGACAGATTTAGGGGGGCGACGCCTTGACCGTAAATTGTGAATAACGTATGGGAGATTATTAAATGAAAAGACTGATAATCGGATTGATGTTGGTAATTTTGCTAGTGCCTGTTTCGTGTGCCACACCAGCTCCGGCTCCGGCACCAGCACCTGCCCCGGCACCAAGTCCTGCGCCTGAATCAAAACCACCGACAAGTCAACTTGAAATTCTGGATATAACTATAACTAGTTACCATAGCACCCATGACATAGAGGGTAACTATGATCCGGATCGCGTGGAAGCTACGTTTAACTGGGAAACAAAAAAGCCTTGCTACTACTGCTTTGAAGTAAGGCCAGTTGATTTCGATCAGCCAACTGTTTTCGGGGGTTATGAAAAGCTCGATGTCAGTGCACCTCTTCCGGAAGGGGTTAAGCATTCCTGGCCAATAGTCCTCAAGTCAGGGAAGCTTCATCGCTACATATTGACTGTCTGGGACCAGAGAATGAATTACTTTACAAAATCGGAGATTTTCTGGGCACCGGTAGTTCCAAAGACGACTCCACCACCAGCACCGGCTCCGTAGTCGACAATAAACTTATAGGAGGTTACTATGAAGAAAAAGATGATAATCGTAATAGGACTTGTGCTAATATGCTTGCAGGTGCCTGTTTCCTGTGCCGCACCACCGCCGCCAATGCCGGCACCTGCCCCAGCCCCGGCACCAACACCAAAAACCACTAAAGTAATACCGGAAGAAGGGGATAAAGGCACCATGGTAAGTGGTTCGTTTCCAGCATTTACTATAGATGATTGCATAGAACATTCAGATGCTATAGTCATCGGCAAGGTAACGGAGATTCTACCTGCCAAGTGGGGTAAGAACCCGATGGGAGAGATTATCTACCAGGATGTTATTGTTCAGACCGAGCGATATCTGTATGGCGAGCCTGAGTCTGAGTTTATTGCCGTTTGTGTATGGGGTGGGAAAGTTGGTGACACCTATATGATCATGGACAGTGATCCGCTGTTCACTGTTGGTGAAAAAACCCTCCTTTGCTTACACCGTCCTCCCGAAGAGTTCATGGCAACAGCTCCCGAAGGGATTGACCCTCGCTCTTATTACCGGGTTACCGCCAGTATTCCTGGCAAGTACGATTTCAAAGATGGTATCCTGACCGACTATAAAGGGCAAACGACGAATATCTCCACAGTTGAAGAGAAAATTGCTGCCGCATCACGGAACCAGTAACATCACAGTAGATAAATAAAAGGAAGATTATTTCCTGCCTTTGATGGTAACGGTGGGGTGGGTTCGAATCCACGTTCTCCTTTAAAGGAGAGGGGGACTGAGGGGGTGAGGTTAGAAGGTGAAGAAAAGGTTATGGTTGGCAGCAAGTCTGCTGGTAGTAATGGCTCTCCTTGTGGGTGGTTGTGGGCAACCTAAAGGTATAAAGCCGTTAACAGACAAGGAGAAGGACAGATTTATTGAGATAGCGCTCAATACTCCTGAAGCATTGAGATACCTGGAAAATGAAAGTAAGTATGAGATAGAAGTGAGATGGGTAGCTCTGGGCTGGGAGGACTCTAAGGCAACGGAGTGGCATCCGTTGGACTATGAAGAAATAGCTGACGGGAATCTTCCTTCAGATCGTTTATATCTTTCACAGACGGTGACTATCCATCCGCAGGTTTACATCCGTGTTGGAGAGCCAGTACGATTGAGTATCAGTGTAGCCTTTGACCGGGATACACAGGAAGTAGTACATGTTGAGTTGTTGCCTGGCAGACTAACACGGGGACCCACTCCAGCTCACGGCTCTCAAGTTATTACGATGGAAGTTGCCTATACTATGCGTGGAGAGCAAAGTCAACTTATTATTTTTGAAGATGGGGCTGTCAGGTACATTGAAGAAAAGGGATTACGGTTCCCAACGCCAGGAAGCCCAGCCATCAGAATAAAGAGAAAGGGGCAACTCCCAGAAGAAGAGCTTAGCAGTTTAATAGAGTTTTTCAGGGACAGCCATTTTGACGGGCTAGACGAGAGCTATAGCTGGTCAAGCGTGCCTCAGACGGATATGAATTGTACCATCTCTATTGATTATCAAGATTTAACTAAGACGGTAAGAGCTTCTGGCTATTTAACCTATGATGGTGATATGTCATACCCCGACATGCCCTATCCACTTAATGAAATATACAAGAAGCTCAAGGACATCGCCGAAAATAGTACTGAGGAAATTCACCGTGAGACCATTAAAGATTGAATCCCTAGGATGGAAAATAATCCATGAGACCGGCCTAGGTCATCTGGTAAAATTCGGAAGGAGGCAGAAGCAATGACATATCTGATATATATGTTATCCGGGCTTTTAATCATTCATGGCATAGTATGTCTTCTTGGCGCCTTCTTCCCGTTTTATCCCCCGGTATTCCTCTTTTACTGGGTTTTCCCCGGGCCATTTGCCATCAAGCTGATAATAGTTCTCTTAGCTGGGGCATCCCAGGTAGTATACGGCGGGTATTTGCTTCTGAAGAAAAGATGGCAAGTAAGATGGTATTGGCTAGCTCTGACCGTTGTTGTATTTGCCGGGCTACTCTTGATTTTCCCTGCTTTTCATGGTCTTTTCACTCCGATACCGACAGCTACGCCAGAACCACCACCTTATCCATCTGCAAGGCCGGGGCCAGAGCGACCTGACGACATTATGCCGACCCCGGGTGGCCCGATATACAGGGCAAATTTCCACCAAGAGGGAGTTGAAAATCTCTGGCCACCGATTCAAACAAATGAAGAGGTTCTGAGTGGCGATATTCATATTACATACAGGGCTTATATCGAAACCAAGGCCGGTGAAGGCAGAAACAACATTGTCTATGTGAGAATACCAGGGCAAGACATCAGCAGCATAAACCTTGAAGCGATTAACACACCTGCCGGAATAGAAGTCAAGCACAGCATACAATGGCATGGGCCAAGGACGATTGCACAAGTCCTCGTTATAGAAATCTCTCAAGATGTCGAGCCGGGGCAATATACCTTTGAAATCGGCGTGGAGATTGATGCCAAGGATTACGGCACAGTCCCCTGTACAATCAAGGTGATTGAGTAAGGTATGAAGTGGAAGCAATTTCTCCCAATATGGTTGGTAGTATTCTTGTTAGCTCCTTCAATTTGGATTCATAGAATCCTTATGGCAACAGGTGCACCCCCTGGATCTGGCGGTCCACCCCCACCACCGCTGCTAATACCTTTTGGAGGGGTGTATTTCGGCAGACATCTTTGGGAACAGCTCATTAGGGGTGACTTTGGTGATGTACTAGCGATATTCTTGGTTCTAATTCTGCCAATACTCATATATACATTTTTCCTTTCGTGCATAATCTACTATTGTTTTCGGAGGATTAGGCAAAAAAGGGGATCGGGGGTTTGAACCCCCGATCCCCTAGCAATATACTAGAAAGTGGGGACATGGAAACTGCCGAATTGAATGTGGTGACGGGAGCTTTCAGTTACACAGGCAAATATATAACACAGCGGCTTCTTACTATGGGGAAAAGAGTCAGAACTCTAACCAATCGGGTTGACCGTGAAAGCGCGTTTGATCGTCAAGTGGAGGCTTTCCCGTTCGACTTCGACAAACCCAGAGAATTGACGGAAAGTCTCCGAGGGGCAAAGACCCTGTACAACACCTACTGGGTTCGCTTTCCACATGGCTACGTCTCATTTGACAAAGCTGTGGAGAACAGCAAAATACTCATTACTGCGGCGGAGGAAGTCGGCATCCGTCGAATCGTTCACATCAGCATCACGAACCCTTCTGAAGAATCACCTTTTCCTTATTTCAGGGGGAAAGCACTCCTGGAGAAGGCTATCACCCATTCAAAACTATCCTATGCCATCATCCGGCCAACCGTTATCTTTGGGCGAGAGGGCATTCTCATTAACAATATTGCCTGGCTTCTCAGGAGGTTCCCGATATTTGCTGTTTTTGGCTCAGGGGATTACCGAATTCAGCCGGTCTTCGTGGAGGACATCGCTGAGATAGCCGTCACGGCAGGGCATAAAGATGACAGCATAATTATGGACGCCGTTGGTCCGGAGGTTTTCACATTCGACGAACTGGTTCGACTTATTGCCAGCAAGATAGATAGCAGAGCTAAGATCGTTCATGTCAGACCTAGGCTGGCACTTTTCCTTGCCAGGTTGATTGGCTACGCGGTCAAAGATGTGATGATAACTAAAGACGAAATTGAGGGGTTGATGTCGAATCTCCTCGTTTCCGAAGGCGAGCCAACGGCGCCAACGCGTTTCAGTGAGTGGTTGGGTCAGAATGCCAACAAGGTTGGGATAAAGTATATCTCTGGGTTAGAGCGACACTACCGCTGAGAAGCGGCCCCACAGGAATTGTACAGAAGTCCAGGTTGTATTAGGTAACAATTGCTTGTTCTGTCACCCCTTTGAACAGAAGTCATTTCTGTTCAATTCCATTTCTCTCTCCAAAATCATACCTGCGTTTGGTAGTGACTCTGTAATCAAAAATGGGGCGGTTCTAGATGTGGACTAATGATTTTCTACCTTAATAGCTGGCGTAGCGGCTTATTTTAGCACTACGTTGCTCTCTAGAGTATTGGTAGAGAGTCATGACGGGGTCGGATATTTCAACCATGGATGCCTTCCAGCCGGCATTAGTGAGGCGGTAAAATACCCGGGATGGCGCTGGAGGGTAATTGTCCTGGATCGCTGATGGCTCGGTCTTGCCAGTGACCTCAACCCACCCAAGTCGTTTCAAGTGGCCAAAATACCGAGTGAAGCTCGCATATCGCATCTTGTGTAATTTATATGGGATGCGGCTGAGGAAGTACTGTAGTCGCTCGGCGTATTCTTCTTCAGTAAAGGCGGGCCGCCCTTTTTTTATTCGTCTCTCTTCCTCCCTTTCTGCTGCATGCCTGGCATGAGCTCGGTGCAGGGCACTTTTATACTCAAAGTGAATATCAGTCATCGGAGCCCCGATATCAGGGCCTATCTGTTTTGAGTCTTCCGGCCCATTTCCTTTAAGAAACTCAATAACGAACCAGGCAGTTCCGAAAGGCCGGATAAAACCACCTAGTACCGGCCTAAGATCCATCCGGTTTTACCTCTTTTTTCTTCCAGAGTCTTTCATACCACTCCTTTTGCTCATCACCAGATATCTTGCGGTATCTCATGGTGGTGGTAATGCTCTGGTGGCCAAGGTGTTCTTGAAGCAGCCTCAGGCCATCGCCAGAATCATCGAGTTTTATGGCTAGGATAGCAAAGGCATCGCGCAGCCGATGAGGGCTGATACCCCTAACATCGCCGGTCTCAGGGTTAACCAGCTGGCCCAGCCCTGCCCTCCCGGCGCACTCTCTAATTATTAGCCAGGCTCGACCGCGGCTTAATCCAAAGAGAAGCCGCTTACTATTAGTCCTTACGGGACCACCACGATTAACGTATTCCCTCAGCATCTTCAGAGTATCTTCATCTATCGGTAAAGTCCGCTTGCGGCGATGCTCCCTTTCTTCGGCCACTGCTTTTTCTACCCTACCGCCACAGCCCGGGCAAAATTTGGCAGTTCTACTTAATCTGTCACCGCACCGGGGGCAGGACAGCTTAAGCCTTGTCTTCAGGTGCTCAATAGTCACTGTACTCTGGTCAAAGTCAATATCACTAACCGTGATTCCTAAAGCCTCGGAGATGCGACAGCCGAGATGAAACAGCAGCCTGACAAGGAGCTTATCCCGCAGGTACTCAGCTGCTTGTTCCAACAGTTCTATTTCATTAAGCTCAAGATAAGCTTTAGCCATAATTCCCACTGCTACCTTGATCAAAAGTTAACCCGCTGGAGATCTGCTCAAGGGTCACGGGCAAAGACATGGAACCATCAAGCACTTTGCCTTCCAGATCATTCATAAACCTGGAGAATGTTTCAGATGTCATGGGAAGGTATCCAGCAGCCTTTAGTACGGCTTCAACATCCGGCTCCGTCTTGCCCGATTCGCGGGATAAACGGGACAACGGGATGAGTATTATGTCGTCTGGCAGGCCCCCAGGTCCTATCGCAACCAGCACGGTACCGAATGGCTGGTTTTTGGACAGGTCACTATGAGCCAGATGTGCCCCTACAGAAAGCGCTTTGCGGCTGTGAGCCACAACTGCCACTAGCCCGCCGAGAGCTAACTTGGCCGTACCCGTCAGGAGAGTTGCCTTAGTAAACGCGTAACTTGCGGCCGTTTCCATACTCTGGACCTTGTCTACCTCATGCAACACTCTGACCTTTAGGCTGTGAAGACACACGAGCTGGTCGTGCCGAAACAGTCGCACCGCCTCTTGAGCAAAAACCTCTGCCATGGATTTAAGCGCTGTTACCAGGTCCCTAGCCTGGACGCGCAGGGTTTCAATAGTCTGACTATAACTGCTCATGGTTTCCATCGCTCTAGTTCATCGACCGCTGCGGTTATTTTCGTTGTGAGTAGTTGGGGCAGCCCAATCTCGTCATAGCGCCAGTGTATTAAAGCCAATATCCCACGTAGTACTGTAAGCCCAATGACTCTGGCCTGACCGCAGCTGACGCTGTCCTCACCTTTGACCAAAGCAAGCAGCTCCTGAAGCCACTGATTTGACTTGACT
This sequence comes from Dehalococcoidia bacterium, assembly GCA_030615035.1. The sequence goes on along the minus strand of JAUXAC010000002.1, from coordinate 92,288 downwards.
ACACTTTCAAAGTGGCCCAGTTCCTTGCCCAGGTCTAATGCCTGATTCCTGAGCTTGTTGATCTCGGTAATACTCTCACCTATACCGGAACTTAAGTCTTGTTTCAGCTTGGTAATAGTGCTTCTGGCAGTCGTGTTGATAGCTTTTATATCCGTGACAACATGCCTTCGTTCCTCTAACAGTGCTGCCTTCAAACTGGATCGCTCCTGCCGCAGCTTTTCATTAGTACTGCTAATTCCCACCGATTCCTCTTTTGCCTTAAGCAACGTATCTTCTATCCTACATAGTTCTTGCTTTTTAGCCTTCGTAATTGTGTCCAACCCCAAACCTTCGTCCAACTGCTCAAGCTCATCCATTAGCCTGCTGTATAAGACTCCGAACTTTATACTATGACGTTGGGCTATTACCTTAAGTCGTTGAGCGAATGCGGATAAGTTATCCAGCGACATACCGATACCGGATAACATCTTCAGGTCTTTCCTGGCAGTAGTCAGCCGCTCATCAGCGCTCTGAGCTCTATCTTCGAGATCCCTTACACGATTCGATAGTTCTGTCTCTCGCTGTTCTTTGCCTCTCACCTTCTCTTGTAATATCTCGTGACGCTCTTCAAGCCCAGCTACTTCTTCAATCAAGCTTTCACTTTGTGCATTAAGCTCAGTTAGTTGAGCCTCGCTGTCCGCCACTTCTCTTGCCAGTGGTTCTAACCGGCTGGCTGACTCTTTCAAACCCTGAACTTTCATTTCAAGTTCTTCAACGCTGAGACCGGTACGTTCCCGCTCTTTTTCAAAGGCTAGAGCTGCTCTTATGAAAGACTGGATATCGACACCATCAGCATTGAGTGTTCGGCACAGACCAGAAAGGCCTTCGATTTCGCCAGGCTCCACCTCTAGCTCTTGAAGACGAGAAAGAACACTAACACCCACTGCGGCTTGTACGGGTGTAAGTCTAGTTCGTCTCAGGTCAATAGCGAGCTCTCGAATTAGTTCTAGCTGTTCAGGTAGGTCACCAAACTCGGGAAACCGCCCTGACTTCAAGTCTGTTATGATATTGGCTACCGTACCCTTGCCAACACCGGCCCTGGCGGCAATTTCGCCATAGGACAGGCCCTCTAAATACAATCGAATAACAAGCAGCTTTTTCTTTAATGATAGCTTCTCCATAGTATGAGTTCCTCCTTCAATATTTTTTTCTTGTTATTGTTATCGTGGACATGATGAACAACATTCAATGAGGCTCTTGGACGGACACCTGAACGGAACTTGGTCAAGGATTTGGACAAAAATTCCTGACTTGGTTTTAGCTTGTTTCATGGATCACATCCTTAAGGTTATTTGACCTGGACCTGTCGGTTAGCTTCGCCAACAACTAGCAAAACTTCGGCTCCGTCCTATTCTCTAAGGGAGTTCTTCAGGACTGAGTTACCTAATGTGCCCAACGTAGTCCCAAAATTGAAACCCTCCGCTGGGCTATAATGGCAATCTTAGTCATCTACTTCTTCACTTACAGTTGGGCTATCCTCCGAAGGCACCCGATGAGGTGGTTCCCCCTTTTCGGGATTCGTGCCCTCTTCTGACAGGTCGGCATGTCTTGCCGCTGCTGTCAGCAGGATGCTAATTGCTCTGGCAATCCTGATCTCGGTATCAGGTGTGGGAAGGCTCCGTATTTCAACTCTAAGTTGTGCTTGACACCTTTTCCCCTTACCCATACAAAACCTATTCAGATTTGTTCTTATGTGTTGCTATTCCCCTTAATCACTCTTAAAATTTGCTCAAGTAATTCCGGAGGCAACTCGCGCCTCCCTGTCTCAATTTTGCAAAGTTGCGTCGGGGCTGCCGACCTTGGCGGCCAACTCGTATTGCTTAAGCCCCGCCCGGAGACGCGTTATTTTGAGTTCTAGGCCCTTATTGTTTTCGCCTTCTTTTGTCGCCACCTCGCTCATGGCTCGCTTCTCTCAAGAGTTTTTTCTTGCTATAATAACCGTAGCACAATGGGGGTTGCCTGCTTGGCAACTTCTATACGGAGAAAGGTTTCAAAAAGTTTCCTCTGAGGAAAGTTGAAAAATGGCAGATGAATTTGGGTCGTTGCTGAGGAAGTGCAGGACAAGAGCTGAGCAAACCCAGAGGCAGCTTGCTGAAGGGCTTCGGAGGGCTAGGTATGAACATTATGGCGAATCTGACATCTCAAAATGGGAACATGGCAGGATTCCGCCAGAAGATGTGGTCGAGGAATTGGAAGAAATACTCTGTACCCCAAAGGGCTTACTACTTAGAGCAGCTGGTTATCGCAGCGCAGCAGAATACCGAAGATTGCAAGAAGCCGAACCAGCACCCTCGCAAGTCGCGCTTGACACGCAAAGGGAGGCCACGGAACATGAAGAACGACAAGGATTTCTAACATTGCTGCAGCGGTGGCGAGAGCAGCTCGAATTCTTATCAATTGACCAAATTTTACGCAGGTTCTACTTTCAGAATTGGCGCACAGACTTGGAACGTGAGGGCACTGAGCCGGAAGAGGTTCGCCAAGCATATCTTCGTGTGTCGGGACGACACTGGGAGACAATCCCCAGACCTCCGAAAGTAATGCTGCCTATCGAAAGCGAGAGTCTATTTGAGAGGTTGAAAAACTCACATCCTGATGCTGAAGTTTGGCAAGCGCAAGAATCGTGGGGCCAGACTGGTGGTATCTATTACGATGCGTTTAGTGCATGGGCTGTAGAGGTGGAATACGTTAGTGAATTAGAGATGGGACTTGCGGCGCTTAAAGCAGGCGCTAGTGGAGACTTCGATGGTGAGGTGCGAGACGCTCGACAACTGGTCAAGGAGACTAAGAGAGTGAAGTCGGACGTTTGGTTATTCCTTCGGCTGCTAACTCTTACACTAGCCTGCGACCTACTGGTGCTGGGAATTGAGGAGCAACGGCCCTGTGCGACTTGGACTCTAGAGGTGGAAAAAATTAGAAAGCTTAGGAGCGATATTGTCCTCGCGAGTATGAACGAGCTACCCCAAGATTTTTGGCTAGCTGGCATGAACAGGCCCAACGCTCTCGCCAAATCGCTTTGGGGCAGCGATGAACCGGTCAAGGAGAAGACTATCGCCTTGCTTAAGGCACTGAAGAGGTTACAAATTGCCCAAAATAATGCGCATGACAAGGTTAAGGCACTGGAGCATAGTCTATATCTAGCTAGCCTCCGGCCAGAAACCGGTTAAGCTCTAAACGCTATGTCGCCTTGATTGCTTAGCGAGGGATTTTATTAGGACAAGACGAAGAGATTCTGGAATCTGTAAGGGTACATCAATTGCATCCACTCCCCCTCCCTTGATAAGGGAGGGGGAATTATATAAAAAAGAGGGGCTTCGCCCCTCTTGGACACCCGCTTTCTCTGCTTATAGCATTTACCTGATAAGACAGACTATAGAGCCTGTTGCGAAACTGACCAAAAGTGATAGAATTTGGGTATGGCACTATAATTTAAGAGAGAGGGAATAAGTGAATGTTTGGTATTGAAATCATATTCTTAGGGGTTTGGATATTCCTGGCATGGATGGTTTGGAAAAAGAAAACAGTCTCAAGATATTTGAAAGCACTAAAAACATTCCTGCTAATAGCTGGAATATCCATCATTATGCTTATTGTATTTCTAGGCGGTGTTATGTTATATCATACAATTTATGGTCTAGAAGGAATGGGTGAGACAGCTGATGCTATTGCTCACTACATCGGGTTTTCTCTTCTTGGGATGTTTTATATAGCAACCATTGGCGGCTTGGTTATATTTCTCATAGGACGACGAAAACAAGCTAAAGGAATGCCGAAAAAAGTATAATTTATGGAGTTTCGCAACTGCCTCAAATTAGCTCTTTATTAGGTAACCCTCCCCCTTTATCCCCCTCCCTTGATAAGGGAGGGGGAATTATATAAAAAAGAGGGGCTTCGCCCCTCTTGGACACCCGACTTATCGGTTTTTAATTTGGTCGATGGCGCGCCGTATATATATGGCGTTTAAGCGCGGACGATGTTTTCCCTCAGTATCGAATTTTTCGGAATATATAGCTGATTTATGTGTGGATAATGCAGCGGTTAGTTTCGAATTTTCTTAAAAACTACTTAAGCGTAGCCAGATATACGAGTTCTTGAACTACCGTTCTTATATCGTTAGAGATTCTATCTACGTCTTCTCTATGTGCGATAAAACGTCGGCTATGTGCTGACTGGTCTCCAAGGTCTTTCAAACTTCGAAGCTTTGTTCTTGCAATTCTACCTAAAGTCCAACTCGGCTCACTCAACGTCCTCGTAATTAAATCGTTAAGATACAAATAATCGCCATTTTCATTCTTTATTTTATCTGCTATCTTATGATACTCGAACGCTTCAATAATCAAGGTTTCAATGAGGCGACGAAGCATAACTGCGCACGCGTCATACCAGCCGTTACCATAAGCTCCGTTAATTTGATAGGCAATTTTCTCAATATAATCTCTCGTGCCTTTGACCAACGAGTGCGGAAAGACCATTTCACTAGGGGAGACCGCTGTCTCGGAGGGCGGCCGCTCAAATCTCGGAACTTCGTCTTGGATTCTCTTTGCGATTTTTAATGCGATTTGTACGAAATCATTCATTACTAGTCTTGCGACCTATGTTTAGATGTTTCGCCATACTCGAAAATATCTGGTCAATTTGTGCTACTGACGCATCCGATGAGATGTGAACTTGAACGTTAATGTTAACGGAAGGAATGCTTAGCTCATCTGCCTCCACCGCCGGTCTTTTACCCTCAATAGTCTCTGGCGTCGGTTTTACGGTTGGCGTTACTCTTGTTTCGCGCTTGACTTCTTTCATCGCTCGCTTGGGTCCGACTTTCTTTTGTTCGCTTGCTTTTGTCGGGTCTGCCTCGCTTAGCATTAGATAAAACGCGGTCATTGCTCTTGCGGCTCTATCGCCCACTCCAGTCTGACGAGCAAACCATTGTTCAATTGAGCGTCGGTCATCTTCAGACGGTTCAGGGAAAGCGTCTAATAGTTCTTGTGGATACAACTCTTTGACGATTGCTTGGCATACCTGTGAGTATTGGCCATCATCGCGCCACGCTCTTGCTCGGCCATCGTTTATTGTTCCGTCTTGGTTAATAATTCCTAGTAGCTTAAGACCTGGTATAACTACGCTTTTTGCGGACGATGCCCCAATGTTTAAGACGCTTGCTAGATAGGAATCCGTAATGTTACCGGGCAACGTGCGTCGAAACTGCCTTCTTAAATCCCACCACCACCTTGTTACCATTTGCGGATAAACCTCTTTTTTACCTTTCACCATTTGACTCACCTCACAACCATTTGCTTTATGTATATTATACCATAAAACGAAGGCCCGCTAGCCGAAATGACCAACGGGCTTCGTATCTTTCTAGCGATGTGAGCTAAGCCACTATCGCCGCATAAAACTTCAAGCTATCTTGAACTGGTTTCACTACCTATGATTGGGTATAATGCCAGGGGAGGAAAAACAGGCGAATGAGTATGGATTGGGTACCGTGGGTCATTAGAGCCGTACTAATTGTAGTAGGAATAATACTGGTAATAATAATCTGGAAAGGGAAAAAGGAAGGAAGGTATCAAGAGTTCTCCCTTAGGTTTTTTGTAATAGGAGCTACCGCTTTTATTATGGGGGTTATTCTCCTGATAGTATCTTTTATAACAGACCTATCATTATTTTATGCTTTGTATCTTATTGCTGCTGGGGCAATAGGTACCATAATTGGTTTGGTAGTTCGGAATATACGGGAGAAGAACCGTTAGTGCCTCAAGCTATCCTCAAACCTCACTGACCTGGTGTATCTCAGAGCTCATAAGGTTGAGACCTTTTGTGCTTTATAAACTATTATCCCCCCCTTCTCATCTCCCCCAAAACCTGCTATATTCTTACTGCATGCGTTACGCCATTATTGCTGATATTCATGCCAATCTGGCTGCCTTTACCGCCGTGCTGCAGGACATCGGGCAGCGGGGAGGGGTGGAGGAGTTGTGGTGCCTGGGCGATGTGGTCGGTTATGGCCCCGACCCCCGTGAGTGTATCGAGCTTTTGCGCCGGTATAAACATGTCTGTGTCGCCGGCAATCACGACTGGGCACCGATAGGCAAGGTAGATACCGCCTATTTTAATCCCGACGCCGCTGCCGCCTGCCAGTGGACATCCCGGCAACTGACCCCGCGCGACAAGAAGTATCTTGAGAACCTGCCCCTGGTTATAAAGAAAGCCGATTTTACCCTGGCGCACGGTAGCCCGAGGGACCCCATCTGGGAGTATATTACATCAACCAGCCTCGCCAGGGAAAATTTCACCTTTCTCCAGTCACAATACTGCCTGATAGGTCATTCCCATGTGCCTCTGGTCTTCAAGGATGAAGAAGGTTCCTGCTCCTTCAGCCAACTCTCCCCCGATATTGGACTGGCGCTGGGCGAAACCCGACTTATCATCAATCCGGGTGCGGTGGGACAGCCCCGCGACAATGACCCGCGTGCCAGCTACGCCATCTACAATAGTGAAGCCGGCTTAATCAAGTTCTACCGCGTCCCCTACGACATCAATGCCACCCAGGCCAGGATGATGGAAAACGGATTACCCATACGCCTGGTGGTTCGCCTCAGCTACGGCATGTAACCCTCAGTAAAGAAAAGATTGGCTATGTAAGAGAAGCTTCGCCTCTCCTTGACTCCCCCCAACTCCGGTTAATAATGCTGGGGTGTTTAAGAGGGGCGTCAGCCCCTCTTTTCAAAAAATCTCCCCCCTCTCCTTGATAAGGAGAGGGGGACAAAGGGGGTGAGGTCTCCAATATCCTAACAGAAGGAGACTGGTTATGTAAGAGAGGCTTCACCTCTCCTTGACTCTCCTTTACATAACCCCAAAAAACAATTCCTGGCTAACTACCCTGAATTACCCTCGAATTGTTTCCCCAAAAAACACTAGTACTTTTTTGAGCGTGCAAAAGCCCTAAACAATTCCCGTTCCCTGCCTTGACAAAGTGGCACATACGGACTAGGATTTCCTTGAGGTCGTGCTAGATGGGGAGCTAGCGGTGCCCTGAACCTGCAACCCGCTACAGCAGGGTTGAATTCCTGCTTGAGGCCCTTGTCTGATAGGACTACTTGGGCTAAGTGGTGTTGAAGGCTGGGTCCTACGCGGCAGAACGCTATGAATCCCGTCAGATCCGAGAGGAAGCAGCGGCAAATGGTAATTTCTGGGTGCCGTAGGGTTATCTGGTTGGAGCTGGCTGGCTTGAGCAAGCTATTGGGCAGAGTCGAGGGCAGGTGCACGACCTCATTATTATAGGCAGGTGCTATTTGAAGACAGACTCACTTCTGGCTCAGACCAGGAGGATGCTGCGCCGTTTTGACCTCAAGGCGAGAAAGAGGCTGGGCCAGCACTTCCTTATTGATGGGGAGGTGCTGAAGCTTATTACTTCAGCCGCAGAGCTCACCCCCACCGATATTATCCTGGAAATAGGACCTGGCCTGGGTATCCTGACCAGGGAACTGGCCAAGCAAACTGGTTGGGTTATTGCTATTGAACTGGATAACAAACTGGCTAATATCTTAAAGCAAACACTGGCTCCCTTTGACAATGTTACTATCGTCAATAAGGATATACTCCGCATTGACCCGGCAACTTTACTGCGGGAGCCAAAAACGAAATTTGCCCCAGCAACAAGTCCCTACAAGGTAGTAGCTAACCTCCCCTACTATATTACCTCTCCCGTCCTGCGCCACTTTCTTGAGGCTTCAGTCAAGCCGGAAATGATGATAGTCATGGTGCAAAAGGAAGTGGCTGAGGCTATTGTCGCTGAGCCCGGTCAGCGGAGTGTGCTGAGTATCAGTGTGCAGCTTTACGGGAAACCAAGAATAGTCAGCTATGTGCCAGCTCAGTCTTTCTACCCGGCACCAGAGGTTGACTCAGCCATACTGCGGATAGACCTTTACTCTCAGCCAGCGGTGGCGGTAGCGGATGAAAAAGGCTTTTTTGAGCTGGTGCGGGCTGGTTTTACTGCCTCCCGCAAGCAAATAGTCAATTCTTTAGTTCAAGGACTGGGACTGTCCAAGACTGAGGTCTTAGCCTTATTAGGGAGGGCAAATATAGTGCCACAAAGACGGGCAGAGACCCTGACCCTTGAGGAGTGGGCACATCTATGGCGGGCATTTGCCCGAGCCAAGGAAGAGAAATAAGATGCTAACAGTTCTAGCACCGGCAAAACTAAATTTAACCCTTGAGGTCTTGGCCAAGCGGCCGGATGGCTATCATGAAATCCGCAGCGTTATCCAAGCCATAAATCTATGTGATAGCCTCCGCTTCCAGTCGAGCCAGAATGTTATCTTTAAGTCCAATTTCCCAGATTGGATTCCGGAAAAAAGCCTGGTACCCAAGGCAGTCAGTTTACTTCAAGAAACTACCGAATGCTCTAAAGGAGCCACTATAGAAGTCAGCAAGCGTATCCCCCTGATGTCGGGGTTAGGTGGTGATAGTAGTGATGCTGCCGCTACCCTGCGGGGGCTCAATAAACTCTGGACGCTAGGCTTATCAAAGGAGAAACTGCTTGAGCTAGCTACGCGGTTGGGCTCGGATGTAGCCTTTTTTATTTACGGTGGCACGGCTCTGGTTGAGGGTAGAGGCGAGAGGGTAACTCCGCTACCACCACTGCCTCATAGATGGGTAGTCTTGGTGGCGCCGGACGTGCCTCGACAGCCGGGAAAAACAAAACAACTTTACGCCAGTCTTAAAGCCACTCACTACACTGATGGGCAGATTACGGAGAGACTGGTAGCAGCTTTAAGGAAAGGCAGAGAATTCACACCATCACTTCTGTTCAATACCTTTGAGAACGTAGCTTTTACCCACTTCGCCCAGCTAGAGGTACATCGGGAGCACCTATTGAAGATTGGTGCCGAGAATATTCATCTGGCCGGGTCGGGGTCGACTTTATTCACTTTGATAAAGGACGAAACTCAGGCTGAGGAGCTGTGTATTCGCCTCAAGCAACAAGGGCTGAAATCTCACATAACCGACACCTTAACCACAGTAGACAGGGTAGAATGAATAGCCTATAATTTATATTTGGCCAGCTAATAAAGGAGGTCTCAAATGGGCGACACACAAAAAAATCTACAAGAAGCCTTCGCCGGAGAAAGCCAAGCCAACCGGCGCTACCTGTTCTTCGCCAATAAGGCAGAAAAGGAAGGTCATCCCCAGATAGCCAGACTGTTTCGGGCCACGGCCAAGGCGGAGACGGTTCATGCCTACAATCACCTCAAGACTATGGGTGGTATAAAGTCAACCAAGGAGAATCTGGAAGCGGCTATCAGCGGGGAGCACTACGAATTCACCCAGATGTACCCCGGCTTTATTGAGCAGGCTAAAGCGGAAAATAATAAGCCGGCTGAGAGTGGTTTTACCTGGGCTAACAAGGTAGAGGAAGTCCATCATGACCTCTATCAGAGCGCACTTAAAGCCCTTGATGCTGGACAAAGTTTGAAGGATGAGCCTTACTTTGTCTGTGGGGTCTGTGGCTTTACTGTAGGTGGAGAAGCCCCGGAGAATTGCCCCATCTGTGGTGCACCCACCAGTAGATTCACGCGTGTGGATTAGGGTTAACACCCTTCAAGAAATTCCTTTATCTAACCACCCCTTAACCAACCCCTCCTCATCCTTCTTGCTGCCTACTTTCCCATCCAGTCTGGCCTCGTGGAGTAGGTTTAGTATTTCTTTAATACGGGGACCTTGGGCTACCCCCATTCTTTTCAAGTCCTCACCGCTAAGGGCTGGTTTAATATAACGGAGCTTATTGAGAAATAAGTTAAGGTGCTGGCGAGTCACCGGGGAGTCACCAGCCAGTGAATTAGCCACAATCGCTGGTGAGGAGTAGCCATAAAGGAGAGAGTAAATACCACTTGGAGTGAGTTCTGGATTAGCCAGTGACTGAAGCTTGGTTTTGATGCTGATAGTGTCCCTCAATGTTTGGGCTACTAATTTAGGTAACCTGAGGTACGAAATCAACTGTTTACTTTCTTCAGTGGTCAAAGGGTAAGCCAGCAGAACCAGGTAAAGCCCGACTGATGGTAAGTCAGGAGAGCTAAGTTGCCGTGCCTGCTCAAATTTGTCTGCCAGCCAGCCATTACCCTTTAGTGAGGGATGCAGTTTGACTAATACTCCCAGTTCATCGGCACGGCGCAGGATTTTCTCCGGGTATTCCTCCTTTAATATAAGCTCCAGCTCATGTCGGACTCGGTCGCCACTTATTCTATCTAGCCAGTGTATATCCCGTTTAAGTAGTTCTAGCGTCGCTGGTTCCAGTTGGAAGCTTAGCCGTTGCTCATAGCGTAAGGCACGCCAGATACGGGTAGCATCATCAATAAAGCTTTTTTCGTGCAGCACACGGACAAGCTTATGCGCAAGATCATTCCTGCCGCCATAAAGGTCAAGGAGTTCACCATAACGGTCGGGATTAAGCTCAATAGCCATGGTGTTAATAGTGAAGTCACGACGAAAAAGGTCGTCTCTAATAGAGCCGGGTTTCACGGTTGGCAGCGCCCCGGGCTTGGCATAGGTCTCCGAGCGGGCGGTAGCTAGGTCAACACTCCATTCATCCCACTGCAGTTTAGCGGTGCCGAAGCGGGGATGAGTTACGATTTTCCCCTGCGTGATACTTATTAGCTGATGTGCCAGATTTATGGCATCACCCTCTACCACTAGGTCAAGGTCAAGGTTAGTTCGCCCCAGAAACAGGTCGCGGACTACCCCACCAACAAGATATAGGCCCTGCCCCTGACTTTGAGCCACCTCACCAGCTGTCTGCATAAAGTTAACCAACTCGGCGGGTAGCTGTTTTTCCACTTTGCTGGCCAGGTTAGTAATCTCAGGCATTTTCGTCTTTAAACCTCGATAGTCTGAATTATAGCACAGGCTGTCCCCGGTTATTGACTCACATTAGGTAGATAATGGTGATACCGCAGAAAATCATGGCAATAGCCACAAGTCGTAAGGCTAGCATCCCTTTACCTGGTTGCCATTCCATAAATCCAGGCAAGATGCGGCTCAGGATAAGGGCGAATATAACCACGAATACAGGACGGCTGCTGGCAATAGTCGAAACCAGCGACACAAGCCCCCTCTCTAGTGCCCAGAATAACAACACTATCCCCACCGGTGCCAATGTCTCATTAAAAGCGAGTAAGGCTATAGCTGAGTTTCTTCGTTCCATACTACTCAGCTGACTGAGAATACGAGGACGCATTGAAACCAGTAAGAATATACCGGATATGCAAAATGCGGTGAGAGAGAACATGTTCCAGAATGAGATGTAGGCCAAGGCATACTTACTGGTTACATCCGCCATAGCAAGAAGTAGACTGGAACCGAAAAGAAGGAGGAGTGGTTTGCCCAACCAGATAGTAGAGCCAGATGGACTCTGCCTAACCGAGACCATTACAGCTCCAGCTACCACGATAATTATCGCCAGCCACTGCAGGTAACCTAGAGTTTCCCCCATAAATAGCACCGCCATAATCGCCACGAAAATGGGATAGGTATAGACTACAGGAATAACCCGTGATACTTCTTCCTTTTGGAGATTATAAAGTATGATAGTGACAGCAATGGTGCGGAATATACCTGAGACTACTGCCACCAGTAATGGCAATATACCGATGCCCTCAGGTAAGGGAACTAGATAAAACAACAGCAAACCATAAAATAAGTGAAAAATGCTCACCGGCAGCAGGAAAGCCCGTAAGCCTGGCATTCGTTTGGAGAGGAGGTGGCTGTCAATTGTGTTCACTACCGCGAAGGTAGCTGTACTTAGTATCGCTACGCTAGCCCAATTCACCAGTTAAGCTTACACTATCTCTGGCAAAATTCAAAGCCGATAAATAATCTCTCCATTGTTATTTACTCAATATCTTCGTATAATAAACTTCGTAAAGGGTATAAATTATGAAAGTGGTCTCAATTGTGGGCATGCCCGGCTCTGGCAAATCGGAGGTTTCCCGAGTATTTGAGGAGAATGGCTTCGTTAGAATAAGATTCGGTGATGTTACCGACGAGGAAATACAGGAGAGAGGCTTAGCGCTGAACGAAAAAAATGAACGCCATATCAGGGAACTCCTCAGGCAAGAGCACGGGATGTCAGCCTATGCCCAACTTAATCTACCCCGTATTGATTCCGCCCGGAAACATTCAGATGTGGTAATTGATGGACTTTATTCCTGGGAGGAATATACCTTTCTGAAGAACTATTATGGGGAAAATTTTTATGTAATCGCCGTTTGGGCATCACCGAGAACAAGGTACGCTCGGCTGACCGGTAGGCCAGACCGACAACTGACACAAGAAGAAGCTGCCAGCCGTGACCGGGCAGAAATAGAGAATACTAATAAAGGCGGACCTATTGCTATCGCCGATTTTACCATCATAAACGAATCTTCACTGGAGAACCTGAGGAAGGAAGTGAGAAGGATTATCTCCAAATTAAGATGAAAAGATTGACCAGACTAGATAGTGACGGGTATTTTCTGAAAATAGCTTCGGTGGTCGCTGAGCGGTCAACCTGCCGCCGGCACCATGTTGGGGCGGTAGCCGCAAGGAATAAACACATACTGGCTACGGGCTACAACGGTGCTCCCTCTGGCGCTAAGGACTGCCTTGAGCTTGGTTGTCTCCGGGATGAGCTAAATATACCGTCGGGGACAAGACACGAAATCTGCCGGGGCATTCATGCCGAGCAGAATGTAATCATACAGGCTGGGCTCCATGGTATCAGCCTTGAGGGGAGCACTATCTATGCCACCCATACCCCCTGCGTACTGTGTGCCAAGATGCTGGTCAACGCCAAGATAAAACGGCTTGTCAGTTTTGGCAGCTATAATGATGATGAGTTTGGCAAATTGTTCCGGGAAGCCGACATAGAGGTGGCTATTAAGAAAAGACCTTCCTCTAAGATAAGTTACCTAGATTAACATCACTATTGTTTTTAGGTAACCCCATCCCCCTTTAGTTATTTATTAGGTGACCTCACCCCCTGTGTCCCCCTCTCCTTGACAAGGAGAGGGGGAAGGTTTTGAAAAGAGGGGCTGACGCCCCTCTTAGACACCCCATATATATTTGGGGCTTCGCCTCTCTTTAACTCCCTTTTAACGTCTCTCTGCCTGCTAAGGAGATGGGGGAAGAATCACTCACGAAATTGATTTTTCACCCCCACCTGTGTTTAAATTGGTAAGAGAGAAAGGAGCTGATAAGTGGATGATTTAACATTGCAAGTTACTCACCGGGATGTGCTGGGGAAGAAGACCAGATTTTTGCGCCGCCAGGGGATTACCCCCACCCACCTCTTCGGGCACAATCTGAAGTCACTGGCACTGCAGTGTGATACCACTCAGCTACAGCACATTATCGCTCAGGCAGGGATGAGCCGACTTATTAATCTTATGATTGACAAGGATAAGCAACCGAAAAGCGTGTTCATCCGTGAAATTCAAAGAGACGCAGTCACCAGGCAACTTCTCCATGTTGACTTCTACCAGGTTATAAAAGGAGAAAAGATAGCCGTAGATGTGCCCATTATTTTAGTTGGCGAAGCCCCGGCAATGAGAGAAAAGGGGCGCATGTTAGCTCATGGTATCACCAGCTTGAGTATCGAGTGCCTGCCGGGCAGCGTGCCGCCACAAATAGAGGTTGACCTGAGTCCACTGGAAGAAGTAGAGCAGGCAATTTATGTCAAGGATATCGTCCTTAGTCCAGATATCACGGTTCACGCCGACCCCGACCAGCTACTGGTTAAAGTCAGCGAAGCGATTATAAAGGAAGAAGAGGTAGTGGTCGCCGCCGAGGTTGAGGAAGAGGTTGAGGCAGAGGCTGAAGCTGAGGTTGAGGGAGAGGCTGAAGCACCGGCTGAAGGGGAAGCAGAAAAGCCAGCTGCCGATTCTTAAAATTGAGGAGTAACCTCACCACCTTTAGGTTTTTATTAGGTGACCCTATCCCCTGTATCCCCTTCCCCTTGATGAGGGGAAGGGGAAGGTTTTGAAAAGAGGGGCTGACGCCCCTCTTAAACACCCCCAAATTATTAATCCAGAGGATACGATAAATCTGGTTGATTTTGCAACTCTTTTCTGATGCCCCCTGTTTCTAAGGGTTGTTCTCCAAGCACAAGCTTTGCATAGTGCTCTGAGTAACCAAGTATTTTCTATCAGGCAATGTGTTCATGCTTGAGCACTCTCTATAATTTCTTAAAAAGATTCCTTTCTTTGTGTATTGACAATTATGTAAATGGGACTATAATTGCATTACCTGAGTTTTTGAGTGAAGGGAGGATTAACCATGTATGCACAGTTGGTCATAATAACACTTGGGCCAGGAACTCGGTCGACTGGGGAGAAACTAGCCGACCAATTTGCTCCTGCTCTCAGAACCTTAAAGGGATTCAAAGGAGTAACATTCTTTGGCGATGAGATAGTCGGTGAGTATGGAACCCTGAGTCTATGGGAGACGAGGGAAGATGTCGAGGCCGCCGCTGCAGTCTTAGGTCCTAAATTAGAACAGGCCGTGAGTGGCATCGCCAAGGCACCACCGACTCGTCGGTTTTTTGAAGTGTACGAACCTAAAGCGTAGATTAGCGTTTTTTTCTTGTCTACACATACCTGCCGATTATGGTGCTCATATTCAATTGTTAAGGTGCTGTTTCACTCAAGAGTGATTGGCTAAAAACGTTCCTTTTTAATCTTTCCTCTTAGTTTAACTATTTTCTATCAGGCAATGTGTTTATGCCTGAGAAAGCGGGTGTTTAAGAGGGGCGAAGCCCCTCTTTTTATATAATTCCCCCTCCCTTATCAAGGGAGGGGGAAAAAGGGGGTGGGTTACCTAATAAATATCAGGGAGGATAGGTTACCAGGCAACCTCAGCACAACGGATTGAACTAACCCCAACGGTTCTGCTATAATCTGGCGATGATTATTGACTTCCATACCCATGTATTTCCACCCCACATAAGGAAAAACCGCAGCCAGTATATTGATAATGACCCCTGCTTCGCCATGCTCTACTCCAATAAGGAAGCCAAGCTCGCCACCACCGATGAACTCATTGAGAGTATGGATAAAGTCGGAATTGATGTTTCCGTCATTGTCAATACCGGCTGGACTACACACGAGCTGTGTGTGGAAACCAACGACTACATTTTAGAGTCAATAGCCCGCCACCCCAAACGCTTAATCGGTTTTTGTGCGGTTCAACCGCAGTCACCTGAAGCCGCCATAGCTGAAATTGAGCGCTGTGCCAAGGGGGGGATGAGGGGAGTTGGTGAGATGAGACCGGATATGCAATTGTTCGACCTCGGGGACGAAGAAGCGATGCAGCCCATTGTTGAGGCACTAAGAAAACACAAGTTAATTCTGCTCACCCATGCCTCCGAACCAGTAGGTCATGACTATCCGGGCAAGGGAATTATAACTCCAGACAGGCTCTACCCCTTTATTACCAACTTTCCCGATTTAACCATAGTCTGCGCCCATTGGGGAGGTGGTTTACCTTTCTACGCACTAATGCCAGAGGTGAAACAGGCAATGAAGAACGTCTTTTTTGATACCGCCGCTTCGCCCTTTCTGTACAGTCCCCAGGTATATAATCAAGTCACTCAACTTGTCGGTGCTGACAAGATTCTTTTCGGTAGTGATTATCCCCTGCTGGCGCAGACACAGTTGCTCCAGGAGATCAACTCAGCAGATTTATCTGAGGAAGCGAAGAGCCTGATTCTATCTGGTAACGCCCAGAGGCTACTGAGTATTTAGGACGTTCAAACTATGGAACAAGTTCGCTCATTTATTGCCATTGAGCTACCCGATGAGCTAAAGTCGGGACTTGTCCAGCTACAGGCTCAGTTAAAAACTGGCAAGCAGCCTCCAGTGAAGTGGGTTGACCCCTATAGTATCCACCTGACATTAAAGTTTCTGGGCAATGTTGCCACAGATAAGATTAGCGGAATAACCAAGGCAATAGAGGCGGCTACACGGGGAGTATCACCTCTCTATCTGGAGGTCAAGGGCTTAGGAGCTTTCCCCAATTTGAGACGGGTTCAGGTAGTCTGGGTAGGGGTAAGCGGGGAGGTAGCTCAACTTAGCGAGCTTCAGCAACGAATTGAGTCCAATCTGGCGCCTCTCGGCTTTGCTGCCGAGTCGCGACCATTCAGGCCTCACCTGACTCTAGCTCGCCTTCGCGAACAAGCTTCACTGGATGAGCGGCAAAGTTTTGGACAGCTCATCGCCAGTACCAAGTTTGAAGCTGTTTATGGCTTTAAGGTAGATTCCATCAGCCTGATGAGGAGCCAACTGACCAGAGAGGGTGCTATCTATAGTCGGCTCAGCTCAGTCGGACTAGGCAAAAGTCTTTAATTAGGAGAAGATTGAAGCACGCAAAATGAAGTCTCTGGAGGAGAATAATGAAAGCAGTAAAGATTAGCGACATCAAAGCCGAGGAAAGTACAAATAAAATCTTCAGGGGCAAGGTTAGTGTACAGAGCATTATCGGCGAGAGCGGAGATGAATTTCGGGTTATTACAGTGAACTTTAGTCGCGGTAGCGTGAATTTATTCCATACTCACACCTTCGACCAGGTATTATATGTTACCGAGGGGACTGGAATAGTGGCAACCGAAAACGAAGAAGTAACGGTAACACCGGGCACCATTATCTTCATTCCGGCAGGCGAGAAGCACTGGCACGGTGCTACCAAGGACTCGGCGTTTTCGCATATTGCAGTAATGCCGCCGGGAAAGACCAGCTTCTAAGCCAAAGATTTTGCTTACTTGAATGTTTCATCTAAAGTCGGGTCGGTCAAGCTAAAAAAGCCCTTGTCAACCGCCACCAATTAGTGTATACTTGACTAGTTTACACCTAAAACAATTTAGGTTGGGAGGAGGACCCCATGGAACAATTCAGTTTCCCCAAGTGTCAGAAGTGTCAATCTGGAGACCTGGTGCCCCTATCTGATTTCGGTAGTCAAGGGGCAGCCATTCACTACAAAGCGTGGGTTTGCACCAATCCTGATTGCGGCTTCAACCTGAAAATCAGGAATGGTGATGTTTATCTTAACGAGCCCATTATGAGTGGGGCACTCCACAATCCCCGCCCACGTCAAAAATATGAGTAATTCACCTTAAGCCTTAGATTATGGACGGTAAACGTGCTTCCTCAGGTAGCTAAACTCAAGGGGATAGCACTTGACCTTCTGTTTCCACAGCATTGTGTTGGCTGTGGCAAAGAAGGTGAATTTCTTTGCTATTCTTGCCGCCAGTCACTCCCCAGAATCACACCTCCGCTTTGTCCCCGATGTGGTAGACCTCAACCCAGCGGCATACTTTGCCCCAGTTGTGTTAGCTGGTCGGCAAAAATAGATGGCATTCGTTCTCCATTTCGATTTGACGGGGCAATGCGCGAGGCCATTCATCAGCTAAAGTACCGAAACCTCAGAGCCCTGGCTGTATCCCTGGCTAAGTTGCTGCACGATTATCTCATCACCGACCCCATGTCCGCAGAAGTTCTAGTACCGGTGCCACTGCATCAGAAACGATTGCGGGAGCGCGGCTACAATCAATCCAGCCTGCTGGCTCGGCAGCTAGGTAAGCTCGCCGATTTACCAATAGTAGATGACTGTCTCATCCGCCAGCGGCATGCAACCCCCCAGGCCAGAACAGCAACTGTTGAGGAACGGCAGAGCAATGTAACCGATGCTTTTGCCTGCCGTGACCACAGACTGCGGGATAAGCAAGTGCTGCTCATAGATGACGTCTCTACCTCCGGAGCCACTCTTGATGCCTGTGCTGCGGCACTAAAAGCTTCCGGGGCTACCTCAGTATGGGGACTGGTGATGGCAAGAGAGATTTGATTGTTAGGAGTAAAGAGATGGAGCTACAGATAACCGGTAAAAATATGGAGCTAACGCCAGCAGTGCGCCGTTACATTGAGCGCAAATTAGGCAAGCTAAACCGTCATTTACCTAATATTATTGAGTCCAAGGTAGAAATTTCTGAAGAAAAGACAAAGTCTCTCCAGCAGCACTTTATAGTGCGGGCAACTGTAACCGGTAGTGGTACCCGGCTCCACGGTGAGGAGAGGGGAGAAGACCTGTTTAAGGCTATTGATAAGGCAGCCGCAATTATGACCCGTCAAATAGAGCACTATAAGGGAAAGCTATATGAAAAGGGGAGAGGCAGCTCGTTTGCCAGAGGTGAATTTAGCGAGGAGGTAGAGATGGTACAACCTGCCCGAAAAATAGTCAAGGTTAAGCGCTTTACTATTAAGCCAATGTCAGTAGCTGAAGCCGCCGAGCAGATGGAGCTTTTAGGTCATGATTTCTTCCTGTTCTTTAACGCTGATACCGAAGAGCTTAACCTGTTATACCGGCGCAAGGACGGTAACTACGGTCTTATTGAGCCTGAGCTGGGGTAGGAAATAAACCCGATGTTTGGTAAGCTATCCTCCCCAATATTTATATGGTGACCTCACCCCCTTTGTCCCCCTCTCCTTAAATAAGGAGAGGGGGAAGATTTTGAAAAGAGGGGCTGACGCCCCTCTTAAACACCCCGCATTTTATTCCTTCGGGGGCTGACGCCCCCCTTAAACACCCCATATTTTTGACACAGAGTAAGGAAAGTCTAAGAGAGGCGAAGCCTCCAGATATGTTTTTATAGAGAGTTTTAGAGGGACGAAGTCCCTCTCTCATCACCTCCTCCTTCCCCTTAATAAGGGGAAGGGGGATAAAGGGGGATAGAGTCACCTAAAAAATCTAAAAATAGCATTTCTCACTAGTCTTTGGTATTATGCAGTTAACCCACTAAAGCCAGCAGGAAGAATTGAGAATATATGGCAACCAAGCGAAGAAATTTATTCCTTTATCTGACTCTGGTCTGCTTTTTTGGTCTTGTCGCTATATTCATAGTTGATGGCTACATGGGTATCTATGATACCGTTTATATAACTGCTGGAGAACGAGAGCAAAAAATAGAACCCGACGTCTGGATGCGGCAGGACAGGTTCTGGTCAGCGGGAGTAAACCGGGGTGAGAAGGCATTCTTCCGCTATGAAGTGGCTAATCGCCAGTTTTCAAGCTACACGGCTGATATTGAAGTGTCAGCGTGGCGGATGCAGGAGAAGGTGCGTGATTTAGCAGCAGAGCCGATAGCGATAGCCGCCTTTGATGAAGGACAACTGGAGTGGGTTATAGATGCCACAGAACTTCTACCAGAGGATATCCCTCCAGAGCAAAGTTATGAGTTCACGGTAATCATAAAGAGGGGAGAGATAGAACGAAATATAATCGTCCGTATAAACCCTATCCCCTATCAAGTAAAACCGGCGCCGGTTCCGCCCCGATAATTTGAGGAGCTTTTAGGCTATATGAAGTTAGAATATGTATTATTCGGTTTTGGTATTCTGTTCTGCCTATCCGGTGTTGGTTACCTGGCAGCACAATATGTACAGTTCCTGTCCGAGGCAGGGAAACTGCTTTCTCTGTTACTAACCGTGGGTATGTTCGCTTTTCTGAGCAAATATTTTGAAGATATAGGGTGGTAAATCAATGTTAACAGCAGTAGCGGTACTGGCTTCTTTGGCCTTCTTTGGCTGGCTTATTTTCCGGGCGGTAAAGCAGAAGCCGGTCAGGGCACATACAATTAGTCGTGCCCTTGCCTATGTGGCTGGCGTCTATACCTATGCCTTCTTTCTAAGCATGAATATACCAGAGCTTCTTAAGATAGTGGTGAGTATTATCCTGGGGATGCTTTTGATAGTTCTGGCAGCCTATCTCCAGCGTCGCCGCCAACCGGGTAAGGCATAAGTTTATTACCCGTCCAGTACCATGACCCAGCAACTAAACTGCATTATCTTTAATACTGATTTGGGTTGGGTGGGGATACTGAGCTCAGCAAAGGGGCTACTGCGCACTACCCTGCCCCACCCCTCCGCCCAGGAAATCCGCCGGCTACTTGGTGATAGTATAAACCAGGCTAGCTGGTCGCCTCGCCTGTTCGCAGACTTAGTGCGGCGCCTCAAGCTTTACTTCGGGGGTCACCGGGTAAACTTCCCTGACAGGCTTGACCTATCCAGGGCTACCACCTTTCAGCGTGCGGTATGGGAGACAACCCGGCTTATTCCCTACGGTGAGACAAAAAGCTACGCCTGGGTGGCGGAGCAGATTAAGCAGCCGAAGGCGCTACGAGCAGCAGGGCAGGCTCTGGGCAGAAACCCCCTGCCGATTATTGTCCCCTGCCACCGGGTGGTAGCCAGCAGTGGCGGGCTCGGGGGCTTCAGTGGGGGAATAGAGGTTAAGAAACGCCTTCTCCATCTGGAAGGCTCAGCCGTTTTTCGGTAAAGTGCCTATTTTGGCTAACCGTGGCTGCACTTCAATATCAAATGCCGCCCTTATTCTCAGGTTCAGGAAATCATCTTCGTATTTCTCAATCAGTTTGTCATCAGCAAAGCTGAAGTATCTATCCTCACCAATTATGATATGGTCTAACACTTTAATCTGCATAATCATGCCGACAAAGACCAGTTCCCTGGTGAGCTGTTTGTCAGTCCTGCTGGGGGCGAGGTCGCCGGTGGGGTGATTATGAGCAAAAATCAAGGCGGTGGCGTTATGCGCAATAGCACTTTCCATAATCTCGCGGGGACGGATGGGGATGCTATCCAGCGTCCCTTCAAAGAGGTCAACGGTGTCAATAATCTTGTCCCGCTTATCCAGATAAATGACCTTGAATACCTCTTTCTCCAGGTCTCGCATGGAGTAGCGGAGATAGTCAAAAATCTCTTGAGGGGACTTATAAACAGACCTTTCAAGGATTTTCTGCTTGAGAACCTCTTCGGGTAGTTTGCGCAAAAGCCTGATAGCAAAGACGCCACGGGGGCAAATCCCAATTCGCTGCAGCTTTTCCTCAGAAGCTGACAGAAGTTCCCTGAGGTCTTTGAAATTTTTGATGCACTTTTCAATCTCTTCATCACACTCCGGGTGGTACCGGCAAAGGCTGAAGACCAACCGAATTTCGTCCTCCTCCTCCAAGGCATCAAAACCTAACCTGACAAACCTTTTCTGCAGCGATGCCAAGCGGTCTTGTTCTTTTGACCTATCCTCGTCTGAAGTCTTTCCCAGATTGTCACCTGCCTGACTGCGCTCGGTAATGTCTCTCTGAAGCACTTGAATGCCTATTTTTCTACTGCCTGCCTTCAGCAAACTAACACGAATCTTGGTCCAACCGATGGTGCCGTCTTTACGGTTATAGGTAACTTCAAAAGGTTCGGGTACTTTCCCTCTTATAATAGAATGGAATACTTTTAAGAATTTGGGAATGTCTCTTAATCTCACGGGTGCTATCTTGGTGAAGTGTTTGCCGACGATTTCACCTTCAGAATAGCCCCCTACATCGTAAACAGCGGGATTGCATGAGGTAATTACACCCTTAAAGTCTAAAGTTGTTATGCCAACTCGTGACAGCTGGAATAGATTTCTATACTTTTCCTCATACTCCCGCAGCGCAGCCTCCGCTGCCCGCCTCCGCAATGTTGGTAATGTAGCTTTTGTAGTTATCCCCATCACCCCCCCCCAACACACAGACTCTAAATAGTGCCTCTTTTACCGAGCTATATTATTTTGCCAATTGGCATATAAGTAAATTGTAGTAGATTATGGCACATTTGTCAATACTTTGGACAGAAATTAACACGATTACGAACAAAAAGGTGTGCCGATTGTCACTTCAGGCATCAATAATGTTTGGGGGAAGATAGTTTAGCCCTGTACAGCTTTCGTTTCGCCTCGGAAGTGCCTCTTAATTTCAGGTTCAAGAAGTCCAGTTCATATTCCTCAATCAGCCCATCGTCAGCAAAGCTAAAGTATCTATTTTCGCCGATTATGATATGGTCCAAGACCCTAATCCGCATAATTTTGCCGGCATAGACCAATTCTCTGGTTAGCTCTTTGTCACTGGCGCTGGGCTCAGGGTTGCCCGAAGGATGGTTATGAACAAAAATCAGGGAGACGGCACTACGTTTGATGGCACCTTCCATAACCTCACGCGGGGAAACAGAGCTACCATTTACCGTGCCTTCAAAGAGGTCGGCAGTCTCGATAACCTGGTTCTGGCTATTTAGATAAATGACCTTGAACACCTCTTTCTTGAGGTCTCGCATGGAGTGGTAGAGATAGTCAAAAATCTCCCGGGAAGATTTATAAAAGGGCTTGTCAAGGATTTTCTCTTTGAGAAACTCTCTGGCTACTTCCTGCACCAGCTTGATGCCAAAGGCACTATGAGAACCAATCCCGTCTATTTGCTGTAGTTCTTGTGAAGGGGCAGCCAGGACTCCCCGGAGAGTCTTGAATTTTCTAATGGCTTCTTTCGCCGGCTGTTTACAGTCCTTGCGGGGCGAACCCAGGGTCAGGAGCAATTCCACAATTTCATAGTCGTGGAAGCCAGCCAGTCCCGACTTGATGAACTTTTCCCGCAGTCTTTTCCGGTGTCCTTTATGTGTGTCACCAGAAGGCATCTCAGATTCCCCCTTTACATATTCTAGCACTGTGGAGCAAGGGTTTTCTAGGTCTACCTCACCCTCTTTAAATTTTATTAGTAACCCTATCCCCTCGAAGAGTCTTCGACCTTTATCCCCCTTCCCCTTAATAAGGGGAAGGGGGAGGTTTTGAAAAGAGGGGCTGACGCCCCTCTTAGACACCCCTAAATTATTAATCCAGAGCAAAGAGGGACTTCGTCCCTCTAAGACTCCCTATAAACATATTCAGAGGCTTTGCCTCTCTTCAACTCTCCTTCAAAGCCTTCGTCTCCAGCCTAAGCCCGTCTTCTCCCACCAGCTCTACCAGCCGCTGGTGAAGTTCAGGGCAATAGTTGATATATATGCTGGACAGCCTGAGGTTAATAACCCTTTCCCCATTGGTTACACTTAGCTTTACCGCATCCTGCCCGGGGAAGTCCCTAAGAGCGGCAATTAATTTATGAAGATTGGTTTTATCCATCTCTTCATCACTGGTCTGACTGAGGCTGATTACCAGTCGGCGACTTTCGGCAGGGGTGGTGCTGGCTGTAGTTTCTTCAGCTACCACCGACACTTCCTCAGGTGGAGAAGCAACAACCTCTTCATCTGGGACTGCCGGCTGGTAACGGCGCACCTTATCACAGCTTATCTGCACCCGGTCATCCCTCAGCCTTACCTTACCCTCAACCAACAGGATATTACCCTCCTCCCACAGGTCACCGGTATCAATATAGACCTTGGGCCAGACCATAGCCTCAATTTGCCCATCAAGGTCTTCAAGAATGGCGCTGACAAAGGGACGTCTATCTCTGGTAAAGAGATGGCGAACCGAGGCTACCATGCCAGCAACGATGACAGTTTGCCCGACCAGCTCGGCATCAATCTGACCACAAAGAGTGGTATCTCCCGATGCCACCTCACTGGCAACCGAGCTGAATGGGTGCTCTGAAAGATATACCCCCATCAACTCCTTCTCCCAGACAAGCCTGTCCCTGACAGAAATGTCAGCGTTTTCCAGGTCAAGGCTGGGCATAGGCACTGGCATTGCCTCCCCCCACAAGTCGAACATGGTAGATTGCCCTGTCTCCCGCAGACGTTGCTCCCGCTGCGCCAGAGACAAGATACGATTAACGTTGTTGAGCAGAGTGCCACGTCTGCCCAAAGAGTCCAGTGCCCCAGCCTTAATCAGGCTTTCCATCACCCGTTTGTTAACACCACGCAGGTCACAACGGCGGCACAGGTCTTCAATGGATTTAAAGTCGCCTCCCTTACTTCGCTCAGCAATGATAGGCTCTACCGCCCCAGGTCCTATATTCTTGATGGCGGTCAACCCAAAGCGGATGGCTGGAGCATCACCGTCCTTCTCTATAGAAAAGGTAACCTGACTGCGGTTTATATCCGGTGGCAGTACGGCAATACCCAGGCGGCGGCAATCGGCAATGGCACTGGCTACCTTCTCCAGCTGACCAGCCTGGATAATCAGGAAAGCAGCCATATATTCTGCCGGGTAGTTTGCCTTGAGATAGGCGGTTTGATAAGCGATGAGGGCATAACTCACACTGTGAGCCTTATTGAAAGCATAGCCGGCGAAGGGCTCAATGAGGGCAAAGACCTCAGCCGCTACCCTGGCTGAGAATCCATTTTTCCTAGCCCCGGCAATAAAATTGCGCCTTTCCTTCTTCATAACCTCAGGAATCTTCTTACCCATTGCCTTGCGGAAGACATCAGCCTGTCCCAGGCTATAGCCAGCAAAGGTCTGCACAATAAACAGCACCTGGTCCTGATAAACAATCACACCATGGGTTTCCTCAAGGATGCTGGCCAGGGCGGGGTGGGGATAGCGGATGGGTTCAATGCCTTGCTTGGCGTTGATGAAGGTAGGGATATGCTCCATAGGTCCGGGGCGATACAAAGCCACCATGGCAGCAATATCGCTGAAGGTGGTTGGTTTAAGTTCCTTGATATAGCGGCGCATACCAGCCCCCTCCAGTTGAAACACGCCGGTAGTTTCCCCTGATGACAGCAGGTCAAATGTTTTGACATCACCCATCGGAATATTGTACAGGTCAATATCAACACTGTGGTTTTGGTAGATAATCTCTTTTGCCTTACCCAAGATAGTAAGGTTAGCCAGACCAAGGAAGTCCATTTTTAGAAGACCAATCTGGGCGATATTTCCCATGGAGAACTGGGTCATAACCGATTCCTGGCCACTAACCTTGCTGCCCAATTGCAATGGTACATACCTGGTGAGAGGCTCTCTAGAGATAACGACGCCAGCAGCATGAGTGCTGGCATGGCGGGCAACACCTTCCACCCTTCTGGCTGAGTCAACCAGATTGCGGACTACGGCATCTTCATGGTAAATATTCTTGAGTTCGTTATTCTCATCCAGGGCTCGAGCCAGGGTCATAGTCGGTGAATAGGGGACCAGTCGGGCGACGCGGTCAACATCGCCATAGGGCATGCCCAGTGCCCGACCCACGTCCCTGATGGCTGCCCTAGCGCCCAGTGTGCCAAAGGTAATAATCTGGGCAACGTGGTCTTGCCCGTACTTCTGCGATACATAGGCGATGACCTCGTCACGACGGTCATCCTGAAAATCCAAATCTATATCTGGCAACTCCTGACGTTCCAGGTTGAGAAAGCGCTCAAAGACCAGCTTGTTTTCAATAGGGTCAACCGCAGTGATACCCAGACAGCGAAGGACAATGCTGGCAGCAGCACTGCCTCTAACACCAAACAGAATGTTGCGCTTCTTAGCAAATGAGATTATATCCCAGACAACAAGGAAGTAGTTGGCAAACTGGGTCTGCTTTATTACTTCCAGCTCATAGTCAAGCCGCTGTTTTATCTCCGGGGTAGGCTGGGGGTAGCAATGGGGCAGATTCTCATGGCAGAGGTCAGCCAGAAACTGGTCAGCAGTTTTATTTTCAGGTAGCTCTATCTCCGGCAGATAGAGGCGCCCAAACTCGAGCTCAAGGTTACACATCTCAGCAATACGTTCGGTGTTTTCCATTGCCTGAGGAATGTCGCGGTAAAGCTCTGCCATCTCCTCCGGACTCTTCAGGTAGAAGAAGTCGCCAGCCAACTTCAATCTCTTGTCATCATAGATGGAAGAATTAGTGCCAATACATAGCAGCAGGTCGTGAGGTGAGGCATCCTCACGATTTATATAGTGGACATCGTTGGTTGCCACCAGGGGAATATCAAGCTCACTGCTCATAGCAATAAGAGCCTGGTTTATTTGCTCAAGCTCAGGGATAGGGTGCCTCTCTATCTCCAGGTAAAAATCGTCAAATGTCTGCTTGTACCACAGGGCAGTTTGTTTTGCCTCCTGGAGGCGTCCGCCGAGGATAAGCTGGGGAATCTCGCCACCGATACAGCCGGTAAGAGCAATAAGACCCTGATGATATTGCTCCAGAAGTTCTTTATCTACCCTCGGCCTGTAGTAGAAACTCTCAAGGTGAGCTTTGGTAGTGAGGTTAATGAGATTTTGGTACCCAGTCTGATTTTTGGCGAGGAGAATGAAGTGGTAATTGTCTTTATCTCCGGGACTGCGACTGAAGCGACTGCCCTGAGCGATATAAATCTCGCAGCCGATAATAGGTTTTATCCCGGCCTCTCTGGCTGCCTGGTAGAACTCAATCACGCCGTACATCACGCCGTGGTCGGTTATAGCCAGACTGTCCATACCCAGCTCTCTGGCTCGTGATACCAGTTGCGGGATGCGGCACATGCCATCAAGCAGACTATATTCGGTATGGACGTGGAGGTGAGTAAACATCGCCCCCTCTAGCTCAGCGTTAAAATAATTATAACACAGGGCTGGTTTTTGGAGTATTCTTTTTTAGGTTTTTATCAGGTAACCCTATCCCCTGTATCCCCTTCCCCTTGATAGGGGAAGGGGAAGATTCTGAGAAGAGGGGCTAACGCCCCTCTTAAACACCCCCACATCATTAGCCAAGAACAAGGAGATAAAGGGGGTGAGGTAGATGACACTATGCTTTTTAGCCCTAACGGTGTAAAATCTGAATAACTGCTAATCGAGAGATAAAATTGAGGATTCCTGGTATTGCTGCTAGAGGGCTATTTATATTGTGCCTGCCTTTGCTGCTGCTGACAGCCAGCCTTTGCGGGGCGGTAAACAGTATCGGGCTGTATGGATATGGCTTTGAGAAATATAATGTCGGCCAGACGACGGGCTTAGCCCAGCCAGAGCTAAAGAAGGCAGCCACCGGGCTGATTCGGTATTTCAACTCCGATGAGGAGTATATCAGCCTTACTGTGATAAAAGACGGCGAGCCTTTTACCTTATTTAATCAGCGAGAGGTGGCTCACCTCAGGGATGTCAAGGGATTGGTCTGGCTGGACTACTGGGTTTTACTAGGGACACTGATTTATGCTTTAGGCTATGCCGGGGTCAGTCTATGGCGGAAAGACCAGCGACAACTGGCATGGGGGCTGGTTGGGGGGAGCGGTCTAACCCTAGCGCTGATGCTGGCCCTGGGGCTGGGGACATTACTGAACTTTGACCAGCTATTCTTGCAATTTCACTTTATCAGCTTCGCCAACGAGCTGTGGCGGCTAGACCCGACCAAAGATTACCTGATAATGCTCTTCCCACAGGGCTTCTGGTATGATGCGACCACATTCTGCATCCTGGGAGCAGTCGCAGGAGCGGTGGTTTCAGGTGGGGTGGGGGGAGGTGTTATCTATTCTTCCACCTCTTCCACCCGCCGCAGCCGCGGATAGACGATAGAGACAATAATCAAGGCTGCCCCCGCTGCCATAAGCCCAATGCTGAAAGTCTGCATGGGCGCAACAAAGTCGACAATAAATCCCGTCAGCCATGACTGGAGAGACGGCGGTATATCCGGCAGTGGCAGATTTGTCGGGAGAAAATTTTTAGTAGCGAAAACGCCGGCAAACTCAAGAATCCCGTAAATCAAAAAAGTTATACCCAACCCGCGGGTGGCGCCCTTTACATTGCGGTGTAAAAGAATAATAAGAATTACCAGCAGCACCATGAAGCCAATCAATGGGTAGTAATAGGTCTGGGCGTAGCCGATATACTGTCTTGCCTGCATTAGCTGTGCCATAATTTCCGGGGGCAGTATACTTTCATCTAACTCAAATGTTGATGGTATTTGTGCCGAAAATTCCTGATAATACTGATTAAAATACTGCTCTATCTGAGCTGGGGATAAGCCGGAAAGCTCTGGAGGTATATCCTGCATAAAAGCCTGCCTCAGGCTGTCTCTCAAACTTTCCTTCAATGGTTCCAGTGATATTATCATGCTCAGTTTTTCACTTTTCCCCAACAAAAAATCATAGAAAGAGTAGATCCCGGCGTTTACCTGTTCCTTTAGCCACGGTTCGTTTTCAGCGATAGCATCATACATAGCTTCTTCCAAGAACCCCACCTCAGATGGTAATTGCCCTCCAATCTGCCCTTCCGTTACTTCTCTTGTCAGCGAAGCTACATCGAGCCTATCCACCTGAGCGACGACAAAGTCCGGATTAAGCAGAGTATTATTCAGCATATACACCGTGCCAAACACACCCAGAGACAGGAAAAGGAGCAAAGTCAAAATACTGATAGCCAGACCCTTAAGGAACTTCATTCTTGACCTCCAATATAGGCTTAAACCTGATTTTGGAACCAGAGTTTGAGGTTATTTTATCATACCGAAGGGCAAATTACACTGGCAACATAAGTAAAAAACCTGAAAGCCACACAAATATTGACGACAAAGAAGGCATCTAGTAGAATTACTATTGTATTAATGGGCGGTTAGCTCAGTTGGTTAGAGCGCTGCGTTGACATCGCAGAGGTCAGTGGTTCAAGTCCTCTACCGCCCACCACATCAGTGGTTTGAACTCGATTTTCCTGTTACTGGAGATTATATCAGCGGTTCTGGGCCCCCAGGAGAGGAGGCGGCTGGAGCTGAGGCAGATGGGCAACGAGGAACTTTTCCGAAACTATGATAACGACCTGGTACTGAGACTGCGCAACGAAAAGAACCTGAGCGACACCAGGAAAATGCTCGGCAGGTTCGAGGCACACCTCGCCGGACGTGCCCCGTCACCGGAACTGGCCAAGGAATTCCTGGCACAGTTTGTCAACCGAAAGTCGAGGACCCTGTACCGCTACGCCCAGATGATCAAAGGATTCATGAGGTGGTACGGGCAGCCCATCGACGATTTCAAGGTGAGGGTGCCCAAGTCGCTGCCACCGTACATCGAGGATATAGTGGTCCAAAAACTGCTCGATGCCATCGAGGACCACAAGACGCACAAGGGCTGCATACCCCGCGACAAGCTCCTGGTCGGGCTCGACGTCAGGACGGGCATGAGGAGAGCCGAGCTTGCTGAACTCGAGGCAAGGGACGTGCACGAAGACTTCCTATTGATAAGGGACAGCAAGTATGACAAGGACCGCGTTATGCCCCTGGCGCTACCACTTGCCCGGAAGCTCAACGAATTCGTCAGGGGCATGAAGCCCAACGAGAAGGTCTTCAAGCTAAAAGGACCGAGCATAACCATGAAGATAAAGTACTTCGCCAGGAAAGCGGGGCTCGACGAGAGCTTTCACGCCCACTGCCTGAGGCACAAATTTGGCACCGACGTGCTCGAAAGCGGTGGCGACTTAAGGACGCTGCAGGAACTTATGGGGCACGAAAACCTGTCCACCACGCAGATGTACCTAGCGGTTACTGACAAGCGCAAGCGGGAAACCATAAACCAGCTTGAAGGCGGAAAGAAGAGGGATCCCACCATCGATGATCCATCGGCCGGGATAATGCCAATGTCATTTTCAAAAGAGAAACAAGGCGACGAAAAGAAGAAAAGGAAAGACATTTAGAGCGCTTTGTGCCACAAAATGGCAACAAGCAGTCCCCTACTTTACACTTCATGCCACTTCATGCACTTCAATTAATAAAAATTGGCAAATAACGTGCACTTTGTGGCACTTATCGAGCCTATCATAGGCTAAAACTTATGACCAATACGTTCAACCGGGTAAAAAATTAACATTTGGAGTATGCCTGGTTTAATTTACTGGTTCTTAGTATCATTTGGGAGTTGACATACAAATATTTCTTGGTATACTATTAATGACGCTGATAAATGGTAAATCGGAGCGGGAGGGGTTGACAAATAAACATTCTCCACTATATAATGTTGACAAATAGTAAATTAGAGCTTAAAAGGAGGTGATGCGATGGCGAGAGCCCGCAAGGGGAGAGAGTCAATATGGCTCAGCAACAGACTCGAAATAAATATGTCTCCATAAAAGAGTGGCTTTATGGCCGTGTATTTGTTTGTGGAGATATACATAATCCAAACAAGGAGGAAAAATAAAGGTCGATGAAAAGTAAAATAACTAAAATATGGGGTGTAGGCCTGACCCTAGTGCTGGCAACCACCATGCTGTTATTCCCGATGCCGGCATCAGCAGGCACACTCTCCTGGGGCAGCGAGACCATCCCGAGCACAAGCGGCTATCGCCTCATGACTGCTGGTGCTGGTAATGTTGTTGACCTGGCGGTTTCCGCTGGCGGCGACGTTATCTACTCCGCCAACGGTACAGAACATATATTCCGGTCAACCAACGGCGGCGAGACCTGGAGCATCATACACGTTATAGATGGTACCAATTCGTGCGACGTTACCAAGGTAGCGGTTGCCCCGGACGACGCGGACTACATCGCTGCCGCTGGCGACAACGGCTCAGATAATATGGTTGTCTTCATCAGCGACGATGCCGGCGCCAACTGGGACATTCTGGGCTACGCCCTGGTTGATACCCTTAATGATCTCGCCCTGTCAGCGGCAAAAAGCGGGAACCACTACACTGCCGTCGCCGGTGCGCTCTCAGGTGATGGCAAGGTATCCTACTACAAGATTGGCACCGTGGGCGCTGACTGGGTGGATGCCACCGACAAGACCGGTTTCGCGACTGGCCAAGATGAGGCCGGCGCAGTGGCGTTTTCGCCCAACTTCGCCTCCGACGAGGTCATGGTCGCTGTCACTGCCAACTTCTCTGAGGCTATCGAATTCCAGATTTTCACCTTTGACCAGGCGAAATGGAATAGTGATGCCGGCTTTGACTTGTACCCGGTGGAAATTACTGGAAACTCAACAGACTCCGTTATTGACGATCTTGACTCAGCGTCAATATCGCTGTCGCCGGACTACCTGGGAAGTGACGACTCCATGCGTCTCTCCTTCGTCGGCATCACCACTGAAAGTACTGATGCGGGAGACGACGCCGATGGCATCTTCCGCCTTGATGAGGACTCCGTTAAGGCGCTGAAAGAAGATAAGAATATCCACAGCATTGCCTATGACGGAACGAACCTTGTCGCCGGGCGCTACGCTAACACCATCGTTTACCGAAGCGCTGACCCGCTGGCATCTTCACCGTCGGTCTCGGGTTCTGCCAGTCTAAAGAGCCCGGGCGGTGACGAAAAGGTTGTGGTTGCCTGGGCAGGCACCAACGTGGTAGCCGGAACCAGCGGTGACGAGAGCGCCTTTGCCGTCTCCGAGAACGACGGCAAGACGTTCAACGACCTCAGCCTCATTGATACCACACTCGACACTTTGAGCGATGTCGCCGTGTCCGCCGATGGCAGCAACATCTACCTGACAACCGCCAATGGCACCGATCGCCTCAGCGTGTGGCGCTATGCCGATCGCTGGGAGAGGATACTCTCCGTCACGAGCCTCACAGACGTTGACGACTTTATTGTCCGCACCGCTCCCGACGATATGGATGTGGTCTACGTGGCTGATGTAGGCTCCACCACCATCTACTACAGTACCGATGCCGGGCAGAACAAGTGGCACACCCGCATCTTCGCGGAAACCTCCATTACTGACCTGGCAGTAGAAACTGACGGTGATGTTGTCTACGCTGCCAGTGGCGGCGGCTACGTGTCCAAGTCAACCAACAGCGGCTTCACCTGGGCAACAAAGAAGTCTTCCAAGCTGTCTACTATCAGCATGCTCACCAGCCTCGGCGAGGACCAGCTGCTGGCGGGCAGCACCGATGGCAAGGCAGCCTACTCCACAGACGGCAACACCAGCTGGACCAAGCTCGCCGATGGAATGACCGCCGGCACAGTCCAAGTGGTTGCCGACGGCCTAGATGAAGGCGACTTAATCTGCGCTGTTGTATCTGAAGAAGATGACGATGTCTACCGCTGGGATTGGGACGAGGAGGAGTGGGAAGACATAGGCGATGTGACCTCAGGTCATGAGGCTTACGGCATAGCCCTGCAGGGCGGTATCCTATATATAGTATCGTCCAACGGCAGCTACAGCGATACAGGCCGCTCGCTCAACCCGACCTCTGATGACCCTTCGTTCGACACCATGACAGCAGGCACTGGTACCGCTAGTACCACCACTGCCAACTTCTCGGCGACACCGTCAGCACTGAGGGTAAGCGTAAGCGATACCACCAACAAGTTGTGGGCTATTGACCTCAGCACCGGTGACAACGATCTCTTCAGCTACAAGGACACCCTGGCGGTAGTGAAGCCAACACTGCTCGCACCCAGAGAGGGCTTCGAGAACCAGATAAACCCGATAAGCGGTACGTCCTTTGATATCACCTTCAGCTGGGTGAGACCTTCCAAGAAGGTGACGGCGTACGACTTCTGGATTGCCCTTGACAGCGCCTTCGACGAGGTAGTGCTGTCACAGGTGCTGGTGAACGACAGCAGCACCGTGGGCGTTGTGGCTGGTCCTACCGGCTCGACGATAGAAGATTTAAGCTTCACGATTGCCTACATGCCGGACACCACCTACTACTGGAAAGTCAGGACAGACTTCGCCACGGTAGACGACGATGACTATGGTCCAATCCGCGGCCAGTGGTCTGACGTCCGCAGCTTCAAGATTGTGAAGTCACCAGTAACACCAGCGGTAGAGGTTGCCCCGACACCGGAGATTACGGTGACAATCCCACCGGCTCCTTCGATAACGCTGCCAGCACCCGAGATAATTATTCCAACACCTGAGATAGTGCTGCCAGCACCGCAGGTAACGCTACCACCATCTCCAGCACCGGTAGCCCCCATTCCTGGTTGGGCACTCTATGCTATCATCTTCATCGGTGCTGTTCTGGTGATTGCGCTGATTGTCCTCATACTCCGGACCAGACGACCTGTTTAGCTGTTGCTTGACGGGTGATATTCCAGATACCCAGAGAGCCCCCCGAAATCGGGGGGCTCTCTTTTTATTCAATCTATTGACAGCTATAGCTGGTCATACATCGGTGATGTCCAGGACAAAATGGCAAAACGGAAGCTCAGAGGCCGTATCGCAACAGGAACGGCAGAAATCGTGCAGTGCTGCCCTACTCAATGATATGGCTCTGTAGTATAATATTACTTACAGCACAGAGTCTGGGACTATAGCTGAAGTAAACCTGATTTAACTTTGGGAGTGAGGAAAGTGAGCAGGAGCAAACCTACCGCAGAATTTATTGTTGGCATATTACTAGCCCTGTTCTTCGGTATCGCCCTATACTTTCGGATTTATCTCCCTTATGACCAAGTCTTCAGCGGCGAGTGGATAAAGTTTACCGGCATTGATGCCTACTACCAGATGCATTTTGTTGACAATCTTGCCCACAATTTCCCCCACCACTTGAACTTTGACCCCTACATGATTTACCCCAGCAGTCCTGGCACAACCAGTCTTCGTTTCTTTGTCTGGTTCCTGGGTGGTATTACCTGGGTGATTGGTCTGGGTTCACCAACCCAGCATACCGTTGATGTCGTCAGCGTCTATTTCCCGGCTATTCTGGGTGCCCTGACGGTAATTCCCGTTTATTTCATCGGCAAGGAGCTCTTTAATCGCTGGGCTGGTGTGGTTGCAGCTGGTTTAATAGCTCTAACCTCAGGTGAATTTCTGGGACGGTCAATACTCGGCTTCACTGACTACCATGTCGCCGAGGTCCTGTTTACCACCGTAGTCATCCTCTTCCTGATTCTGGCTACCAAAGCGGCAAGACAAAGACAACTGACCTTCACCGACTTCAAGCACCGCCACTGGACAAAGATTAAAAAGCCGTTTTTCTATACTCTAGCTGCCGGCATTTTTCTGGGAATCTACCTCTTTACCTGGCTGGGGGGCCTGCTCTTTGTCTTCATCATCTCCGTTTACTTTATAGTCCAGTTCATCATTGACCACCTGAAACACAAATCCACTGACTATCTATGCCTTACTGGTATCATTCTCTTCTTTATTACCATGATAATATGTCTGCTGACTTCTCCAGCAAGGTTTTACATGGCTTCCCTGGTTATCGCTCTACTTATCCTGCTGGTCTTGAGTGGCATCTCTTGGCTGATGGTAAAAAAAGGAATAAGACCAGCCTACTACCCGCTGTCCTTGTTGGGGATTGGGGTGGTAGGGCTTGGTGTCTTTTATATTGTTAACTCCCCCCTCCTCAGCTCAATGCTGGGTGCCTTCAGCATCTTCGTGCCGACAGAAGTCGCACGTACCACCATTGAAGTACAGCCCTTCCTCTTCCCCGGCGGCAACTTCTCAACTAATGTTGCCTGGGGTAATTTCACCACTAGTTTCTTCCTTGTGAAGTGGTTCCCTTTTCCTGGTCTTAGCCTCATCTCCCTCGGTATCCTAATCTACCTTGTTATTAAGCGAGGCGGTGCCGAAAAAAGTCTCCTGGTGGTGTGGAGCCTAGTGATACTGGCGGCTACCCTGGGGCAGCGTCGCTTCGCCTACTACTTTGCCGTCAATGTAGCTCTGCTCACCGGCTACCTGTCGATTCTCATCTACTATGTAATTCGGTTCATTATTGACTATTTAGGGGATAAAAACACTGACTACATGTCGTGGCGAATCCTTGAATTTGCTGGCTTTAAGGAACTGATGACCCGACCTATGGAATTACCCACCAGGGCGGAGAGGAGAAGAGCCAAACTGAAAAAAGGATGGGAGGCACGCCCCACCATCAACTACACAAGTATCATCTTATGGGTGATAGTTATCTTCTTCCTTGTCTTTTTCTGGAATATCCATTGGGCAACTAACACTGCCAAGCAGGCGCGCTTTGCCCCCACTGATGCCTGGATGAGCTCCCTTACTTGGTTGAGGGAAAATACCCAGGACCCCTTCGGCAACCCTAATTTCTATTACGAACTCCACGAACCACTACCACCAGGAGAAAGCTATGACTATCCCGAATCAGCCTACGGCGTGATGGCGTGGTGGGATTATGGCTACTGGATTAGCCGCATCGCCCACCGCCTGCCAAATGCCAATCCCAGTCAAGCCCATGCTGCCACTACCAACGTAGCTTCCTTCTTTTTGTCTCAGGATGAAAACTCAGCCGATGAAATAATACAGGAACTGGACTCGTCCTACATAATTATTGATTACCTGACCACCACCGGCAAATTCTGGGCAATCGCCACCTGGTTAGAAAGGGAACCGACCGAGTTTTTCGATATCTACTACCTGCCACGGGAAAACGAGCTGAGGCAATATATATACCCTGAATACTACCGCTCGCTATCTGTCAGGCTATACAACTTTGACGGTAAGGCAGTGACCCCCGAAAGCACACTAGTCATTTCATATCAGGAAAGGGTCAACGACGACGGTGAAGTCTTTAAAGAAGTCACCAGCGAAAAAGAATTTGACAGCTACGAAGAGGCAGAAGCCTATCTCTTAAGCCAGGAGTCAGCCAATTATAGAATAGTCAGCGGTAATCCATTTGTCAGCCCGGTACCCTTAGAAGCTCTGAAACACTACAAACTGATTCATAGCTCCGATATTGGTGTACTAGCTCCAGATGCAGGCAAAGTGCCGGAAGTAAAAATCTTTGAATATATTAGGGAATAGAACAAGAGCGGGCTATGTGAAGCCTTGACCAAATACATAAATCGCACTACAATACGTTTAAGTCCTTCCCTCAAGTCGCCGAGCATAGACGAAAACTGAGATCGGGTATTGACAACTAGCATTATTAGTGTCAAAATTTTGCCATTTGGCATAGAAATAAGGTCAAAATGAGTAATTACTTAAGCGAGTATAAAGACAAAAGCATCCTTATTACTGGCGGAGTCGGCTGTATCGGTTCCAATCTCACCAGAGCTCTAATCAAGGCAAAAGTAGCTAAAATCATAATCCTAGACGACCTCTCCGCTGCTGAGCAGTGGAACATCCCCAATGCCCCGAATGTTGTCTTTGTCCGGGGGAGTGTTCTAGATGAGAAGGTCTTAAAAAGGGTCTTTTCTCAGAGGCTTGACTTTGTCTTCCATCTTGCTGCTCACTTCGCTAATCAGAACTCGGTTGACCACCCTGAGACTGACCTCTTGGTCAACGGACTTGGAACCTTGAAAGTCCTGGAATACTCAAAACTAACCAAAGTAGGCAAATTCATCTTCGCCTCTTCGGGATGTTCTGTTTATGGTAGTCAGGCACCACTTCCCCTCAAAGAGGACTTTGTCTCCCTTCACCTTGACACTCCCTATCAGATAACGAAGCTTCTGGGTGAGCTTTACGGTAACTTCTTTTACAACTATTATGGACTTCCCGTAGTCATCTGCCGCTACTTTAATGTTTATGGTCCCGGGGAAATTCCGGGGAGATACCGCAATGTGATTCCCAACTTCATCTGGTGGGCTCTTCAGCAACAACCCCTTCCCATAACTGGCACCGGTGAGGAGACCAGGGATTTTACCTTTGTTGAGGATATAGTTGATGGCACCCTGCGGGCGGGTGTTACTCCAGAAGCCGTAGGCGAGGCTTTCAACCTCGCCTCTGAGACCGAGACCAGGGTTATCGACATTGCCAATATGATAAATGAACTCACCGGCAATCATAATGGAGTAGAATTCGCCTCCAGACGCGATTGGGACAAGATCACCCGGAGAAGAGCCTCCATTGAGAAGGCAAGGAAAGTTCTGGGTTATGCGCCCAAGATAAAGATGAAGGAAGGAATAAAAAGAACTTACGACTGGATTGTGGAAAATCGTAAGCAGATCGGAGCCAGCACCAAGTTCTAACAACAGGTAATTTGACGAACGGAGGAGACAAGAATGAGTAATTCTACTACACAGCAGATATCACCCCGAGTGCTAACCTTTCCTTGTGCCTTAAAGTTCACTGATGCTCGCCTTTACCTCTTTGTTACTGCTTTTGTAACTTTAGATGTTGCCATCCCTTGGGCTTGCCATTTTATTCATCCCTTAGCTGGAGCTACTTTCTTGCCAATGTTTTTCTTTACTCTGTTAGCCGGTCTATTATTTGGCTGGCGCGCTGGCCTAATGGTGGGATTTCTGACACCTCTGATAAGTTCTGGGGTCTCGGGCATGCCGCTCTTAGCCCGTTTACCTCAGATAGTTATTGAGAACTCTGTTTTCGGCTTATCAGCTGGTCTTTTATATGGTGGATTTAGGCTAAATATAATATGGTCTCTACTCGGAGCAGTGGTCATAGGGCGCTTGGCCTTAGTGTTAGCGGTATTGGTAATTCACTTTGGGGAAGTTAATCCTCTTATTTGGGTATGGCAAACAATTCAGCTAGGGTGGCCTGGAATAGTTGTTCAATTGGTTTGCCTACCCCCTATTGTCAAAGGGCTAAGTTATTGGCTATCAAAAAGAAACTCAGAGAGACAAAGTGGCCGCCAATAATCAACTTTTTAGGAAATTCCTGAAAACCGAAGATACCCTCTGGATTTGTGCGACAGGTAATCTCCTCTTCAGGTCAACGGATAAAGGAATAGCGCCATTGCTCACTTACCTTCAAGAATTCCCCCCGCATCCAGAAGGGGTAATTGTTTTCGACCGAGTGGTGGGTAATGCTGCCGCTCTGCTCTTAAAGAAGGCGTTCGGCAAGAAGGTCTATAGTCTAATGGGCAGTGTGTTAGCTGCTGAAACTCTGAAGCGGCTAGGAATTGCCTACTCTTTTCTGATAACAGTCCCTCATATTTTAAACCGTTCCGGGAATGATATGTGTCCTTTTGAGAAAGCCTCGATTGGAAAATCTCCTGACGAATTTTATGAATTTGCAAAGGAAAAGCTAGCGCTGAAAGAGAAGCAGTGAATTCACACAGCAATACCAAATATCGGGCCTACATTGATGAGATAAGGGACAACTTAAAGGTCACCTTACAAAAGGGACTCGAATTCATCAATTGGGGAAAATACATTGATAAAAACTCCCGGGTTTTTGTGAAGCCGAATTTTACCTTCCCCTATTACGTGGAAGGTGTTACCACCAGTCCGCAGCTCATAAAATATCTGTTGGAAATTCTTAGAAGTAAAGCTGACACAGTAATTTTGGGTGAATCCGATGGTGGCAACCACTCCTTCAAGGCTGAAGAGGCTTTTCAGGGGCACAATATGTACGAAATATGTAAGGAAACTGGTGTTGAGCTAGTTAATCTGTCAAGGCTGCCCTCAAGATTTGTTGAAGATAAAATCCAAGGGAAGAGGGTAAAAGTTCAGCTACCAAAGTTACTTCTGGAGGAAATAGACTGCTTCATATCGGTTCCGGTTCTGAAAGTCCATGTAATGACCACCATTAGTCTAAGTCTTAAGAATTCATGGGGCTGTAACCCGGACACAATGAGGTCTCTTCATCATCAAAATCTCAATCATAAGCTAGCATTGATAGCCAAGCTTATAAGGCCTAAGATAGTGGTAATAGATGGTACGTATGCCCTGAATAAGCATGGTCCGATGTATGGCAAACCAGTCAAAACAAACCTGATTCTTGTGGCTGACAATTCCGTCGTGGCCGACTCCTTAGGGGCAATGATTATGGGCTTTTCACCCCAAAAAGTAGACCACATAGCTGTAGCTGAAAGAGTAGGACTGGGCTCGATGAATTTAGAAGATGTAGAGGTTAACCAACATTGGGAACAATACCATAGGCAATTCCAGATAGGGAAGACACTTATAGATAGGGCATCTTCTCTCCTCTTTCACAGTGATGCCTTGGCTAAACTAGTGATGAGCTCTCCTCTAACACCGGTTATCTACAAAATAGCTGGCCTGCTGAGGTCCCAAGAGGAAAAGGAGATAGCCAAACAACTGGGCAAGAAAAAAACTTTAGGACTATACTAATAATATGCGGATACTCCACATATTCAACTTTCTTTCACCTAATGCCAACGGAACCATCACCCTCATTCGCCAACTCTCGCTGGCTTTAGCCCAGCGGGGACATGAGGTGGGGATATTTACTTCTGATTTTGAGTTGAGCAAGGAGTATATATACTCTCTAAAGCCGGTGAAGATTTACGCTCACCCCAGCTGGCTCAATCTGCCAGGACTCTATTTGTATCTGTCGCCCGGCATGATTTCAGAGACAAAAAGGATAATTAAAGACTTTGACATTGTGCACCTGCATTGCTTTAGGAGCCTGCAGAACATAGTGGTATGTCATTATGCTAAGAAGTACGGCATTCCCTACGTGTTAGACGCTCACGGTTCTGTCCTGAGAGTAACCGCAGGCAAAAAAGGGCTCAAGTGGCTGGTCAGAGTGCTGTTTGACATCTTTTACGGATATAATATGCTGAAGGGGGCAAGCAAAGTCATTGCTGAGACTGAAGTAGGAGTTCGGGAGTATGAGGAACTGGGAGCGAAAAAGGAGAAAATTGTCCTAATTCCTCCCCCTTTCTCAGTTGAGGAATTCTCCCAGCTGCCAGCAGCCGGGCAATTTCGTGGAAGATACGGAATTGGTGAGAAGCGCTTAATTATGTTTATGGGGCGACTCAACCAGATAAAGGGGCTTGATTTTCTGGTTGAGTCGTTTTACCAGTTGACTCAACTTAGGAACGATGTTATTCTAGCGA
The DNA here is from genome assembly GCA_030615035.1 of Dehalococcoidia bacterium. The sequence goes on along the minus strand of JAUXAC010000002.1, from coordinate 52,880 downwards.
TTATAGGTCCCGACGATGGGTATAAATCAGCCTTGGATGATTTGATTGACAGGCTGAATTTGTCAGAAAAGGTTGTGTTCACCGGATTTCTGGGCGGAGAGGAGAAGCTTTCGGCACTGGTAGATGCTGATGTATTCGTCCAGACTTCAAGGTATGAGCAGGGAGCCTGGGCACCAATTGAGGCAGTGTTGTGCGGCACTCCCATTATAGTTACCGGACATACTGGTGCCGGAGAAGATGTAAAACGACTGGATGCCGGCTATCTGGTGGAGTTCGGCAATAGAAAGGAACTGGCTGAGCTTATTCTGAGAATACTTGAAGACCCTGCGGAAGCGGAGAGTAAGGCAAATAAGGCAGCAAAATACGTCAGGGAAAATATGTCCATAACCAAGAGAATTGAAGACTATGAGAAGCTTTATGTAAAATGCATGGAAGAAAATAAACAACTAGCGAGGGACAAAAAATGAACATGCTCATAACTGGTGGTGCCGGATTTATTGGCAGTCACCTCTGCGACAAGTACACCAAAGAAGATCACCGAGTGTTTTGCCTGGACAATTTTATGAGCGGAAATCTGATGAATATCAGGCATCTACTAGACTACCGAAACTTCAAGTTGGTAAAGGGTGACGTCAGAGATTCTGACTTGTTGGAGAGGATTTCACGCGACGTGGATGTGATATTACATTTAGCCGCCCAAATCCATGTTGACCGGTCTTACATTGAGCCACGGCTTACCTATGAAATAAATGTGATGGGAACACAAAATGTCCTAGAAGCAGCCAAGCTACACGATGCCCAAAGGGTAATTTACGCTTCTACAAGTGAGGTTTACGGCTCAGCGCAGTATGTTCCTATAGACGAAAAACACCCGCTAAATGCTCCTCACCCTTACGGCGCCAGTAAAATTGCTGCTGACCGCATGTGTTATGCCTATACTCAGACATATGGTATGGATATTTGTATCCTGAGGCTTTTTAATGTTTTTGGCCCTCATCAAAAGGACCTTGGCTACGGTGGGGTAATATCCATATTTACCAGAAGGGTTCTTAATAACACACCTCCGATTATATATGGAGATGGTCGGCAAACAAGAGACTATACTTATATTGATGATGCCATCAGAGCCTATGATTTGGTGCTGAACCATAATGAGCCGATAACAGAGCCACTTAATTTTGGCAGCGGACGGGAGGTGTCTATTCTTGATTTGGCTAACAAAATTATTGAATTGTGCGGTAAAACCGAGACTATTCAGCCAGTACATATAACGCCGAGGATGGGAGAGGTCAAAAGACTGATTGCCGATGCGACAAAGGCGAGAGACCTCTTGGGCTGGGAACCTAAATATGGTTTAAAGAAGGGGCTGGGTGAATTCGTGCAATGGTACCAGAATTACGGTTTTGAGGAGAGAATCAAGATAGAATGACCGAACAATCCAATCCCATTTCTCTAGAAAAAGCAATGATAGACATCCCCTCAGCTACCCTGCGGGAGTTGTATATCATGATGCTACGAATCCGTAAGTTCGAGGAGAAAGTGGCTGAAGTCCTCCAGCCTGAGCCAGAGATAGTATGTCCCGTTCACCTGTATATCGGGCAGGAAGCTATTGCTACCGGTGTTTGCGCCAGTCTGCGGAAGGATGACTACGTTTTCAGCACTCATCGGAGTCATGGGCATTATATCGCCAAGGGTGGTGATACCAGGGCGCTGATGGCGGAATTGTATGGTCGGGCAACCGGATGTTCCAGGGGTAGGGGTGGCTCCATGCACCTGGCATCGCCCGATATGGGGCTACTGGGAAGCTCAGCCATTGTTGCTGGAACGATACCCCTAGCCGCAGGGGCAGCACTGGCTTTCTCTCTCCAGAAAAGGGATGCTGTATCGGTGGCTTTCTTTGGCGATGGCGCCGCTAATGAGGGGGTATTCTATGAATCTCTCAATTTTGCTTCGCTTAAGAAATTGCCGGTGATTTTCGTCTGCGAGAACAATCTTTACTCCACTCATATGCCTATCTCAGCCTGCCTTGCCGATACGGATATTTATAAGAAAGCCAAAGTATTTAAAATGCTCGGTGTCAGGGTTGATGGAAATAATGTGGTGGAGGTCTATGAAGCAGCCAGGAAGGCGATTGAAAATGCCCGTAGCGGCGAGGGACCAACTTTGATAGAGTGTATGACCTACCGGTGGCGAGGGCACGTGGGGCCAAATTACGATTTAGATAAAGGGCTTAGAAGCAAGGAGGAGTTAGATTACTGGATGGATAGATGCCCTATCAAAAGGTTTGAGGAGTTTCTGATGGACCGGGGCATAGTATCTAACGCAGAGAAAAAAGTGATTTGCCAGGAGATTGATAAGGAGGTTGAGGAGTCTCTTGTTTACGCTAAAGAAAGCCCGTATCCAGACCAGAGTGAACTTACCAGCAATGTATTTGAAACTTGAGTAGGTGTTAACTATGCGGCAAATCTCTTACGTCCAAGCACTTAACGAAACCTTGCACCAAGTACTGGAGAAGGACAGCCGGGCATTTCTCATTGGGCAAGGGGTTACCAGTCCTTGGTATGTGGGAGCTACCACGGTCGGGCTCATCCAGCGATTTGGTCCGCAACGGGTAATTGACACCCCGGTATCGGAAAATGGTACTACCGGAGTAGCAATAGGCGCAGCATTAGGCGGAATGCATCCCATTTTAATGCACTCGAGAATGGACTTCATGTATTATGCTATGGACCAGATAGCAAATCATGCCGCCAACTGGCATTACATGTTTGGCGGACAACTAAGTGTCCCCTTGACTATTTGGGGGATTATCAATAGAGGGGGTGAACAAGCCGCTCAGCATTCGCAGGCTTTGCAGGCGATTTTCGCTCATCTACCTGGTCTTAAGGTGGTTATGCCCGGTACCCCTTACGATGCCAAGGGGCTTCTTGTTGCCAGTGTCGAAGATAACAACCCTGTCGTCTATATTGATGACCGGTGGCTTTACGATTATGTTGGAGAAGTGCCTGAGGAGTTATACTCCGTCCCCATCGGAAAAGGAATAGTAAGAAAGGAAGGACAAGATGTCACGGTGGTAGCGACGTCCTATTTAGTATGGGAAGCAATGAAAGCCATGGAAATATTGGAGAAAGACGACATCAATGCCGAAGTCATAGACCTGCGCTCGCTCAAACCTCTAGATGAAGATTTGCTGCTTAAATCGGTTAAGAAAACAGGGAGGTTAGTAATCGCCGATAGTGGCTGGAAAACATGTGGCGTAGGGGCTGAAATTTCGGCCCTGGTGGCTGAGAAAGCTTTTGAATACCTAAAGGCACCTGTTGAGCGGGTTTCATTGCCTGACACTCCGGCTCCGGCAAGCTCAGCGTTAGAGAAGACTTACTACCGCAAGGCAGAAGATATAGCTTCTGCTGTTAAGAAAATCCTGGAGGCATAAGGATGTATAAAGTACCATTCGTGAACTATCCCGAGCATTACCGTCGCCTGTGGGATGAAGTAATGCAAGCAATCACAGAAGTACTGACCAGAGGCGACCTTATCCTCCGTGACCAATTAAGGCAGTTTGAGGAAAACACCGCTTCGTTTGTTGGGACGAAACACGCGGTGGGTGTCAACAGCGGCACGGATGCGCTACACCTGTCTTTGTTAGCGGCTGGAGTGGGGCCTGGTGATGAAGTTATCACTGTTGCCCACACTTTTGTAGCTTCAGCAGCAGTTATCGTTCACTGCGGAGCCACGCCGGTCCTGGTGGATGTGGCAGAGGATTTCAATATGGATGTGGAACAACTGGAGCAAGCCATTACCCCTCGGACTAAAGCTATTATGCCTGTTCACTTGAATGGCCGCCTTTGTGATATGGGGAAATTGATGGACATTGCTTCAAAACATAATTTGATTGTGATAGAAGACGCCGCCCAGGCTTTGGGAGCTACATTTGACGGGCAAAAGGCAGGCTCCTTTGGTTTGACCGGCTGTTTCAGTTTCTACCCGTCCAAGATATTGGGGGGGGCTGGAGATGGTGGTATGGTGACAACCGATGATGAAGGAGTAGCCGAAAAAATACGTCTTTACCGCAACCACGGTCAGCAGACAAAGAATGAGATTGTTCTCTTTGGCTTTAACAGTCGGCTGGATAACCTGCAGGCGGCGATATTAAACGTGAAGTTTAAGTACCTTTCAGGTTGGATAGAGCGGCGAAGGGAAGTGGCCAATATGTATCACTGTGGTCTTTCTGACCTGCCCTACTTAAGGTTACCACCGCCGCCCGAGTCAAGCGGGCGTTATTTTGATACTTACCAAAATTATGTCATAAGAGCTCAAGACCGTGATAAATTAGTTACTTACCTTTCTGAGTCAAGCGTAGAGACTCTGATTTCCTGGCCCAAGCCGATGCAGCACCAGAAGGCACTGAACCTGAGTCATTTCCATCTTCCGGTGACGGAACAACTATCAAGAGAAGTGCTTTCACTGCCGATGAATACTGAACTCAGCAACGAGCAGGTGGAATTCGTCATGGACTCCGTCCGTAAGTTCTATAAGAGATAGGCTCTCTTACGGGGAGCAAAAGTGAAACAGCGGATAGTACAAATAATTAAGCGTCAGTTTCCTTTTATCGTTCCGTGATTGAGTCTTTTACACTTTGGATTTTCGTTACTTGTAAGAAACCAAAAAATGAAAAAACCGCCTTCAATTAAAGAACTGCGCAAGATATGCCCGCCTGAGGGTGGCGACATTAATCCCGCCTTTAGGATCTACAGAAGCATTTCTATATATATCACGAGGTTGTTCCTGTACACACCGATTACCCCGAATCAAATTACCTTGCTTGGTGCATTTATCTATACGGGGGGTGCCGCACTATTCATCCTGGGGTCTCCGCTCATGATTATTATTGGGGGGTTAGTAATACGAGTCGCATTCCTTTTTGATTTTGTGGATGGTAATGTAGCCCGCTACCGTGGCAAGGCGAGCCCTGAGGGTGACTTCCTAGATTCACTCGTTTGGAGTATACCACCGGTATTCCTTTTCATCTTCCTGACTTTCGGAATATATCAAAACTTTCCTAACATATTGGTATTCTTTATTGGCTGTGCAGCTGTCATGTCTTTCCTCGTGAGGAACTTTGTAGACGTTGCTCAAAATAGTATATTACTGCAAATGATATTGAGGCAAGGGTTGAAAGACAGGAAAAACCTAGCCTGGCATCATGACACAGGCTTCTTGTCTAAAGGAGCAGCATCTCCTATAGTAGCTCGCCTCCGCTATCCCTATCATATGGTAGATCCATTCATTGTGGCCGCAGTGATAGACCTTGTCCTAGAGCGGGGATTCCCATCTATTATGATGCCGGTCAGCATCGTGCTTGCTATGCTGACCATCTATACCGTGTTCCTCCTTCTCGATGGTATAGCCAGAGTAATCCATATTGTTCGGACTCGACACATTCAGTCTCTCTATGCGTCTCTCTCAGCTACCGGCACTACTCCAGACAATACAACTGAGAACGAAGAGTATCCACCGAAAGGTCTTGAGGATGTGAGCCAACATGAGCCATGAGGCAGAAACATCTGAGGCTAAGGTAAGCAGTGAGCAGCTACAAATGATTTGCTGCCGTTACTATACTGCCGCCCAATATGTTCAAGGAAAGCAGATACTGGAAGTAGGCTGCGGCGCTGGCCTCGGCTTGGGTTATCTAGACAGAACAGCAAGAAACGTTATTGGTGGAGACTACTCCGAGGATAACCTGAGACGCGCTTACCAGCGTTATAGGGGGAGAATAGGGCTTCTGTTGCTGGATGCTCAAAAATTACCTTTTAAGGATGGCTCCTTCGATGTAATAGTAACAATGGAGGTTATTCAGTATCTTACTCGTCTTGAAGACTTTTTTGAGGAGTGCCATCGCGTTCTGAGAAAGCGTGGTATATTATGCATTTGCCTGCCGAACAAGGATGTACCCGGATTTCATGCCAGCCCTCTGAGCCACAGGTACTATTCTGTCCCGGAACTAGTTGCCTCACTGAACCAGCAGTACTTTGACGCCAAGCTTTTTGGTGCTTTCCCCATATCGCGGGGATCAACATGGGAGCGGGTTCGAGCTGCGATAATAGTAACTACGGGTAAGATTCTTGATGTAGCACCAAAAGGTAAAGAGGTGAAAGGATTTCTCAACAGCATTATCCTCGGTAAGACGATAGTGGTCAAGCCTGAATTAGGCGATAGTGACATGATAGCTGAAAATTTTAAGCTGATTCCTGTTTCTTCTGATTCTCCTGATTATCGTCATAGAATTTTATACGCTGTAGCTCACGCTCGCTAAAACTTTTTTAAAGAGCGAGTTGCATTTTTGGGGTCAATAGTCTACACTTGTGTATATATGCCTTTTGTCAATATATGTGCTTATTGTCATCTTAGCAGAAACGGGCTATTTCGCCAAACTGGACGGATTCAGTCCTTTTTAGCACTCTCACCATAAAGGAGGTATCCGGCACTTAATGAAGAAGGTCCTGATTATAGGCTACTTACACCCTTTTACATACTCCGGGGGAAGTTTCCGCCCGCTACCCCTGGCTAAGCACCTCCCTGAATTTGGTTGGGAGCCGGTTGTTTTGACACCGGCTCTCTTGGAAAAAGCAGATTTGCCGTTCCGGGTTATAGAAACACCTTACCGAGATGCTCTGGGTTTTTGGAAAAAACTATTCGGATTTGACCTGGATAAAGACATAAAAAGGCAAGTCAAGGAACGGTCTGGCGTAACATCTAAAAAATCCTTGCTAGATTTCATTCTTACTCGTGGCGGGGAAATCCTTAACTACCCAGACTCTCATAAAGGCTGGAGACCTTTCGCCCTCAAGGCAGGCAGCGAACTCTTACAGTGCGAAAGCATAGACACCATAATTAGCTGTCATCCGGTAGCAACAAGCCATATGGTCGCCAGTGCCCTGAAAGCAAAGTATGGCATTTGCTGGATTGCTGACTTTGCTGACCTCTGGTCACAGAACCATAACTACCATTATGGGTCCATAAGGAAATCAATTGATACCAGATTAGAACGGAAAACGTTGTCCAATGCGGACGCCTTGGTAACTGTTTCCGAGCCATGGGCAGAGAAGTTGAGAACACTGCACAAAGGAAAAACAGTTTATGCAATTACCCACGGGTTTGACCTGACGGAGGTGAATAACCCGCCAGCTAATTTGATGGCGAAATTTACCATCACCTATACTGGCACTATCTACGCCGGGAAGCATGACCCCTCAAAGCTTTTCGCTGCCCTACAGCATTTAATCCTAAATGACACTATGGACCCGGATGATGTAGAAGTCAGGTTTTACGGTCACGACACTGCCTGGCTGGACAGGGAGATTGAGCACTACGGGCTATCGGGCATCGTCAGGCAGTATGGGCTGGTGTCCAGAGATGCCGCCGTGGGCAAGCAAAGAGAATCACAGTTATTGCTTCGTCTTAAGTTGGAAAAACCGCAAGAGCGTGGGGCCTATTCAGGAAAGATTTTTGAATACCTGGCGGCGAGGAGACCTATACTGGCTACCGGTGGCTCAGATGATGTGGTTAGCGAACTACTGGATGAAACTAAAGCTGGTATCTGCGCTGGGACTGTAGAAGACATTAAGAACGTGCTTAAGAAACTATATCAGGAATATAAACTCAAAGGTAAGGTAGCTTACCACGGTGTGGAATCAAACGTCAATAAGTATAGCCATAGCGAAATGGCGAGGAAGTTCGCAGAGATTCTTGACCAACTGACAGGCGAGATGATTGTGGCGCAAACTTGCTCATGAGTCTTACTCATGAGGACGAAGAAGTTCTCCATAAACTCTTAATAGTCTTTTCTCCATCTGCTCCCAGCTATATTGACTATACGCTGCTTTCTTCGCATTCTCACCTAGCTGGTGCCTTCTAGCTTTATCATCAATCAAAAATGAAAGTGCTCCCGGGCAGCATTAACCACTGGCATCCCCGACTCAACCTCTTTGAGGATGTGTTGCCTTAATACCAAGTTTATTTTCTATCTGGGCGAAAGATAGAACTTTTTGCGTTGCTGGAAGGTCTAGGTCATGTCTCAGTAAAATTAGTAGTTCTCGTTCCTTGTTATCATCGAAGTCACATAGTCGGCTAAAGGAATACCCCTTCTCCTTAGCCAATTTAAGTGTTTCTTCATAGTGTTGAAAAGTAAATCCACACTGGCTCATTCTAGCTCTCTATCATCGTTTCTAGGATTATACCGTTTTCTTACTACCCTCGCCGGGATGCCATAAGCTACGGAATTGTCATCTATATTTTTGTCAACCACTGACCCCATGCCTATCATCACATTCCTACCTACCTTGACGCCATTTCTAATAATAGCTCCAGGCGCTATCCAGCAATCATCTCCCACTTTACTACTTCCTCCAATGTAACTATTAACAATTATAAGACAGTTATTACCAATTACTGCGTTGTGGCCGACATGACACAGATTATTTATCTTGGTTCCTTGCCCAATAATAGTATTATCAAGCGTTCCCCTGTCTATAATAGTATTGGAACCAATCTCCACTTTGTCTTTAATGACCACACCACCAATATGAGGGAACTTTTCCCATTCACCCTGACTATTCTTTTCATAGCTGAACCCTTCTTTACCGATTACTGCTCCCTCATGAATGATAACATTCCTACCAATCTTTACTTTTGAGTATATATGAACATTGGCATGAACTACCGTGTTTTCACCTATCTCACATTTACTTATGCATGAGTTTGCCCCAATATAGACGTTCGGGTGTATCCTTGCATTTTTATCTATAATTGCTGTGGGATGGATGCCAAATTCTAATTCTTCTTGGAAGCATTTTTGTATTACTTGAATAAAGGCTAATCTGGGGTTCAAAACCAGTATAAGAGTCTTATCTTTGTAATCGTCTTCTTCGTAACACAATTCCTTGGAGCATATTATCACGCCTGCTCTTGAATCTCTTATCATTGGCAAAGCATCCTCAGTATGCTTGGAGCAAAAAGTAACCGAGTCTTTATCTGATTCACTAATCGGAGAGGCAATAGACACATATCTATCTCTAGCTCCAAGTACCTCGCATTCCTCGGTTATTGAGCCGCATAGCTCCGTTAAGCTGGTATTCTTTTTACCCATGATTATTCCTGCCATACCCTTATCGTATAATACATCTTATAACCTCAAAGGCTTCAGCATAATCGCAGTTGATTTGACCCCCTCTCATCCGAGCCCATCCATAAAGAAACTCTTCACCGGTGTACTTTTTATGCTTTTGTGACTGATAGCAGTTTACCGCTTGTATCTTTCTATTCAAATGTTGTCTTTCCAGAGACACAAAAAGTGAGGGAGCAAAGCCCAGGAGGTTCCAAGGAAGCTCATAGGATAATATCGTTATGTGCTTAAAGGCTCTAATGCCCTCTTCAACAACGGTAATATGGTCTTGATGCGTATCCTTTAACGAGGGTAGCAACACCAGGTCTGGATTTAGTTGTTTTCTAAGGTCGATTAAAAGGTCCAGAATGTCTTGCCTAAACTGAGAAAATACCCTCACCTTAAAATTGTAAATATATAGGTTTTCCTCCTCTATCCCAAGAGCTTTGGTTGCTTGCTTTACCTCTTTCTCTAGAATATCTGCAGGCAGACCTTCAGGAACAGATTTACGAGCGGTGCTTAAGGCAACATAATACACTTGTTTACCCTCTTCTATCCATTTAGCTAACATGCCGCCGGCACCGAGTTCCACATCATCGGTATGTGGCGAGAGGGCGAGGATTGTCTTGGAATTATTCATTAATATTTTGGAACCTCAACTTTCTCATAAACCTTACCCTAAGGATGAAGAAGCTCTTGATACACTCTTAATAATCTTTTCTCCATCTGCTCCCAGCCATATTGATTATAGCCTGCTTTCCTGGCATTGTCACCTAGCTGACGCCTTTTGGTTTCATCATCAATTAAAGCTGACAGTGCTTTAGCCAGACTTTCAGTGCTTGGCTCTGTTACCACTAATCCGCACTGTGTCTCTGAGATTACTCGACTCCTCTCCGGTACCTCGACTGAAACAATAGGTAGCCCGCAACGCATGTAATTGAAAAGTTTGTTGCCTACTCCCCCTCCCAGCATAATGTTCTCGGTCGGCTCAGAAAACATTATCCCTATATCAGCTTGGTAGATAGCTTGGCTAACCTTTTCATAGGTTAGCCAGCCGGTGCACCTTATAGTATCCTGTAAATCATATTCGTCTAACTTCTGGTCAAGATACCTTCTTTCCTCACCGTAAACAGTGCCAATGATGAGCAACCCCACCCTATTGCCATAGCCTTCTTTTAATACCCTCATAACCTCAATCATCCGCTTCAGACCTCGGCTGAATGATAGAGAACCCTCGTGGCAGATTATTACCTTGCCTTGAGGCTTTACACTCTCTTGCTCTTGGGAAATGGGAAAGACAGAGCAGTTATAGATTACCTCGGTCTGAATAGACCTATTTTGGGTTAGCAGATAATCCCTGATTACTTCACTGACGGTGATAGTATAGTCCACATATTTTAGTGCCTCTTTCTCAAAGTGGACAATTACTTTTTTTGAGAGCTCATCGTATAATTTATTTATCCCCCTTGCCTTTGGAGATGTTGCTGGTGTGTATTCATGGACATCGTAGATGAGCTTTGGCTTTCTGCCTTCTTTCTCTAGCCTCCTTTTGATTTGGATGCCAGCGTATAGCGAGAAAATCTCATGGCAGTGGTAAACATCAGCCCTTAGGTTTGTGCCCTTGTCAATTAGTTCTGTTAGTTCTGCGAACAGCTCGGTTCCTATCCTTAGTCCTATCAGGCTAGCCAGCCTGCTTAACTTCAATATGACACGGTTTTTAAAGATGCCTCGCTTCTCCCGGCTGAAACCGATAATCCTTATATCATATAGGGTAGTTTCACCGGTTGCTATTTTATTTTTGCCCGCGTCAAAGAGGAAACCTTCATCATTTAGGGGAGCTAGCAGGGTTACCTCATAGCCTGCCTGTTGCAGGCTTCTGGCTTCTTTATAAAAAATCCTGCCATCCAAAGCACAATGACCGGTAGTAAGTATACAGACCTTAGCTTTAGGCATTCTGTTTTCTCCTGAATAGCGAGTTAAGCCAATGTGATGCGATTGACTTGGTTCTTAAAATTCTAAAGAAGTTCACTCCGGTATAATTCCCAGTAGCACCCTTTATTCTCGAGCAATTCTTTATGTGTCCCTTGTTCCGCAACCCGTCCATTTTCCAATACAACTATTTTGTCGGCGTTGACTACTGTGGAAAGGCGGTGGGCAATGAGGATTGTGGTGTGGTCTTTTGAAATTCTATTGATGGCATTCTGAACCAGTTCCTCCGATATATTGTCAAGAGCATTGGTAGCTTCATCAAAAACCAGTATTTCCGGTTTTCTTATTATGGCTCGGGCGATAGCAATTCTTTGCCTTTGTCCCCCTGACAATTTCATTCCCTTGTCTCCTACCAGGGTCTCATAACCTGCCGAGAATTCAGTAATGAAGTCGTGCGCATCGCTATCTTTAGCCGCTTTGATAACCTCTTCATCGGAATATTTGTCCCGGCGAAGGGTAATATTATTCTTAACTGTGTCATTGAAGATAAAAGTATCCTGACTGACAAACCCTATTTTATCTAGCCAAGAGGATAACTTATATTCTTTGAGGTTTAAACCGTCAACCCTTATTTCACCTTTGTTAACATCAAATAAACGGAGTAGCAAATTTATGATGGTTGTTTTGCCTACACCGGAACGACCAACAATGGCTATAGTTTTGCCTTTTCCTAAAGTAATGGCAATATCTCGCACAATCCTGGAGCGGCCTTTGTAGGTAAAAGTCACATTATCGAATTCTATATTATGCTTGAACGAGGTTAATTCCTTCTCCCCGTCCTCAATATGAGCAATTTTATCATTTTGTATTGAGTAGATTATTTCGCAACTGGGGAGCATACCCATAACAGTCATTATTGAGCGACCCACCGTACTCACAATGGGGAACAATCTAAAAATGGCAAAGGCAAATGTCCCAAAAGTAGGGATTAGTTGAGTGAAAGTGGTCGGGGCTATAATTTTAATTAGTAATGCTATTGTGCCTACTGAAATATATAGGAGCAGCAAAAGGATAAGGGTAGGGATTTCTAGCCATACATTGCGTTTCCTATAATAATGCCAGAATCTCTTTACAACTGGATTAAATCTATTTATCCAGTCCTCCGCGGTTACAAAAACCTTTATTTGCTTAATGCCGCTAATCACCTCATTGAGTATTGTAGTGGTCTCCCTGCCTGCTTCTATCTGGCCTTTACCGGCACGGTATGAAACTTTTTCTCCAAGGTATGTATTAAAATAGAAGTACCCTATTCCTACTAATAATACAGATACTGTGCCCAGCCAGGATAGCGAAACCAAGAAAAGGAGTATTGAGATGGATAATATGGCTTGTGATGCTAGTTGGGTAATTGTGGTTACTAAATTCCCGATTTGTGTGGGGGCTACAGACGCATTATATATCAACTCTCCTTGCTTATGATCCACAAAGTGTTGATAATCAGCGTTGACATACTTATTAAAAACTTCGCTTTGGTTTTTGGCTATCAAACCGGCGCTAACCTTTAGTCTGAAGTTTACAAGAATTAATTTCACTACGAAGGTTAGGACGGCAATAAGCAAGAAGACTACACAAAAGGACATAAATTCATCACCTATTGGGATTAGGCCAGCAATTATCCCGAATAGTGAAAGAACAATATTGCTTTCCCCAGCCCCAGTATCAAAGGCAGTACTAAGTATGGGATAAACTGCCGCTATATTGGCAGCTTCTAAAACACCAACCAGAAAAGACAAAATAAGTAATATCAAAAGGTGTGATTTGTATGGCTTTAGGAAAAACCAAAGCATACCTAATGCTGAAGGGCGATGATTTCCCTTTTGCTTAGCTTGGGTCATTCTAGTCCTCACAATTGCTACGACGCCTTTGAAGCTATTTTACCATAAACACCTTCATTATGGTAGATAGATATAGAAGGCAAGGCTACGAAGCTGTGTAATTGCTTCAGGCTTGGCTTGCGGACTGATTTGGAAGAGTTCACGTTAGAAGCCTAACGAAATCATCTACTACCCTCGGATGGATGTCTGTAACCCAACCGTTGTCATACTATAATTTCTACGCCATTCTTCACCAGATGTTCACATATTGATGCCTTGGCATATGTTCGCCACCAATCATCTACCCAAATGTTCTTTGGCACATCAAGGTCGTAGCTGGGAAAACGAGGAACGATGACATTATTGTAATACCACGAGTTGGTGAAGTCCTGAAGGCATTTCTTCCGTAATCGCTCCGACAGTTGCCTTTGTGGAGTGGTTGGACCCTCGTCTTTAGGTCTCTTTATCATCAATAATTCTGGTGATAGATAGTGCAGTAGCTTCTTCCTGGCCCGATGCTTAAGGGCAGGTTTTGCGAGTTTTAATAGATGAAATATTGCCCTTTGCTTCTGGCATACCCAACTAACAGTAGGTTTGCTAAAGCCGAGCATATCAGAGCGTATTTTATTCCTGTCTATCCACTCACTGTATCTCTCACGGAAGCTAACATCGGGCTTGACAAGCCTTATTACATCATAAGAAAGGAAGGGCACAATGTGTTCGCTATAAGGGATAACCTGGTGGGAGGCTCCTCCTTGTCTATAGTAGCAGTGCTTTATCAGTCTGTCGCGGCGGAATGAAAAACACTCGTTGCCACCATTCCCAGATATGAGCTGTGTCTCGGTGAGTGGCTTGGTAATAATCCCTTGTTCTCGCAATTTCTTAACAGTAACTATGCCTATGGACATTGGCGGCTGAGCATCATTAGTCCACTCCCACCAATTGTCGAAATCCAGCACACCTACATAGTACTCATCAGCTTCAGCCCCTTCATTGCAAACGTGATACCGCTCTTTTTTCCAGCCCTCGAATTCCATTATTTGCTTGAATAACGCGCCTTCTGGTTCCCAACATAAAAAAAGAACATCTCCCAGCCACGATTCACCATACTTGTCCCGCAAGTTAGCTATTATTTTGGAAATTATTCGTCTATCGTAGCCAGAGCTGTGTGTAACCAAGTGAAATTGTTTGTCCCACTAGTAGAATAGAACTTGTAAACCTATATAAGTACCTAAATGTGTGATAACCTAGGCGACCAAAGGTATAAGCGACTAAACGCACAGGATAAGGCAAGAAACTAGCGATATAGTAACACCACGCCCAAATATTAAATGGATTGTAGGATATCGATAGTGCAAACGCATCTTTACACAAGCTCCTATAATTCCCCAGTGAGAATGCCTTTGCCCAGTTCGAATAATAGGTTGAAAATCTCTTGCGCATATGTTCTGGCATCCTTAATTTTTGGGGATGGCTTGGCTTGCTTCTTGTGGCAATATCCCTTTCAATTTTATTGAATACTCCGGAGAGCATATGGAAGGGAGTATATTCACTGACTGCCCTTTTCCAGCCAGCTTGAGCGATGGCTCGCCTTTCTTCATCATGACTAAGATAGTAGGTAATTTTGTCTATCATTTCTTCGGTATCGTGGAAGCACACAATCTCTTTATCTACCTTAAAATAATTCTCAATACCGGGAACATACTCGGTCAATAGAAATCCACCAGCCAGGCATACTTCAGTTACCCTCCCTTTAAGCCCTCTTCTACTGCCATAAGTCGCTCTAGAAAAATTGAGATTTATCTTGCTGGCCCCAAAGACGTCTATCATCTCTTCAAAGGGAACGTGTCCTCCCCACTGTCTGACAAACAAGTGAATTGGTATTTCTCTCTTCTTGAGTTCGTTTATATACTGTTTTCTAAAGGGCTTCTGTATGCTACCGATAAAAGAAACATCATACTTTTCTTTTATGTTTGACCAATCACGATTGACAGGAACCCCACTACACGGTATCGTCTGTATAACCTTGGCACCTAGGGCTCTATACTTTGGTACTGCTTCAATATCAAAGGTTATACAGTAATCAAGATGAGGAATCCACCATTTAGAATAGTCATCAAACTTGTACTCATCATCACCAAACCAACCGACTACGGCACTACCTTCTTTCCTAATGCTGTCAAAGGTTGATTCTTGAAATTCATAATGTGCAGAAATCCAAAGCACATATTTGGGATGCTCCTTTCTCACCAAGTCGATGATTTCCTCATTGACACCCTTTACACCTATTTCGGTCATCCGCTTGGTAAAGTCATAAGGTATTACCTTTGAGAAGATTTTCTGTAATGGCTTATAGAAATTTATGTCAAGAGGAAAATAGAGTACCAAATGACTACCGAAATGCTTTGACAATCTATACCCAGACAAATCTTCAAGTCGGGACAATAGAATGATTGTTTCGTTTATCATCACTTATCTCTCAAGGCTTCGATACTTTTAAAGCACTTTCTTTCGGTGATTATACTCTTCCGTTATGTAGAGAGAAAATTTAAAAAAGAGGTTATTAAAAATCATTCCGTGTTCAAAATGCTGGTTCAAAAGTTCAACCCGCGTTCACGCGGAATGCTCTGAAGTTGAACGTAATTCTGAAAAATTCTCTCCTTGCTCATTCCTTTCCCCCACGGCGTCACCTCATCATACTCGAAAACAATATTAGGTAACTCATCTTCCGTAAATCTACCAGCAGTAAAAGTGTATTTTCGCCAATCGAAGGTGTTGATAGTAATCCCAAATCGTTTAGGCTGTTTAAAAAATTCGGACCCCAGCATTGGGCAAAGGTAAGACAGGACAACAGAACTGGGCTCGGTCTCATCAATGAGGGCCAAAGTCCGCTCAACGATATCATCTGGTTCGCCGGGCAATCCGATAACGAAGAGAAGTCGCACCCCAATTCCCGTTTTATGAAGAAGTCGTATATACTCCTTGGCTTTGTTGAGGTCAACGTGCTTATTGGCGATTTTTAACACCTCCTGAATGGATTGGCTTCGGTATAATTCCCAATAAGCTCCTCTGTTTTCCATTAATTCCTTATGTCTTCCTTAGTGGAGATTTTAACAAGTTAAGTCGGTATCCTTTTTGAATGATTTCAGTAGAGCGAGAGTTCTGTCATAAGACAATTTTCTAAACGGTGTGTAATGGCTGTGCACCGAGCAGTTGATAATGTCAACTGGTGTCAGGTTGTATATTTCATATATTTTCTCTAATATTAAGGGCATCGATACGTTAAAAATTTTGGTGTCAGCCATAAGGCGCTGTTCTTTAAAAGCCTCTGGACGACTCGAGCCAGATTCCCTAAAGTAGAGCTCTCGTCTGCTTATTCTGCCACCGTCACCACCAAAAACAACCACCATAGACGCCTGCCCTATTACTGCCAATGAGAGTAGAACTGAAAAAGAGTTTTGTGCTGGAAAATGCAGAGGATATTCTATACTCGGAACCTGAAGGAATAATCCAGCCCTTATCATTATCGAACTACTAGCCTGAGCGGTAAAGAATAAGAGTTTCCTATCATACTTTTCAATGAATTTGTCCAAATCGAATCCCTGCCCCAGCGCGCGAAAAGAATCCCTTACGGAAAAAAATATATTATTCCCTTGCCTTTCTAAGAAATCGGTAACATCATCCAATAGTGAACTTACTCTAGAATGAGTAATGCTACACATAACAACAGAAAAATTTCGGTCAATTTTTTGTAGGATATGTTCCTCATTAACCCTAAAATTATTTACCCCAAAATAGCATATATCACAGTCCTCAAGCTCGGTAATCCTTGCCTCAAGTTCCGTGATAGAAGAACCAAGCAGCATAATTGCCACCGGTCTTTTATTTATCACCCGGCGTAATCTCTCAATTCTTTCTTTCGTATCAGGTAGGTAGTGGCTGAAATCCAGGCCAACTTCATGCGTCCTGGTAAACATATCACGGTCTTTTTCAAGAGCACGCTCTTTTTCAAGCCGGGCGTGTTCATAAATCCAGACAATCTTCTTGAACCACCTGTTAACACAGGGGATAAACAGGATTTTGACGATGATTTTTCTCAAGACTATTTTAGTCACCCATGATAACTTTTCAAACAAAAGCCACCACCCTTCTTTATACTTAACAATCAGCTTGTTCTTTATTTTTCCTTCACCAGCAGGTTCTTCCACCATCGATAACTAGATTTGACCCGGTCATATAAGAAGAAGCATCTGAAACCAGAAATAATACAGCCCCTTTATATTCATCTACTTGCGCCATTCTTCCCATAGGAATGCGAGAGACAAGTTTTTTTACGAAATCCTCGGGTTGATTGTTATATACACCTCCTGGCGAAAGACAATTAACCCTGATGTTCTTGCCCGCCCAGTAGGCAGCCAAGTACCTGGTTAAGCCAATTAGAGCTGTCTTTACTACGGAGTAGCTCACAGGTTTGGCTGGTTGCCTTTCCTCAGGGAAGCCCTCCTTACGATATATCCTCTGGTCAGGTGCTATTATACCCAGATCAGAACCTATGTTTAGAATCACTCCCCCACCCCTTTTTGCCATTTCACCGCCAATTATCTGGCTGCACAGAAAAGCCCCAGTTAATCCCACGGCTATATCCTGGTTCCACTGGTCGATGGAAAAATTTTCAAAGCGGGTCCAAGAGTCATCTGAATTTGCCCCTACTTTTGGATCATTTGCAGCATTGTTAATCAAAATATCGATCCGTCCGAATTTTTTCAAAACCACATCCACCAATTTCTCTATTTCTGTCTTGCTCGTTATGTCTACCTTGACCGCTACCGAATTCACGCCATACTTCTCTGAAATCCTCTTTGCTTTGGCTGTGGCTAGCTCCTCATTAATATCAGCCTGGATTGGACACCCTCCAGCTTCAGCAATAGCTTCAGCGTGCATCTCGCCAAGCATGCCAGCCCCACCAGTAATAATGGCCACCCTACCACTCAAGTCAAACAGCGCCTTGATACTTTTAGTCATAGCAATCACACCTCATAGGAACGCTCGAGTTTCCCCTCCATCAACCACCAAACAAGCTCCGGTGATGAATGATGCTCTTTCAGATGCCAGGAACACAACCGCATTGGCAACTTCTTCCGGTTTCCCAAAACGTTGCATAGGGACACTTTTCTTTATGTATTCTTCTATTATACGAGGCTTTTCTTTGATTATCTCTTCCCACCGTCCACCCTCAAATCTTATATTGCCCGGAGCGACCACATTTACTCGGATGTTATCCCCTGCCATCAGATAGGAGAGGGTTTTGGATAGACTAATCAACCCTGATTTTGCTACTGAATAGGCTAGAGGAGCTTCTGAGACTTCACGACCAGCTATTGATGATATAAAGACGATGTTGCCTGAGCCACTGCTCTTCATAATTGGAGCAACTGCTTTTACTACCTCTACACTACCTAACAAATTCTGATCAAGCATCCTTTCCCACTCGCTTCGGTCAACCTCCAGTCCAAGTTTTGATTTGCCTGTCCCTATATTTGCCACCAGCACGTCTATTTTACCAAATTTTTTAATCCCCAAATCCAGACAATTCGCTATGACATTGGTCTGGGTCATGTCTCCTTGATATGAGCAAAAAGAGGTTTCACCATACTTATCTGACAACTCCCTACAGGTGTTGTTGAGGCTATTTCCATCTCTACCTGTTATGATGACCTTGGCTCCTTCTGCTAGGAATGCCGAAGCTATTGCCTTTCCTATCCCGCAGCTGGAACCCGTTATCAAAACTACCTTATCATTCAAACCTAGGTCCATGATAATCCTCAGCCTAAATATTTTTGAACGTAATGCTTTACAAATGCCAGATATCTGCTGGCGACTTCTAGTTTGTTCTCACCACGTGCTGCTTGCAGAATAAAAGAGCCTTTGTAGGAGATCTTGCCTAGTGTCTTGAACACCAGGTCAAAATCAGTATTTCCTTCCCCCAAAGGAACCGTGTTGCCTCCCAGTAACCTGTCCTTGATATGCACATTATCTATCCATTTTCCAAGCTTTAATACCTCTTCTTCTGGGTCGGATCCCAGAGAAGCACTGTTCCCCGTATCGTAATTTGCCCCGATTAGGGGGTGATTGATTCTCTGGAGCAATGCCTTGAAATCATCAGGATTTAGCGAAGTCTCTAGCACAAGTTTAATATTACAGGTTTCGGCAACCGGAAGGCACTCTCTCAGGCATTCGGTGAGCAACTCTACCTCTTCTTCGGCTTCTATTTTAGAATCGTCCACCAGAGGAATTTCTATGCCTTTAATTTCTATTTTTACGCATTGTTTAATTAGATATTTTAGAGTTTCTGTGCTCTGATCCCTATCGCTCTCTGAAACTCTAAAGAAAGGCCTTTCCATAAAGTAATCAGCGCATACATAATTGACCTGAATGCCAGTTTCGTCAGATATCCTTTTTATTTTATGTAAACCTTCTCTTGTAAATAGAGGATTACTCTTACAGTCCGGCGCCTCAAATATAAATTCAATTTCATCAAAGCCTATGGTAGCCGCTTCCTTGAATTCCTGTTCCCAAGTATTCCCAGGAAATGCCTGAATCCTGCCACCTACTGGCGGAGAAAGCCTCCCTTGCATTATCCCGATTTTATTCATGCTATTTCCCCAAAATCTGAGGGGGCTCTGCTCATTTCTGCGAGCAATTTGTTATTATAGTATCTTTTAACCTCGCTCACCAACTTTTTCAAATTTTATTTGATTCCTGCCCCCAGTACCATTAACTCAACTGACCACCTGAAAAATTTAATACCGCTTGTTCTTGTTAACTTTCTTGCATTTGGAGTTGAAAGTGTAATTTGAAGCAATTTACAAAGGATTTTCAAACCTGGATAGCGCCACAGTACCGGCAGTTGATAAAAGAGTTCAGTCTCTATTTCAGAAAATCCATAAATCCGCAACACATCATGTAAAGAGGCCGCATCATAAGGTCTGCAATGTGTAAAATCTTCGTAAAAGACTTTCATTTGACTCACCCAGTCAGGTGTCAAAATAATAACTCTTCCCCCCGGTTTTAGAACTCGATAGGTTTAACGCATTAAGTGACCTGGAGAATAAAGATGTTCTATTAATGATTTGTGATAGACAATATCAAAGGTATTGTCTTCAAAAGGAAAGAGCTCTTTGGATACATCTACTTTTTTGACCTGAAGGTGACAAAGATTTTTGACAGCGGATTCAGCCAAGTCAATCCCGTAGCAATCAGCACCTAATTCTTGAAATGCCTCTAAAAAATCTCCTCTTCCACACCCAATTTCAAGAAGCTTTGCTCCTTCCTTCATATCAAATCTAGCAAACAAGTAGAAGGCAAGTTTTAAAGGATAATCAGTCTTTGGTGTTCTTTTTTCATCATAAACTACTGAAACATAGTCATTCTTTCCTATCAATTCAACAACTCCACAAGCTCAATCAACGTCCCATCTGGATCTCTACAGAATGTAACTTTAGCATAACCATCTGGAGATCTTTGTGGGAGTGAGCTAAATTGCACACCTGCTTTTGATAATCTTTCATACTCTGCATCCACATTTTCAACTGTAAAAGCTATGTGCGAGATGCCTGTCTCGCAAATTTCTCTGACCCTTGCCGATTTTTGCATATGTGAATGATAATACAAAAGTTCAATAAGGTTGCCATCCTCTGCAGCCATCTTTACTGTTGTGACCATAACATTTTTTGAACCACTAATATTATCAATGTATTCTCCCGACTCGTCCATTCTTTTCATAACTTTCAAGCCGAGCAATTCAACATAAAAATGCAAAGCCCGTTCAAAATCACTAACGACAATTCCCGTGTGCCTTATTGCTTTCACTTCACTCCGTCTCCTCTGAATCTACTTCTGCAATAGATTCCTCTAACACATCTAAACCCTCAATAAGTGCATCGTCAGCAATTGTTAAAGGTGGTCCTATTTTGACGGATTCCCTGCCTGTATGAACTAACAACAATCCCTTCTGCATCGCTTTCTCACAGACTTTACTGGGGAAAATGCTGTCAGGTTCATCAGTTTTGGAATTTCTAAAAATAACTCCGGCAAGTAACCCCTTCCCAAAAATGTGTGAAACTCTATGGGCATATCTAATTTTGAGTTCGTTTAAACGATTATGAAGTATTACTCCCTTTCTCGCCGACTCTTCCACAAGATTACCTGCCTCAATCGCCTCTAAATTGGCAAGTCCGGCCGCGCAGCAAAGAGGATTTGCTGAGTGGGTGCTACTCATCGACCCCACATCGGGTAGATCCATTATTTTTTGTCTACCGATAACCGCAGACAGCGGTAAGCTGCCACTTATAGCTTTGCCAAGACAAATTAGATCTGGTTCAATCCCATAGTGCTGGTAGCCAAACAGCTTTCCAGTTCTTCCAAAACCTGCCTGAATTTCGTCAAACACCACCAAAGCATCATGCTCTTTGGCAAAAGCATCAAGTGCTTTAATATAAGCAACCGGATAAAAAAATGCTCCCCAACCTATATACAATTCTATAATAAAACCGACAATGTTGCTAAAATCCAATCCATCCTTATTAAGGGCTTGCATATCTTCATAAAAATGCTGTCCCCACTCATAATCATGCTGAGTCTTACCTCTTGCTGTCCAAGGAAAAGGCACTGGTAGATGATACATATTGGGATCCCTATACCCAATCCACGCTGACGTTTTAGGATCACCTTTTAGCATCTCCGCCCCCATTGTACGCCCATGCATTGCATCTCTAAATGAAATAATAACGATTTTGGATGGCCTAACTGTTTGCCCATGCATTCTCATTAGTTTTATAGCGCATTCTGTCGTCTCGGTTCCTGTCGACAGTAAAAAGGCTTTCTCAAATTGTTTAGGAGTTATTTCAATCAATTTTTTCAAAAAATCAGCACGGCTTTTATGAGCGAATGTGTAAGTATGAAGGAGCTTCTGTTTAAGGTTTTTTTGTAGCGCTGAAATAATTTTTTGATTTGCATGTCCAGTATTTGTTAGAAAAATTGTAGAAGTAAAGTCAATCCAGATATTACCGTAAGGATCAAAGACCTGAAAATCTTCCGCCCTATCCCATACCACAGGTAGCTGGCCATGCATAGACCTTGACTCATATTTCTCTAATGCTTCAAAAATCTCCAGACTTTCCGGCACAGGGATTTTAGTAACAATTCGCCTATATTTTGTATTTACTTTTGGAGCATCCACAGGAACCATACTAAAATCCCACCCTGACATTTTACTCACCCAACGGGAAGTTTATTTTAAGATAATTATACAGAGGACTTCCTTTTCGTTCCAACTCAAATTGCAGAAACTCAAAATCTTCAATAGTGTCCACTTCGTGACATGCAGGAGATATGAAACCTATCATTTCTTCACCATGCAGGAGTCCAGACTCACGGATAAACGAGGTTTTCAGGATGTCCACATATCCGTCTGGAATATATACGTTCGGAAAAAACTGTCTCGGCTTATTAAGATATTCGCTAGAGTACTCAGGAAGAATACCTTTAAAGTAGCCTTCGTCATCTCTGACAAACCATTTAAAGGGTGATTCCGGGGCTAGATGTCCGGAACGTAAGGATGTAGCCTCTAGCCGATTTCTGATTTCAACAATTGCCGAATCAATAACAGTTGTCTCTCTGAGCGGTGTTGTCGGTCGAAGATGAATTAAAAATTCAGGTACCCGTCCCTCACTTTCTTCAAACCAATTTATTACATGCAAAACCCATTCACTATCAGGAGATTCATCCCTAGCGTATTGAGAAGGACGAAGAAAAGGAACTTCTGCACCATAATAGCGTGATATTCCCGCGATTTCTTCCGAATCTGTTGATACGATAACTCGTTCAATTTCTTTAGACATAGCTGATGCTACAATGGAATACGCAATTAAAGGATACCCACCCAAAAGCTGTATGTTCTTCTTTGGTACACCTTTTGACCCGGCACGCGCCGGAATAATAGCAACGACTTCTATCTAATTCACCCCCCATTCATTATAAGCTTTGATATTCAGGATTGCTAATACCTTCCTTTCGGCTTAAGCTCAAAGATAGCATCAATATCATCGAAGGACACAGTTTTAGATTCCTCACCTCTTGAATTAACAGAAGCTGTGCCGTCCGTCAGCACAACATCAATGTCAAGGAGAACAACCTTGCTCATCTTTTTATCCGCCTCAACTTTTGTATGATTGGCCTTTCGCTCTCATGAATCCTGATTTTACCATCACCCATTGCAACTTCCAAGTCTCGCACTTCTTCGACTAACTTAGCAACTCCCCGAAGTTCAACAGAGGCCGCCTGGTCACTCCCCCACATCGCTCTATCCAATGTTATGTGTCTTTCCACCAAACAAGCCCCTAGTACTACAGCCGCGAAAGTGGTCCACAATCCGACTTCGTGTCCTGAATAGCCAACGGGTACATTAAATCTTTCTTCTAGGGTCAGAAGCCCCTTTAGATTCAATTCGTCTAGTTTGCAGGGGTATGTAGAAGTACAATGAAGTATGACCAAGTCGTCTGTTCCCAGGACTTCGACAGCATGCTCTATTAAAGGCATCTCACTCATTCCTGTGGAAAGAATGATGGGTCTACCAAATTCTCTATGATATCTGAGGAGGTCGTCATCTGTTAAGCAGGCTGAGGCAATCTTATAGCACACAGGATTGAGTTGTTCGATGAAGTCTACAGAACCCTTGTCCCAGCAGGAAGCAAACCAGTCTATTCCCTTCTCCTTGCAATATTTATTAATCTCAGTATATTGCTCATAGCCAAATTCTAGACCTCGCTTAAGGTCACCATTCGTTGTTCCGAAGGGACTTTCCCGAGGTTTTGCCAGCTCTTCAGGAGAATATACCACCTCTATCGTCCTTTTTTGAAACTTAACCGCATCGCAACCACAAGTTGTTGCCACATCTATGAGCTTCTTAGCAATTTCTAAGGAGCCATTGTGGTTAATACCTACCTCGGCGACAACGTAACAGGGATATCCATCGCCCACAATCTTATTGCCAATCTTCACCGTTTTTCGTTCACTCATGATGCCCTCCTACATGCTAGCATTCACTTTGCAGATAGCGAGACCCTTAGCATCGCTACGATTGTTATTGGGCTAAGCAATGCGCAAATCGTAATTTCTTCTTAAGTTTGGCGAAACCCCCTGAAACTTGCATCCCTTTGGAAGTAAAGCTTCTCAGCAACACGTGTCATCGATTCTAACTGGTGTTGATAATAATTCTCTAATAGAGTCTTATTTGCCTCAAAAAGAACTCTGTAAAACTCATCATCGGATAAATCTGTAAAATTAACCGATAGCAAATCTGAATTTATATGCTTATTCTCGTAAAAGTCGGCACAGTCTTTGAGCAGCCCCCTTTCCATAGCATAATAGTATAAATCACAGCCCGGATATGGTGTCACGGGACGAATTGTTCTTAGCTGAGAATGGTCATCATATTTAAGCAGAAATTCTACCCCTTTTTGCAATATCTCTGGGGTCTCTCCAATATTCCCAAAAATAATGTTAAACCCCGGAGATATACCCTCAGCCAAAGTTGCTTCTATACCCTTAATAATCTGGCCTGTAGTAAGATTCTTATTCATAACCTTTAACATATTATCATCCATGGATTCAATACCATAGTTAATAAAGACGCATCCAGCCTTCTTCATGATTTTTAAAACTTCAGGCCTAGCAAAGTTAAGCCTCCCGTTACAACTCCATTCTATATTTAGCTTAGCTTTAATGAAAGCCTCACATAACATTACAGTTCTCTTTGCTGAAGACATTAAAAGCTCGTCAAAAAACTCAATATAGGAGATTCCATAATTTTTCTTAAGAATTTGGATTTCTTCAATAATGCTTTCAGATGACCTAGGCCGAAATCCCTTATCCATTCTATAGCAGAAATTACACCTAAACGGGCAGCCCCTGCTAGTCAAAACGGAAAAAGCTCTTTCATTATTTCCTATATGCGGCAGCCTAATCAATGAATAGTAATCCATTGGGAAAAGGTCCCATGCAGGTAAAGATATTGAATCCAAATCTTCAACCGGTTCCCGAGGTTTAGTAAGAACCAAACGTTCACCATCAAGATACGCAATGCCATTTACCGAAGATAAACCCCGTTTATTTTCAAAAGCATCCAGTAAATTGACAATCGTCATATCTCCTTCACCAATGACAATTACATCAGCATTGGTTTTTTTCAGGAAATATTCGGGCTCGGGAGCAGGACCATGCCCTCCCAAGATATATAGAGGGCGATTGGGCACAGAACCAATAGCCTCGGATATTTTTAATAATTTTTGGTATTGGTAATAACCACCCACCACACCAAGGCCAACAACGTCAAAGTGATTATTGGTTAAATAGTCAACCAGGTGGGATTCAGGATAGTGGAATTGATCCTGGTTATATATCATAACATTGTGCCCTGCGTTTCTCAGTGCTGACGCAATATACGCAAGCCCCATGGGAAAATCGTGTATGTAAGAATCATTATCATAAGCAATCAACAGTACTTGCATCTATAATTCCTCTGGTTATTATAACAACTTAACAAAGCTCACTATGTATGCGAGCCCATATATCCCCAAAGCGCCAGTTGTCCATATCATAGCCCCAGTGTTGCCTTTTGTCAATCAGGTTAACTAGTCGTGGTTATCCCAAAGAGTTTTACTAAATGCAATTAATCCTCTTATCTTAGTCGTCTGTTAATCATGTTGTATCCACTCTGAGACATGGATACATTTGTCGTCTACATAGACATCTGCTCCAGGCCTACCCATTACTAAGCGATGGTACTTAACGTTCCACGCCTTCAATTGATGTTCTGTAAGCGTGCGCCAGTCAATCCCTGTTGTGAAACCCCGAGCAGTGTGCAGAATAATAGTATGCCCGGCATCATATAGCTTATTTAGCTTTGAGATGACTTCCAGGCAAGGAGTTGCCTCAGGGTAATTTCCCTGAGTGTCGCTGCAGAGCGTCCCATCTATGTCAAAGCAATAGATCATTTTGTCGCGGTCTCCCATTTTTAGAGCCGCTGCCGGAAGGCTTGCGAAATTAGGTGGGTCAGGTCACAGTAGTCGGTCTAATAACTATTTCCACCCCCTCTTTCCCGACTACTTTCTGCACCAATTCGGCAATTTCCAGGATCTGATAATTTTGATACCCGACATTGAATATTTTACCAGCAACTATTTCATCGGGCAATTCTAAAAGCTGAATATACAAGTCGGTCACATCTTCAATATGGATGTTTGGCCTTTTCTGTTGACCCCCAAGCACTGTGATACGGCCGGTATTTACCGCTAGATTAGTCATGATGTTTACTACCAGATCGAGCCTTAATCGGGGAGAGTAACCACAAACTGTTGCCGACCGGATAACTATCGTAGTGAAGTCAGGAGACTGTTCTCTAAGCAACACCTCCTCGCATAGAGCCTTGTACTTGGAATAATCCGTCAGCGGCTACAGTGGCAGCTTCTAAACCACCAACCAGTAGAGACAAAATAAATAGTACTAGAACACGTAGTCTATACGGTTTAAAGAAAAACCAGATTATCTTGAAACTATTTTTTCGTTTCTCCATTGTTATCTCAACTACGCACTTTTATATCACGGATAACAAGAAAATAGAATAGATCCCGATACGCTACTAACTCTTTGAAATTTATTAGCTGCCAGCCTTTCCTGGGCTTGATAATCATATATGGTTTTGCTTCCATTACCTATATGGTATCCTTCTCATTTAAAATAGCCTTTTAAGGTCTGGCTTATATAGAGTAAATCATCCTCGGTCAAATATTGATGAATACCAAAGTGCAGTCCGTTTTCACCTACATATTCCGATGCCGGAAATTGACCGTATTTGTAATTCAGAAATTTGAATGCTTGGTGCTGAGTAGGCAAACTCCCGAATAAAGTTTTGCATTGAATGCCATTTGATTCCAGATAGTTGTAAAGTTTATTACGGTCATGTTTTTTATCTCTTAAGACTATTGGGAAGGCATGGGGACTTACTTTCTCATGGCTTTCCTCTTCGAGAAAGTAAAGATAATCAGATAATTCCTCAGTTAATTCCAATAGTTTATATAAGTTGTTTTTGCGTTTATTAAAGGTTTCATCAAAATACTCCATACCTTCCAGTCCAATAGCTGCGGTCAATTCATTCATTCTTGAATTGAAACCAATACGCTGGAAATCGAAGTATATGCTGCCAGGAGGGCGACCATGTGATTTTACCGACCTAACCACATTAGCGATTTCGTCATTATCAGTAGCAATTATACCACCTTCGCCAGAAACTACCACATGAGCCGCATAAAAACTAAAAGTCCCCATATCGCCGATGCTACCGATAACTCTGCCTTTATAGGTAGCACCATGTGCCTCACAGGCATCTTCTATAATCTTTAAATTATGGGTTTTAGTAATTTGGAGTATGGAGTCCATTTCACAGGGTTTTCCCATGGTGTGAACTACCATGATGGCTCTAGTCTTATCAGTGATGGCGTCCTCAATCTTAGAAGGGTCAATATTTAGAGTGTCAACTCTGATATCAACAAATTTAGGAATGAACCCGGCGGCTAAAATTGAATTGGCAGTAGCAACAAAGGATAGTGCTGGCACAATAATTTCATCCCCTCTTTTAGCGCCAAAATCATATAGTGAAGCACAAGAGACTATGTCAGCGTCTGTGCCTGAACTTGTGGCAATGGCATGTTTATAGCCAAACTTATCGGCAAATTTTTGCTCAAATTCTTTAACGTTCGCTCCTTCTGAAACCCAGTTTCTATCAAGTGCTCCCTGCACATATTTTCGGGCAATATCACCAATTCTAAGGTCGCCGAACATTATTCTCACTTTACACCTCCAGAGCCTGGCCTCTGATAGGCAAGAATACTTCTCATAATATTTTGCCTCGCATGACTCATGGTGTCCAGCTTACAAACGTCTTCAGGAGATGAGAAAGGATAGTCAATCGTACCTGTTCCCGTGCAACAATACGTGACAGTTGGGCTATGTCCGACTCAACAGAAGCGTCAGGCAGCTTATCAGGAAACTGCGATGAACCAAAGGCATGTTCGAACATGAATAATATTTCTTCCCACCGAAGGAACTCCTTTTGGGAAGATGTCAGCTTAAGGCAGTGATCCCGATTTCTTTCTAGGGCGTGAGCGACAATGTAACATGCCGAAAGGCTATCAACTGCCACAATTGAATCTCCTGATATACTACGCTCTCGCAGTAAGTTCAAAGCTGGGGCTAACGGTCGGACAGACACCAGGTATTTCTTATTAGGGTCATTTGCTTTATCAGGTGATATTGGCACCGCCCTGTGTGCACCTTGGCACCCCCAAAGCAATTTAGCAAACTGCCCATCATTAACGATTGTCCATCCAGAGTAGTCTGTATCGCGAATGTGAACAATCTGACGACCCAAATCGGCAAAAGTCTGATAGCAAGCTTTCTCACTCAATCGCACTTGGCTTGGCTGTATGATTGTCCCAGAGAGCACTCTGTACTGATGAACAGGCTCGTCAAGAAACCCGCTCCGCAATATTGTATCTAGACAAATACGTGTGCCTAGATGCACTAACCCTCCCCTCTCAGCTGAGTCATAATCGTGGAATATGATTTTCCCTCCAGGTTTGAGAAAGGGCACCCATGAATTAAAATCGGCAAACACATGCTGGAGAGCATGACTCCCATCGATGAACAGAAGGTCAACAGGCTTACTAACCGTCCGCATCCACGTGAGGGCGCCTTCCGTTGAAGATTTAGCCACAATTGTGACGTTCGTGTTTTTTAGGTGTTCATAAGCCTCCGGCGATGGTGCGATGTCAAACGAGTATACCTTTACTCCCTTGCGATGAGTAGCCTTATGGAAGATGAAGGCCGAACCTCCTTGAGCAGTTCCTATGTCAACAATCGTCCCATTGTCAGGAACCAACGTGGCAATTTCGGCAAGCAATTGCTGCTCCTCAACCCAGAGCTGTGCAAAATCAATTTTTGCTTGGCTCATTTAATCTCCTGAGAGGTAGCCCATCGCCTGTAAGCAAGAATGCTTCTCACCATATTTCGTCCATATACCTCTGACATATTTTGCTATCGGTGGCAAAGCGGTTAGACCTGGTGCTCAGATAAATTTCCGGCGAATTTCATGCTTAAGCATATCTTCAATATGTTCAACAACTTTTGAGCCAAACTTTTCTCTCACCATTTCTATATACTTCGGATTACTGAAGTATTCCTTAAAAGCATTGTCCCGAAAACGTAAAACCTCTTCCGCCGATAGATATTTGGTCGGTAGGGGCAATGTTTCATACCCCAACTGTGTATACCCATGCCATTTCTCAGGTAGTTTGATACCCTCTCGCAAGGCAGCACTATATAACTGAGATCCGGGATAAGCCATAGCTACATAAAAATTTACATACTCAAAATTAAAGTACTTTGCCATATCCAGCGTTTCTTGCATTGTCTCAAGGTTGTCATCGGGGAGACCAAAAATGAAATTAGCTAAAACATAAATGCCAGCGACATGTGTCATTTCTATCGCTTTTTCTATCCTGTCTTGTTCCACGCTTTTGGCAACGCCTTTCCGAACCTCCTTACTAGCCGATTCAAATCCGAAGCAAACCCAGTTAAAACCCGCCTGTTTCATTTTCTTCAACATTCTTTCATTGACTGTGTCAACCCTGGCATAAGCCCATATATTCAAATCATAGCCGCTCTGAATAATGAGGTCGCAAATGCGCGTAACCCGGTCTTCTCTCAGAGCGAATAACTCGTCAAGAATCTTGAGATTCCTTATCTTATAATTTCTCACCAGAAAGTCTATCTCCTCTACTACCTTCTCGGGGGTGCGAAAACGGATGCCCGGCTTACCATTATAGATAGCGTGAATATTACAGTATGTGCAATTGAAGGGACATCCTAAACTCGTGTAGATGGCTGCGTAAGGCTGCCTCTGGTCAATATGGTCGAAACAGTGCCAGTTGTGGGCTCTGTACTTATCCATAGGCAGAAGGTCCCAGGCAGCAAAGGGTAGTTCATCGGGATTGACAAGGGGTGCCGGAGAGTTTGATATTACCTTTCCATTTTTGGTGTACCAGAGGCCAGGGATTTTGTAATTACCTGACATTCTGCCTGACTTTAATACCTCCAAAAGTTGAACGATGGTATAAAAACCTTCCCCTTGGCAAATAAAATCTACCTCTTCTTCCCGGAGGGTCCCTTTTGGAAGGGCTGAGGGATGAAGACCGCCGAGAATTGTCTTAATATGTGGAGCCTTCTTTCTCAGTGCAGTGAGAACGTCGCCAGCAGCAGTCATCTTAGGGGTAGAGGAGGCAGAAGGGTTCGCCCCAAGGACAATAATATCCGCTAGAATGGGGTTATATTCAGCAATCTTCTCTGCGGTATATTCAGGGCTCCAGTTTTCTGCTTCAGCATCGATTATCCTTACCGAGTAGCCATGCTGACGCATAAAAGCTGCAATCAACCCGCACCAAATAGGAGGTTCAATTCCCGAAAGTGAAGAGCCTAGCTTACCATACATCTGAGCCCGAGCACCAGGGTTAACTAGCAGGAGTTCTAGTTGTTCAGTCATTTTTCCCTTAGCCATTCTAAGGTTGTTTTAGTGATGCTATGCACATCCAGCCCAGAAAGCCGCTGAAGCTCCTTTCTACCGCCACCTTGAGAGTAATATCGGTTAGGAATAGCAATACACTTGAGCCCTAGTTTCTCTCTACGGTCGGCTAAAAGCATGGAGATAATGCTACCAATTCCACCATTAATTAAATTTTCCTCTAGGGTTACTATTTGTTTGGTTTGTCCGACGATCTTTAGGAGTAACTCTTCATTTAGTGGTTTTATCCTATACAAATCAATAATTCCTGCATCTATAGAATGCTTGGCAAGCGCCTCTGCCACCTTGAATGCTTGATGCACCATTATGCCGGTGGCAATAATAGCTAAATCACCCCCAGTTTTAAGGTTGGTCAAACCATCGGAAAAGTCATTATTTTGAGCATCGTAGAGCGGTGGTAGCTTCTCTCGGTCAAACCGGACGTATTTGGGACCAGGATTTTTGTAGGTTATTTTAGCAAATGCTGCGGCCATTACACTATCGGAGGCATTGAGAATAGTCATCCCCGGGAGAGCATTCATAGAAGCGATATCTTCCACGGCATGGTGAGTCGGTCCTGAGAGCTCGTAAGAATATCCAGCACCAACCATCACACCGTTTATGTGAAGACGCTGATAAGACAAGTGTATCCTAATTTGTTCGTAACAGCGTAAGGGGAGAAATGGTGCGATGGAATACATATAAACAACCTTGCCAGCTAAAGCCAGTCCTGTAGCCACGTTGACCATATTTTGCTCAGCAATCCCAGTGTGGACGAATTGACCGCTACAGTCTCTTCTGAATTTATCGAGGCTCGGAGCGCCAAAGTCATTACTTAGAAGCACCACCTGTTGATCTTCTTTGGCAATATTATACAACTCGTCAAGGAAGGCATCCCTCATGCTAATATTCACTTTCGCAATTCCTCCCTTGCTCTTTGAAGCTGCTCACCACTAGGGATAAGACCATGTGCTAGTGGATTATTCTCCAGAAAGGATACCCCCTTGCCTTTGATTGTGTTGGCGATTATCATTAGGGGCTTTTTTGACCTTCTGGAACGGAAATTCTTAAACGCGGTAAATATCTTGTCAAATGAGTGCCCATCAATTATGACTACATCCCACCCGAATGCCCGCCATTTGTTTCCTAATGGGCTTAGCCTAAGACAGTTCTCGGTAAAATCAATGGTGCACAGCCGGTTGCGGTCTATAATCCCCACCAGATTATTAAGCTCATGGTGCCTAGCAAACATAGCTGCTTCCCATACCGAGCCCTCATAGCACTCACCATCACTAAGCAATACCACGGTCATATATAGTTTTTTATCCATCTTGCCTGCTAAGGCTAGTCCAGCACCAACCCCTAAGCCGTGCCCCAATGACCCCCAAACAGCTTCTATTCCTGGGATATTCTCGCCGTATGGTAACAGCATGCCATCAGATTGACAAAACTTCTCTAGCTCTGAACTGGCGAAGAAACCCAGATCACTAAGTATTGGATATAGCGCGACTGCTCCCTGCCCCTTGCTGAATACAACTCTGTCTCTTTCATCCCGTAGAGGATGCCTTGGGTCAAAGCGAAGGATACCACCATAGAAGAGCGCAACTAGAATATCGGTGCAGGAAAAAGACGAAGCAATTCGCCCTTCGCCAGCGCGGGCACACATCTCCAGAACCTCTTGGCGAACCCATTTTGCTTTCTTTTCAAGTTTGCTTATCTTACTTTTAGACATAGAGTCCCCTTATCTCGATTTTCCATAAAATAAATCAGGCTCATAAAAGATAATTTGACTACCTGAGCTCTCAAAGCGGAAGGGGACGCACAAGACAGCGCTTAGTGCCTCTCTGACCTTAGGTTGAAGCTCGGGTTTTACGAAGAATAGCATAAAGCCCCCGCCGCCAGCACCTAGAAGCTTGCCCCCAGTGGCGCCAGCACTGATAGCCGTCTCATAAAGAAAATCCGTATACGGCGTGGATATTTTGTTGGTCAAGCTGCGCTTCAGTTGCCAGCTTTCATGCAGTAATTTGCCGAATTCTAATAGATCGTTGTCTCCATTCAGAATACTTATGGCTTCATCCACCATCCGGTGCATTTTGGCCAATTCTCGTTTTTTATTGGGAATTTGTTTGATTTGTTCCCCGGCAATTTCAGAAGCTTTCCTGGATGACCCGGTAAAGAATAACATCGAATGATTCTGAAGTGACTCAAGCCTTTGAGGCTTTATGGTAACACGTTTAATCTCGATATTATGCTCTCCGCTAAAATCTATGCGGCTAAGTCCGCCAAAGGCAGCTAAAAACTGGTCTTGAGAACCGACATTTTCTTTAATCATGTCTTGCTCGACATGTATTGCGTCTTGGGCTAATTGCATTTTAGAGGGCATCATTCCTTTAAGGGCATATAGTGCATGAAGGAGGCCAACGGTAAACGAGGAACTTGACCCCAGCCCCGTTCTGGCGGGTAAATCACCGTCATGGTGGATTTCCAATCCCTCAGTAATTCTCATAAATCTGAGAGTTTCTCTTACTGCGGGGTGACGGATTTCCTCAATATCTTGGACAAGTTCTGTCTCGGAATAGACTATCCGGTGCTTATGTTCGAAGAACGGTGGTAGGCAGCGGCAAGTAATATAGCAATATTTGTCTATAGTTGTACCCAATACCGCGCCACTATTTTCCCGGTACCAGACGGGATAGTCTGTTCCACCACCAAAGAATGAAATGCGAAAGGGAGTTTGGCTAATAATCATTGTACTGCCTTATTATGATGCTTGATAATAAGTATTTTCCTTCTCTGATGCCAATTGTCCACATTATAACCAAGAGAATACCTATTGTCAATAGCACGTGCTATAGCTAATGAGAAGATCTAAACCAGTGACAACAGTTATTATAATTACATATTGCTGAATTGATTTTTTCTAATAATCTGATATCCTTTTATCAATTCAGCAATTCCCATTTGAAGGGAAATATCTGGTCTAAATCCGGTTGCTTCAATCTTGGCATTGCTTACGATGTAGTTCCTTTTATCAGGGTCTTCACCAACTTTTGCCTCAATAAAATAGAAGTCAGGAACTTGCTTCTTAATCTCTTCGCAGAGCTCCCACTTACTTAGGTTGGCATCACTCAAACCGACATTGTATGGCTCATCTTTCATCTTATCAAAGTTTTCCAAGCAGTGGATAAATGCTTTAGCCACATCTCGAACATGGAGGTAATTTCTCTTGAAACGGGCTTCAAAAAGAATGACAAAGCGGTCGGTGACGGCACGATAAGTAAAGTCGTTTACCAATAAATCTAGACGCATACGTGGGCTGACTCCAAACGCTGTAGCCAGCCGCAGGGTAATGCCATTACCTGCGTCCATAATACTCTTTTCTGCTTCCACCTTTAAGTTGCCGTAAAGAGAAATCGGGTTAAGCGGGGTTTCTTCAGTACAATAAACTCCGTCTCCGCCTATGCCGTAGCCGCTATTTGTGGTAGGGAAAATAATTACTTGATCTTTGCTGCGTAGCTCTAAAATCATCTTTATCGCATCAAGATTAACTGCTTTAGCACCAACCGGGTCTTTGGAACAAAGGGGTGCCCCAGTGAGGCAAGCCAAGGGGAAAATCGCGTTAACATTTTTAAGATATCTTGAAATCAACTCCTTATCACGAGCATCACCACGAGTGATGGTGAGCTTCTCATCGTAGCAGCAATCCAGTAAGGACTCCTGGTTATACATGAAGTTATCTACAGCAATAACTTCATGGCCTAGTTTTAACAGTATTGGTACTAATACTGACCCTATATAACCGGCAGCTCCAGTAACCAATATTTTCATTCGTGCATCTCCACTGGCGCAGTTTGTTTGATTTTTACATGATTTTCATACCATTGGTACGTTTGCCTGATACCTTTCTCAAGGCTAATCTTCGGCACCCAGCCTAGTTTTCTAATTTTAGTGGTATCCAAGAGCTTTCGTGGGGCGCCATCCGGTTTTAATTCATCAAAAACTACTTCTCCCTTAAAACCAATAACATTTCTTATTAGTAATGCCAGTTCCTTAATTGATAAATCTTCTCCTGAACCAACGTTAATCATTTCGGGCTCATCATATTTGTTCATTAAGAGAACACAGGCATCAGCCAGATCGTCCACATGAAGAGACTCGCGTCTTGGCAAGCCAGTGCCCCAGACAACCACCTTCGGTTCGTTACAGGTTTTGGCTTGGTGCATTTTTCTTATCAGAGCTGGAAGAACATGGCTTGTTTCCGGATCAAAGTCATCACAGGGACCGTAAAGGTCAGACGGGACTACCGAGATATAGTCTGTCCCATACTGAAGATTGTATGATTGGCACATCTTTATGCCAACAATTTTGGCAATGGCGTAAGGTTCACTAGTCGGTTCCAGTTTGCCGGTTAATAAATACTCCTCCTTCATGGGTTGGGGGCAACCTCTGGGGTAGATGCAGGAACTACCTAAAAAAAGCAATTTTCTTACCCCTGACTTCCAAGCAGAATGAATGACATTGGTCTGCATCTGCATATTACTATAGATGAATTGGGCAGGATATTTGCTATTTGCCAGAATACCGCCCACCTTAGCCGCTGCTAGGAAAACGTGATCTGGTTTCTCCTCTATGAAGAATTTGAGGACTATTTTCTGATCCGTCAGGTCTAGTTCGGAGGAGGTTCTTATGACTAGGTTCGTGAAGCCATCCTCCTTCAGCCGACGCAGAATAGCTGAACCTATCATTCCTTCATGACCAGTAACAAAGATCTTTTCATTCTTTTCCATGAGAACTAACCTTTTGGCGGCTAACCTTCAATAACCATTTTACTGCTTCATACAAATCTGGGGCAATATGGTCGGATATCACGGTCATTTCGTCTCTACTTTTCAGAATCTCTTCACCGGCAAGAAGAATGGTCTTGCATCCCGTCCTGCGCCCGGCTTCAATATCACTGATTTTATCGCCAATGACGAAAGAATTTTCTAAATCAATGCCAAACGCACAGACAGCTTCCTCTATCATTCCCGGCTCGGGTTTGCGGCAATAACACTCCTTCTTATATTCCTCTATAGTTCCTTCTATATGGTGGGGACAATAGTAAATCATATCTATAGAAGCTCCCTGCTCAGCCAGTGATTCCCGAATGTATTTATTTATTTCTTTCACTGTTCCCTCGGTAAAATACCCTCTGGCAACACCTGCTTGGTTGGTTATGATGATGACCTTAAATCCGCTTTTATTTAACAATTTGATAGCCTTACCTACCTTGGGTAAAAACTTAATCTCATCACAACTGCCGAGATAGCCAACATCCTGAATAATGGTCCCGTCTCTGTCGAGTAAAACAGCTCTTTCCATAAATGGTTTCCCCCACCAGAGTCAGCCAGTGCCTAACAATTCTCTTTCCACTAGTTCGCAGACAATATGTCCGATTGTAATATGAGCCTCTTGAATCCTAGGAGTGCTATCTGAAGGCACGATTAAGACCAAGTCTGCCACCTCAGCAAGCTTACCACCGTTGCCCCCGCCTAGCCCGATAGTCTTGGCTCCTCTCAGTTTTGCCATTTTCATTGCCTCAATCACATTCGGTGATTCCCCGCTAGTGCTAATACCGATTACGACGTCTTTTTCATTCACTAACGCTCCCACTTGATGGCTGAAGACCATCTCATATCCGTAGTCATTAGCTACTGCGGTTAATGTCGAGGTGTTGGTAGTAAGGGCTATAGCCGGAAAAGCCTGTCTTTTAAGTTTAAATCGCCCCATCAACTCGCCAGCAATGTGCTGGGCATCAGCGGCACTGCCTCCGTTACCAAATAAAACTACCTTCCCGCCTGCCTTGTAAGCCATAATGATAAGATTAGCCATCCGTTCTATTTCGCTAATCTTACTTTTAGCGATAGTTCTCTTTATCTGGGCACTTTCCTCTAGAATCTTAGCAATTTCACGATGCATAAAGTCCCCCTTTACCATACAATGTCCTCTTCCACCAGTGGCGCATCTTTTTCAATGGCTCTAGCTGTTCGCTTGCCTACCACTCGGTCGATAAGGCTTGGTGATATTCCCATAGCTGGTCTCAAAGGAACGAGCATCTCTTTGGTCAATATAGTGCCCTTGGGAATATTATCCCTAGCAACTAAACTTCGCCTCGCTAATCTTCTCATCTCCAGCTCGGTGGCGTCAAGCTGCTTTAGCATGCTCCTTAATAAAAAACCCAGCTACGGGATTAATCTCTGAAGGGTACGAAGCGGTGAGGAAGAGAACCTTCACTGGTTGCATTGATCCCTTAGCCCTCCTATCTCCCAGTGCCTTTCCGGCTCGATGTCCTCCTTGCATCTTGGCTCTGGAAAAAGCTCTGGATGGTTTTGGCTATAAGTCCTATTTGCTCTTCGTTCAGCTCTGGATACATAGGTAGTGTGAGAACCTCTTCCTGAGCACGCTCACTTTCAGGGAAATCTCCCGGATTGCCGCCCAGTGATTTGTAGACCTCCTGAAGATGTAAAGAGATCGGGTAGTAAATAGCTGTGGCAATGCCTTGGGCGCTGAGGTATTCCCGGAGTTTGTCACGGCTTACCTCGGAGTTCTTTAAGCGAACGGTATAATAATTGAAGATATGATAGCTGTAACGTGCCACAAAGGGAGGCTCAATGCCATTTATCTGACTCAGAAGCCGGGAGTATAAAGCTACTTTCTGGCGCCGCTTTTCAATCCACTTGTCAACATGCTTGAGTTTTACCCTAAGGACAGCTGCTTGGAGAGAGTCGAGACGACTATTGAAGCCAGGAATGAGATGATAATACTTCTCTTTACAGCCATGGTTTCTCAACGTTTCTACCTTTTCGGCAATCTCCGGATTATTGGTTACCACCATCCCCCCGTCCCCATAAGCACCGAGTACCTTGCTGGGGAAGAAGCTGAGACAACCGGCATTACCTAAGGAACCAACCCTTTTTCCTTTATGTTCTGCCCCCAGAGCTTGAGCACAGTCTTCAATAACTTTAAGGTTGTATTTTTGAGCAAGCTCTAGGACGGGCTCCATATCTGCTGGCTGACCGTAGAGGTGAACAGGAAGGATTGCTTCGGTCCGTTCGGTGATTTTGGGCTCGATTTTTGCCGGGTCAATATTGTAGGTTTTCTGGTCTATGTCCACAAATACAGGCGTAGCACCACATTGGGTGATAGCTTCAGCGGTGGCAATGAAGGTAAAAGGGGTAGTGATGACCTCATCACCAGGTTTAACTCCACAGGCGAGCAGGGCAAGATGCAAGGCATCAGTACCTGAAGCAACACCGATAGCAAATTTTATGTTACAGTAGGCAGCTACCTCCTCCTCAAAGGCTTCAACCTCAGAACTAAGGATGAACTGCCCCTGCTGCACAACTTTCTGAATAGCTTCGTCAATTTCACCTCGTATTGAGTTGTATTGAGCCTTGAGGTCAACCAAGGGAATGTTCATTGGTTAAGCTTTCTCACTACTAATTTTCCTTCAATCTCTTGCTTTTCATATTCTTCACCGCATATTCTACATTTGCCCTTGGTAGCAGTGAAGCCTAACTTGATACCACATTGGCAGACCCAGCCCTGAATCTTAGCTGGTGTTCCATAGACCAAGGCGTAATCGTCAACATCTTTGGTGACTATCGAGCCGGCGCCAACAAACGCATAGCTGCCTATAGTATTTCCACAAATAATAGTAGCGTTAGCCCCGATAGTTGCCCCTTTCTTAACCAAGGTGGGTATGAACTTGCCCTGCTGAGAAATACGGCTACGGGGATTCTTCACATTAGTGAAGACGCAGCTGGGGCCACAGAAGACATCGTCTTCTAGAGTAACCCCGTCAAACAACGAAACGTTGTTCTCAATTTTGACATTATTGCCAATATTTACATTCCTACCTAGAAACACATTCTGACCAATAATGCAGTTCTTGCCTATGTTTGCATGAGGCATAATATGGGAAAAGTGCCAAACTTTAGTCCCATTACCAATGTTACACGGTTCTTCCACAAGGCTGCTAGGGTGAACAAAGAAGCTATCTCTACTGGCTGTAGGGAGGCTTTGTCCCTGTCCCTGGAGTGACATCTGGCAGGCATTGAGAACCTGCAGGACCTTTAGTCCGCTACCACCATCAGTTTGAGGTTTGCAGCGTGATTCCAGACAATCAAGGAAGTGCTGGCATTCTAACTTCAGCGGCTCTGTCATGGCAAATTCAATGGGAATACCTTTTTGCTTGTGGGGCACTGGCACACGGTCAATCCATTCTATCTGGTGCTCATAGAGCACAAGCTTGTTTTTTGAACTTACATCGTCAAATACTGCCATTTTCTTACTGCCAACAACGACCAGTTTTTGTTCTTTATAGGGGTGGAGCCAGCTTACGAAGATATGAGCTCTAACCCCACTGCCAAAGCTCATGGTGGTAATGGTAACATCAGCTATATCCTGGTGAAGGTAACTGCCACCGAAGGCAGAGACCTCTTGAGGCATTTCGTTGAGTAGCAGCAGGATGATTGATATATCGTGGGGAGCAAAGCTCCACAGGATGTTTTCTTCGGTTCTAAACTTGCCCAGGTTAAGCCGGCTGGAATAGATGTAGTTGAGCTTGCCCAGCTCTCCACTGTCTACCAGTTGTTTGAGCTTAACAATTCCGGGGTGATACTCAAGGAGATGACCTACCATAAGGATTTTGCCTTTTTCTTCGGCTATCTTGACTAGCTCCTCTCCTTCTTCAACTATCAAGGAGAGCGGCTTTTCCACAAAGACGTCCTTACCTGCCAGCAAAGCTTGTTTTGCCATAGAATAGTGGAGTGCTGCTGGCGTGGATATGACAACACCCCTTATTTCCTTACTGGCTAATACTGGCTTAAGGCTCTCTTCCCTGATGACGTTGGGGTAAAGGGTTTCGAGCCGATTTAGAGCTTCAGAATTACTGTCACAGATGGTATGCAGAGCACCCAGTTCAGCAAAATTCCGTACTAGGTTTCCCCCCCAGTAGCCACAGCCAACGACGGCGATATTAGCCATATTATTTTTCATTTATCCTCATAATCTTATAATATTATGGTTGTTAAGCTTCCTGGTAGCTCCTCTAGTATCAAATACTAAGCTTGCTCTATCAGCTATATTTTGATAATCATAGTGACTATAGTCGCCAGGCTTTATGATAGCGGTGGCAATGCCAATCACCTCACTTAGTACATCAAATTTAAGTTTTTTATTAAGAATAGCTCATTATAATGCCAAAAAGTGCATTTATGCAACAATTTTGGCGGTTAGGCGGCCCCACCTTGGCATGAATCGCAGTGAACAATCCCCACCCTGGCACGGAATGAAAAAAATGTCACTTAGGGGGCTTGACAAAGCCACAATGTAACCATTTTAATAGCTAATAATAAGCCAGATCACATAACTCTAGATTAGATTTAGTATTTACCAACGGGGATAACAAAGGTTCCTTTTTTATATTACGGTCTCATGCCTAGCCCTCAGGCGTAAAATTAAGCGCACCTTTTTAGCAGACAGTGAACAAAACGTCATTTCGTATGGTAGAAAATCCACAGAAGTAAATGTGCAAGCTGAAAGCATCAATGCTTTTTCTGGTTTGAATTAAAGGAATAGTGTAGAGTTATACTGGTGACATGAAAAAGAGGAGGTTATTATGGACTACGAGGGCCTTCTAGAATTGGTCAAGAACAGGCGGAGCGTTCGGCGGTTCAAGACAGACCCCATACCTGATGAATACGTGGAAAAGATAATTGAAGCGGCTTGCTGGGCTCCCTCCGGCTTTAACTTGCAGCCGTGGGAATTCTTCGTGGTCAAAAAACAGGAATTGAAAGACAGCATCGTGCAGGCTATTACCGATTACAGTCGTGCCCATTATCCTAGGATAGAACTCGCCAGGGAGGCATGGCAGGGAGATAAGTGGCAACCATCGCCTGGTGGAGAACCGACAGACTACCGTAATGCTCCTGCCTTCATAATACTATTCGGTGATACCAGGACCAAGGCGGGACTGCCAATGTTAATCAGATTTAGCCCCCATGAAAGAGAGTCCATTTTTAATTCCAGCCTGGCTAATGCTTTTCTATATATGCATCTGGCAGCCACCACGCTGGGGCTGGCTTCCCAATGGGTGAGCGATGTACAAGTGCCTTTGGTACACTACCAGCTCAAGAATCTGCTGGGAATACCGGATGAACTGGAAGTCTATGATATGATGGCGGTGGGCTATCCCGCCGCAAAGCCGAGGCCAAAGCTTATGAGAGATAAGGAAAAGATGGTCCACTACGACTCTCGCGGTAAGGAAGACTTCAGAACCGAAGAAGAGGTCAATGACTTCACCAGAAGGACCAGAGTCTGGACTATCGCCACCATCCGCCAAGGCTAGATTGAGAAAGAGATTGGGGAAAGAAATAAATAAGAAGATGGGATTGCTAACATGACCTGCCCGCTAAAACTGTACCAGTTATAATGTCGTTAGTAAACTAGGGTAAAAAGGTCCGCCAAATTTCACGCCTAGAGTCTTATAGCTAAACCTGCTATGCAATAAAGGAGCGATTTTTAGGGGGATTTGTCAAGTCTTTTCTGGGCGAATCTTGCCATATTTTCTCAAGTAAGCGGTTGCTATTTTGGTTGTTATCCTCAATCTTTCTTCCAATTCCTTTATTACTTCTACATGTTTCTCTTCTCTACACTTCGCGGCAAGACCAATAAGGTCATGCAAAACAGCAAGCATTGGTTTTCTATCCATGTTCTTATACACTTTAAGTAAGTTATGATCGCCTCTACTAAGACCAATAAGGGTAGAGACATCCTCTTTACGGAGCCTGTATACATATTCTGGAATCTTTGATTTAGTGGTTTTTGCCATGATTTACCCCCCTTTTGCTCCCAGCATAGATTTCTGCCTATGGAGAGCCTATTATATGGCATAAAGTGCACTTTAGCAACCCCAAATGGGCAGTTAGGCTACCCCACCTTGGCACAAAACGCAGGTTACAAGCCTTACCTTGGCACGGACCCAAAAAAAGTGTCATTTCACGGGCTTGACAAAGCCAGAAAGTAACCTTTTTTAAATTTCACCTCTGAAGAGCTGACAGGATATTTTGTTATCTAATTAGACATGGATGGTTCACGACTCCTTTGCAACACCATTACTGTAAATCTCATATTCACACTGATTCCTTGCGCCTGAAAGCCTGAATCATGTATATATAATACAATGCCGAAAGTTTTCGACACCGTCAAGCTGGGCAAGGTACTTCTCGGGCAATGGGACTGGGGACTATTTCTTCTGATATTTCTTTACATGGCCTTGCCACGGTTTTACCGTTCATACAGTGTCTATTTAATTGGTAATGCGATACCAGACACCAATGCACTAGCAACAGTTGCCCAGTGGCAGTTCATTGAGCTTCTACTTGAGGTCGTACAGGAGACCTTCGTTCTGGCCATATTCTTTTTTGTAGGTAGAGGAATACAAAGCAAAGAGGGGCCAGGATACCCGATAAGAACATCAATGACAACAATCTTCCTTTTCTCTTGTGTTCTCGCTGCTATCCTGTTTGTTCTTTCCGATAACTTTGTGAGTATTATAGGAACCCCTGAGGCCATTCGCGATACAACATCCACATTCCTGAAAATCAAAACGGCAGGCGTTCCTATTTTTCTGCTAAGCATGGCCTTAGTGATAATCGTTGAAACAATAAACCGAAAACGTATGATATTAACTCTAGCCATTTTACAGGTGGTCTATCGCTTTATTTTCGATAGTCTTCTCTACGGTGGATACCCTTTTTCTCTTAATCTCGGTGTGCTGGGGGTTGCCTGGTCAGACCTTATAGCCAGCTTCGGACTGCTTATCACCGCACTAATCATGATAAGATCTATCGCGCTTGAAAAGGTAAGAAATTTGATATCGTTCTTCACACTTAAGGACTGGAAGGTTTACCTCAGAGTCGGCGGCTGGTCTGGTCTTGACAGTCTGGTGAGGAAAAAATGACCATTGCACAATGTGCCGCACACATCTTAGATATAGTACGGTCCTTTGGCCTTGAGACAGTCACACCTCCTCCTGTTCCTCAATCAATCAGTAAAGAAGACCTTGGTGTAGTTTGCTACCAAGCGGTATTACCTAGTAGCTAGCACAAACGCATCTCACATAGACCTTGTTAGTGACCTGCCCCCAATAATTGTACCACATGTTAAGTTAGAGTTACCGGCATAGTAGCTGGACTAGTTTTTTTAGGGGGGGAAGCCACTTGCCACTGTATCATTGTAGGTGTATAGTAGGCTACAAAGAATATTTTCATGACCGGACCTTTCAACGGAGGTATAACTATGGCATCTGTGATTTTCCATAATAATTTAAGATTTACCGAATATACGTACACTTCCGAGGAAATCTATGAAGATTTATTGAAAAATAAAACGAACCTTCTTTTTGGTGCATCCACGATTTATATTGACCTTAAAGCTAAGATTGAGACAGCCTCACTTGGTGGTTCAATTCCTGACGGTCTATTATTTGATTTAAAAAATATAGATAGACCAGAGTTTTATTTAGTTGAAATTGAATTGGGAAAACACGACTTCTACAGACATATCTTCCCGCAAATAACAAGATTCTTTGCTTTTTTTAGGAATTCCAAGGCACAGAATGAGCTTATTGAAAGGATATTTTCAACAATCCAAACTGGTAAGGAACTGGAAAGGGAATTCAAGAAGTTCTTGAAAGAAAGGGAAATTTTCAAGTTCATTAAGGACACAGTAGAGAACAGTCAGAACATACTTATTGTTATAGATGAAATGAAACCTGAGTTACTTGAAATGGTTGATACGTACACTGAATGGAGTAAGATGGTGAAGTTGCTTGTTTTAAAAGAGTATCGTTGCGGCGAAGATAGATTGCTATCTCTTACTCCTGACTTTGAAAGTGTTGTACTTGGAGAAATCCCTGGTGTAAAGGTTGAGGAAGAGGCTACTGGTAGAGTACCGCACTCTGAGGAGTATCACTTAGATGGTGTTGATTCCAAGGTAAAGGACATTTATCAACTGATAAAGACTAAAATTTTAGAGTTTAAGCCAAGCCTTAGATTTAATCCTCAGAAATATTATATATCTATCGTTGATAAGAAGAACTTCGCATATATCTATGTTAGAAAGAAAAAGCTTAGCATAACAGTACTGGCTAACGAAGATGATATACGTAATGTAGCTAAACACCACAAAGTTGAATCAGAATCAGAAAGTGTCAAAAGATTCTACGGAGGAGAATGTGCTACGGTCATTGTCGAAGACGAAGCTTATTTGGACGAAGTAATAGATGCTTTAGAAATACCTGTTATTAAAAATCCCTGAGAGATGTTTCATTCCTGTTTGTGTATTAATATGAAGCTAAAATGGCAGAAATGTGCAAAAACGGTAACATTATTGGCTGTATCTGATTCTTA
This sequence comes from Dehalococcoidia bacterium, assembly GCA_030615035.1. The sequence continues at coordinate 8,792 of JAUXAC010000002.1, read as the reverse complement.
AGTGGATTTTACGCCAGTAACATACTTTTTTACTGAATAATGACGTTTTTTGGCGCGTTGTTAAAGCAAAAGTATCATAGTATGATACCTTTTTTGCCATGCACAAGCTGGTTTCCAGGGTAATTTACCGGTCTCTGGCGTTGTTTGAACGGAGTTTCGACATTAATATACAAATATTCAAGCTTAGTTGGTATACATTTTTCCTAAATGATGTGCTTTATGGAGCATAAAGAGATGATTGAAGCATAGTTTAAGTCACTACGCTGCTTAATGACCACCTAACTCTAGATAAGATTTACTTTCTGCTACACTATTGACATTATCAGGAGAATTGTTTATGTTGCATACAAACCTTAGTAAGAAAGGAGGTAAACTCATGCAAGCATATTGCGTTAAGTGCCGAGCCAAGAAGGAAATGAAGGATGCCAGAAGCATAACCATGAAGAATGGTAAGCCAGCAACTCAGGGTGTATGCCCCACATGTGGCACAAAGATGTTTAGAATTGGGAAGGCATAACCCTAGTTACAATATAGGAACTAAACATGGGCTGGATATTCTCACCAAAGGAATGTCCAGCCCATTTTCATTACTAAATTCTTTCACTTTCGAGCCTTTAGTATTGACAAGAAATTACTTAATGATCCGATAAGTGCAGATAGCAACCACTTTACTGTGTTTGAAGTGCCACTGAGCGGGGTTTAAGACACACTAAGCCCACTTAACCGACTCTAAACAGGTGGTTTTTCGTATATTTCTAGAATTACCTTCTAGAACGACCTAGAAACGCCTAGAAATACGTAACCTTGGCACAAAAGTGCACGTTATCTGCCATTTAACGGCAAAATTTTACCACTAAATAGCAGATATCGGCAGTCTTAAAGGTTTAGTGCCCTCAGTTTTCCATCTTTTTTACATTTATCAGCCTGCTCGATTATTCGGTGCTACCAATGGTAATGAATACACCCAGACTTACATAAATTCTATGCATTCCCCTAGTAAGTCAGCCAATGTCGCCTCATTATGAAACGATCGGGATTTTGTTATATCTGAGTGACCTGCCCCCCAAAAACTGGTCCGGTATAATGTTAGTCCGAGGGTTAGAAAGGGGGGGCGGGTCATCCCCCGGGGTCTTATCCCGGTACACTTGCAATATGCAGGGCAACCGTTTACAATAATGATGTTGAATTACCCGGAGGCGAACCGCGGCTACTAAAAAGCGCTTTGTTGTGGCGCGCCAGCACCGGGAGCTTCCAGCTGCTTGTCAGCGAGGGGAAATGATGCCAATGGAAAACCGCGGTCTGAGCGACTTGAGCCGGCTGCTTGGCTCGCTTCATGTTCCAGGCGACCCCAAGCCGGTCCCTGCCGAACCGCTGACATCTCATCGCAGAGGTCAGTGGTTCAAGTCCTCTACCGCCCACCATGCCGAAGTGGCGGAATGGCAGACGCGCTACGTTCAGGGCGTAGTGTCCGTAAGGGCATGGGAGTTCAAGTCTCCCCTTCGGCACCAGCTTGACCCAGTAAATTGGAGTCGCGCTTGTAGCTCAGTTGGATAGAGCGCAGCCCTGCGGAGGCTGAGGTCGTGGGTTCAAGCCCCGCCAAGCGCGCCATACGGGCGGTTAGCTCAGTTGGTTAGAGCGTCTGTTTTACACACAGGAGGTCAGAGGTTCAAGTCCTCTACCGCCCACCATGGTCATATCCCTTGTCGAACATCTACCTGTTCCACCACTCAGGACACAGCTAAAAAGGTACATCTATTGAGAATCAAGGTAGGGAAAGAGTTCATACTGCGGAAGGTGCCAGGTTTGGGGGGGGAGTCTTGGGACAAGGTGCTTTCCATTGTTCTGGTGACAGCCATATTAGGCGCCCTGGGCATGCTGATCTATGTTGTTGCTGTGCCCAAGATAATGGGGGAGTTCACCGAGTTTTACATTCTGGGATTGGGAGACAAAGCGACCGATTATCCTCAGAGGCTGGCGGTGGGAGATGAGGGAAAAGTCATTGTGGGCATTGTGAATCATGAGGGGGAAGAGGTGAGCTACCAGCTGGAAGTCAGGATAGACGGCGAACAAAAAAGAAATATAGAACCAATTGTGCTCAATGATGGGCAGAAGTGGGAAGAAATAGTGACTTTTACCGTAGATAAGACAGGAGATAAACAAAAAGTAGAGTTCCTGTTATATAAGCTAGGACAGACTGAGGTTTACGATTCGGCTCACCTGTGGATTGATGTAGAATAGCGGCACTCTTACTTAGCTCCCTGCCATCTCAGCCGGATTTAGCACGGCTTTAATTGCCCAAGATTTTGGTTGACTTTGAAATATGATATAATTTAGTTAAAGTCGTGGTAATAAAGACAGTAGCCACCAACCGAAAAGCCTATCATAATTATCATCTAGGAGATAGAGTAGAAGCCGGCATTGTGCTTACCGGCACGGAGATAAAATCAATCCGAAACGGAAGAGTGAGTTTGGGCGATGCTTATGTCAGACCTGAGGCTGGGGAATTATGGTTATTAAATGCTCATATTGCCCGCTATGAGGCAGGTAGCTATTTAAGCCATGAGCCAACGAGACCGCGAAAACTCCTGTTACATCGTAAACAGATTGATAGTCTCACCAGTCAGGTATTGGAAAAAGGTTTTACTTTGGTGCCACTTAAAATGTATATTAAAGGCAGTACGGCTAAGATAGAGGTAGCACTAGCTAAAGGTAAGAAGCTTTATGATAAGCGAGAGGCCATAACTCGCCGTGAGATAGAAAGAGAGATCGGACGAGCCACCAAGAGAGAGAAACTTTAAAAGGAGGTCAATTTAAGTTATCAGTAACAAATGGGGACGCGTGGTTTCGACAGGGGGAGTAGGCTACAGGATTGCAGGCTGAGGTGCCACTATCCTCATAAAACAAGTGGCAAAAAAATAACTGGCGAACCAGTTACACTCGCAGCCTAATTATTTAGGTTGCCATCCAACCTGACCCCACCTCAACGGGTTGGGATTGGGTGCCGAAAAGTTGAGGTGCCACCGCCTAGACATCGATAAGGGCGGTGAAAGAGTTATCGACTGGCCTGGCTAAACTCGGTCAGCAGAGGTTAGTCAGGTAAGATAAAAGAGCTGACTAAGCTTGTAGCATATTCTGGGTCGCTTCTTCTGGACGGGGAGTTCGACTCTCCCCCGTCTCCACCACCATCTCCCCCGTCTGCACCATCATCTCCCCCGCCTAGTTTCTGTTTGATGAGACAAAGCGGAGAGTATCGATTTAGAGCCGTCACCAAGTCAGGTAGAAGAAAATTGATATAGCGGTCGCTCAACCCAGGTATCCTATCCCGGATAAGCCGCATTGCCAGAAATTCGTCCCGGCTCGCCTGCCGAACCAATGTAGAAAAGGTCCTTCGCAAGTCATGCCCCCTGAAGTCAATCCCAGCTCTTGCATAAAGGCGGTCAATAAGTTGGGACAACCCGTCCTCACCCAGAGGCTGCACACTTCCGTTGCGGATACGCCGGCTGCGGAGCACCGGCTGGTCATCCGGCAGCGAGCTAGGAACAAGCCCGCCTAGCAGCGAAAGCGTCTCAGATAGAATAGGTGCCTCCTCATCCCTTTCCTTGCCCCAACACCAGATTATATTCTCCTCTGCTTTTCGCACATCCCCGGCCAAGATACGCCGCGCTTCAACCTGGCGCCATCCGTGCCCGAGCAGGATTTCCCAGACCGCCATTTCCGTGTCAGTCTCAGGAGTTTTGCCCAGCCTGGCCACTTCCTCTAGGGACAAAGTGTGAATGGGTCGCTTATGGACCACCGGCATGGGAACTCCCTCTAGAGGGTTTTTGAGTAAGCCGAAGTAGTGGACAGCATGCTGATAAAGCATATGCAGCAGGCTCTGCTGGGTATGCTTGTAACGCCCCGTCTCCCCTGTGAACTGCGCTAGATATTCCAAGAGAATATCAAGTTCCAGCGGCAGCACAGGAAAAGCCCGCACGAAGGGAGCATAACGCTTCCTATATGTAGGCAGAGTGGAAACTTTGTTTAGGTTTCGATGTTCCTTCAACTTGAGGAGGTGGTCGACAACCTCCGCCGTGCTCAGTGTTTGCTGCGCGAGGAGTTGTCGCTCATAACGCTCATAGTCAGTCGGCTTAGTGTGGTAATGCCGGTTCGGTGAAATGTACCCTGGGGAATAATCCTGACGTCCAATGCCCCTGAAAGCAACTGGAAATGTCTCGGCGCTGACGTCACACCTGGGTGTGGCCTGAGGAATTCTGGGGAGGTTTGAATTTTGTAGCTCTTCATTACTACTCATCACAGGATCCAGAATACACCCCCGCAAAGAATTTGTCAAGCTTTTTATTAAAAAACGTTAAAATCACCAAAAACAAAGAAGGCAAGTGAGCTACTACTTGCCTTCCTTGCCGGTATGTCACCGAGGTCGAAGCTGTGATGAGCAGCAACACCTCTTGGCGAGGCATTTAAATTCTACCATCATCCCTCAAAATTTGTCAACTAGGGTGAATTAATTCAGGTCATGAGTAGAATTAATATAATTCGTACCTCTCCAGCTTGATGGCAACTATGAAGATAGCTCCCCCAGGATGAATATCATTAATTCGTGCCTAGCCAGCTTTGCTAACTATGAAGATAGCTCCCCAGGGTGAGTATACACTAATTCGTGCCTAGCCAGCTTTGCTAACTATGAAGATAGCTCCCCAGGGTGAGTATACACTAATTCGTGCCTAGCCAGCTTTGCTAACTATGAAGTCAGCTCTACTTTGTAATCGACCATTTCGCCTGCACCTTCTCGTCTTTCTCCAGGGCCTCAAGTGCGATAACTCGATAGACGCAGCCCTGGCACTTTACGGACCGGACAGCGTGGTTTTGAGCCTTGATAGCAGCCAGCTCCCCCCTGACCTTAACCAACTCCTGCCTCAACGCGAGAATAGTCCCTTCCTTTTGCTGCAGCTGACCCTCAGCGCAACTCACCAAGTCCCTCGCCTTATCCATTAGTGTTGGCATTTTCTCAACCTCAGCCTCTCCTTCAAAGGAGAGTGGAACATTGCACCCGGGACACCGGACCTGGATTACGCTTCCTGTCAGCACACCAGACGGCGAGGTTACAAGCCAGAAGGAAAAACCCAACAACCCCTAGCTTGTGACAGGTTTACCGCGGTGCCCCGGGCGCCCCTCTATGTCCACTTCATCATCCACTGGCAGTCTTGACATTGATATGGCTCGCCTCCTTTATAAGGGTTGTCGCATATACCACCCTCTCCAGCCACATAGCACTCAGGCTTTGGGGACTTGACCTCAACTGGCTTCAGCTCCGGTATCAACTCAGTCAAATCAAGCAGGAAGCCACATTTAGGGTTAGCACAATGCACGAAGAGCTTCTTGCCGGCAGCCGCCTGCTTTGCCTCAACTAAGTCGATATCAAAAGTGGTACCACACCGAGTGCATTGGACAACCTTGCTCTCTGCCTTCAGAACGACCGGCTCCGGCTCTCCAGGAGCCGGCACTGTGCCAGGCTTGCCAGTCTTGACAACTTGGCTGCCACCGCTTCCCATAGCCCGAGCTGCCTTGTCGACAGCTGCCTGCCATTGCCGATTCCGCCGCTCCGTCAGTCTCACCAAGCCTTCATATTCGCCTGGCTCAGGCTTTGTCAGTGGGACCCCGTCCTGCTGTGCCCGGAGCCGGCGACCCATTTCATAGTCCTCTATCGAAAGCACAGGCTCTTCACCTTGCAGGAGCAGCGCATACTCCCCCGGTGAAAGCCCGAGCCGAAGGCCCATTAAGAGTTGTTTATCTTCCCGGCCGCTCTTCATAAAGCTGTCCACCTTACTGGTAGCCAAAATTGCTAGGTTTTCAGCTTTGCCCATAGCTTGGGACATTAAGTCATATTGCGTCAGGCCAGTTTGCCGAATTGAGGCCACCAACTGCCCCATCCTGTGCTCCATTTGCCTGAGCTCCGCCTGGTGCCTAGCTTCCCTCAGCTCAGTAAGCTCGCTACGGAGCTGGTTTAGCTCAGTCACTACACCAGAATCCCCCCGGCTGGCTCCTAGCCTGGTTTCGTCCAGCTGGAGCAGGAGTTTGCGCTCCCGCAACCTCATATCGTCAACTTCCTGACGCTGCTGCTTCCTGTCATCGATATCGTCAAGCTCCGCTTGCAGTCGAGCCTTGCGAACCCGGTTGGCCAGCTCAATGGTGTCCGAGTCCAGTTTAGCTTCGGAAGTGCGGTCCATAATGTCTTTGGTCTCACGCCGGCCAGAAGGTGCCTCTTTTTTGACCTGAGTGCCTCTGATAGGCTTTGCTATGCCCCTGGTATAGTTAGACGCCGTACCCTCACTGACACCCGCCCTGGCAGCCACCTCACGCACGCTGAGACCCTCAGACCGCAGCGACCGCAGCTCCTCTACCTTCTCAGTAGTTAATGCCTTCTGAGCCACTGTTTTTACCCCCTCTCATAAATTAAAAACAGGAGCAATTGCTTGCCCCCGTTTTTTATGATGATGTTGGTAATGTGATGAGTATTTATAGCTATTTTAGCATAATTCAATCAGCAACATCAAGTTAATTTTTAAGGAACAAAGGGAGGTAAAGGCTAGTTTACCGGCCATAAAATTCGCCAGCACCGTCCCTGCTCTTCAGCCCTTATATCATCGATGAGCAGCTTCAATATCAAGACCAGCACCTGGAGCAAAGCCAGCCGCCGGTCCCAATTCTCTAATAGCGCAACTGGCACCGCAACAGTCTCAGTCTCCGGAGAATAATTAACGACCATAGCTCACCCCCTTATTCAGATGCAGTAGGCAATATTTTGAGCCCGTGCGCTTCAACATGCGCCACTTTTCCCGTGTCCGGGTTAATAGCCACTCGTAATTCCAATCGTGGAGGCTCACCAAAGTCAATGACTACTTGTGAATAGAATTCTGCTGATTCTGGGACGTTTGCCGGAACCCCCTCATCCACACATTCGTAGTCAAGCCCCCAAAGTTCAGCAGCGTGGTGGTTGCGCCAGTTTATTGCCACCCATCTGAGGCTAGTCTCATAAAGGCTGTATGTTTCCCTTGCCCTCGCCGCTTCAGGCGTATTAAGGGCTATTTCAATCAGCTTGTCCTTCTCGGCGTCGGTCAGCCATCTTAAACTGTCTGGAAACCACCTTGAACCCTCCAGTTCTTCAGGGTGTGGTTCTTCAGCACGTTCTTCGGGAGGAATTTCAGCGCAGCCATCTACAAACAGAGAACCCACAATAAGTGCCCCCAAGACCATCTGTGCAATAGCTAACTTCATATCTTCACCTCCTTGCTTTTAAGAATTGTGCCACACCACAGCCGAGCACTAACAAGCCACAGGTCACAATCACTGGTAAGTAAGGTATCATAAACCACAGCCACCTAAATATGCCCATATCCTTAACCAAAACGCCAGCCACAATAAGCACCCCCAAGACCATCTGTGCAATAGCTAACTTCATTATACTAAGCCCTCCTCTTCCGGCGACGCCACCAGGCAAAGTAGACGATAACGCCACCAACTATCCAGACCGGACTGAAAATGCCCAGCCAGATGAAAATATTCGCCAGTACCTGACCAAATATGGCCAAGCCCCTCCAGGCACCACTGGCAATACTACCAGCACTCCAGCCGGGGAGGACGGTGATATACTCATCCCTGGTTTCACTATCGGTGTTGCCCTTGTCGTCGGTCACCTTGAGGGAGACAGTGTAGCTGCCGGCAGTTTTGTAGGCATGGGTTGGAAACTCAGCGGTGCTAGTCTCGCCGTCACCAAAGTCCCATTCGGAACTATAAGGGGCAAAACCGCCGGAAATTTGGGCTTCAAACCGAGTCTTCTCTCCTTCCTTTACACTTCTCTTACTGGCGTGGAACTCGATGTCAAGCTTGGCCTGCTCCAGACGCACTTCAATAAGTGAGGTGGTAGAAGTCCGCTCCAGATACTGCATGCGGCCCTTCGTCCGCTCGATTTCACCTCTTGTTTTGGAGAGCTCTTTCTGAACACCGAGCATATCCTCTACCTTTTCCGCCTTCTCCATCAGCCTGAGATACTGCTCTTCGGTCGCCTCAAGGTTTTTCAGCTTGGCGCTCAGGTCAACATACTCCTCGGTCACATCCTGGCTCCACATCTCCTCGGAGCGTACCTCAACTGCCATCTCACGTAATGCCTGTATGGCATCACGGAAATGCTCGGCGACGACCCGAATGGTGATCCTCCCGACCAGCCTTTCCCCCTCCTTCCACTTTTCTGAAGAAACCACGTAGCCATCAAAGTCCTCAGCAAGCCTGGTGATACGGTCTATGGCAATAGGAACATCATTTACTACCAGCCTTATTTCCCCGGTACGGACAATCATGCGCTCAGCCCAGGGTTCGCCTACGCTCACCACTTCTTCCGATGGCGGCGGTGCTGGTGAAGGTGCAGGTGCTGGGGCAGGAGCCGGGGCTGGCGCTGGCATTGGTGCCGGAATTATAATCTCTGGTGATGGTGGCGGTGGTGGTGCTGGCATGGGTGGTGGTGGCGTGGGTGCCGGCATTGGCGCCGGTGGGGCAGCGCAGGAAACAGGCACCAGCAACATTACCAATATCAATCCGATTATCAGTTTTTTCATTTAATGCCTCCTTTAAGTTTATTCTCAACTACTCCAGCGGTATCTTGAACTCCCAGGAACCGACCAATTCATCGGGCTTGTCCGGCGCAAAACTCAATGTTATTGTACTTATTCTGAAGATAAGCTCTTGAGCGTCGCTGGGAATGGGGTCGAGTCTCTTCCAGATAAACCTCGTTCTGTTTTCGA
>JAUXAC010000084.1 GCA_030615035.1 Dehalococcoidia bacterium | reverse complement strand
AAAACTTCATAGTGAATGTTTTAGAAATAAAATCAAGTCCTCGATCTATTAGTACTGGTCGGCTGAATGCATTACTGCACTTACACCTCCAGCCTATCAACCATGTAGTCTACATGGGATCTTACTCTCTTACGAGATGGGAGATCTAATCTTGGGGTGGGTTTCCCACTTTATATGCTTTCAGCGGTTATCCCTTACAGACGTGGCCAATCAGCAATGCTCTTGGCAGAACAACTGACACACCAGCGGTCTGCTCATCCTGGTCCTCTCGTACTGAGGATCACTCCCCTCAAATCTCCTACGCCCACAATAGATAGGGACCGAACTGTCTCACGACGTTCTAAACCCAGCTCACGTACCGCTTTAATTGGCGAACAGCCAAACCCTTGGGACCTTCTACAGCCCCAGGATGCGATGAGCCGACATCGAGGTGCCAAACCTCCCCGTCGATATGGACTCTTGGGGGAGATAAGCCTGTTATCCCTAGAGTACCTTTTATCCGTTAATCGATGGCCATTCCACTTTGGACCACCGGGTCACTAGGCCCGACTTTCGTCTCTGCTTGACTTGTAGGTCTCGCAGTCAGGCTCCCTTATACCCTTACATTCTACTAACGATTGCCAACCGTTATGAGGGAACCTTTGGGCGCCTCCGTTACATTTTTGCAGGCGACCGCCCCAGTCAAACTGCCCGCCTGACATTGTCTTACAGCCGGATAACGGTCTGCAGTTAGAATCCCAACATATCCAGGGTGGTATCTCAAGGATGGCTCCTTCACAGCTGACGCCATGAATTCAAAGCCTCCCACCTATCCTGCACAAGATATATCGAAACTCAATGCCAGGTTACAGTAAAGGTTCTAGGGTCTTTCCGTCTAGTTGCGGGTAGTGAGCGTCTTCACTCACATCATAATTTCACCGAGTCTCTGGTTGAGACAGTGCTCAAGTCGTTACACCATTCGTGCAGGTCGGAACTTACCCGACAAGGGATTTCGCTACCTTAGGACCGTTATAGTTACGGCCGCCGTTTACCAGGGCTTAAATTCAAAGCTTCGCATCCGAAGATGCTAACCTCTCCTCTTAACCTTCTGGCACTGGGCAGGTGTCAGCCCCTATACATCGTCTTTCGACTTAGCAGAGACCTGTGTTTTTAATAAACAGTCGCTTGAGCCTGTTCGCTGCAACCTCTTCGTGCTTAAAGAGCAAGTCCTTTCACACTAACGAGGCACTCCTTCTCCCGAAGTTACGGAGTTAAATTGCCGAGTTCCTTAACCAAAGTTCTCTCGATCACCTTAGCATTCTCTGCTTGCCTACCTGTGTCGGTTTTGGTACGGGCACCTAGTTACTCACTAGAGGTTTTTCTTGGCAGTATAGGGTTTACCACTTCTCCAAAAAAGGATCGACATCACATCTCGGGCTTCATGTTTCCCGGATTTACCAAAGAAACACCCTACATGCTTGTTCGCGGACAACCATCGCCGCGTAGGTATACCTTCCTGCGTCACCCCATCGCTCAAACATAACTCGGTGGTACAGGAATATTAACCTGTTATCCATCGCCTACGCCTTTCGGCCTCGGCTTAGGTCCCGACTGACCCTGAGCGGATTAGCCTTCCCCAGGAATCCTTAGGCATTCGGTGGACAAGTTTCTCGCTTGTCTTTCGTTACTCATACCGGCATTGTCTCTTCTGTGCAGTGCACCAGATTTCACAATCTGGCTTCAACCCACACAGAATGCTCCCCTACCACTTAAGATGTTAAAAAATTAATATCTTAAATCCGTAACTTTGGTAATGAGCTTGAGTCCCATACATTTTCGGCGCAAAATCACTCGACCAGTGAGCTGTTACGCACTCTTTAAATGGTTGCTGCTTCTAAGCCAACATCCTGGTTGTCTGAGCAGTTTTACTTCCTTTATCACTTAGCTCATATTTAGGGACCTTAGTTGACGGTCTGGGCTGTTTCCCTCTTGTCTAACAAGCTTATCCCTGCTAGACTGACTCCCAAGCTCTAAAGTTATGGCATTCGGAGTTTAATTGGAGTTGGTAACCTTGTAGGGCCCCTATTCCATTCAGTGCTCTACCACCATAACTAAACACTTGAGGCTAGCCCTAAAGCTATTTCGGGGAGAACCAGCTATAACTGAGTTCGATTGGTTTTTCGCCCCTACCCACAGTTCATCCTCCAGATTTTCAGCTCTGGTAGGTTCGGGCCTTCACGATGTCTTACCATCGCTTCACCCTGACCATGGGTAGCTCACTCAGCTTCGGGTCTATAACATGCAACTAAATCGCCCTATTAAGACTCGCTTTCGCTACGGCTTCAGTTTCCCTTTAACCTTGCTGCACATCATAACTCGCCGGTCCGTTCTTCAATAAGTACGCCGTCACTTCCGAAGAAGCTCCGACTACTTGTAAGCATACGGTTTCAGGTTCTATTTCACTCCCCTCCCGGGGTGCTTTTCACCTTTCCCTCACGGTACTAGTTCACTATCGGTCGATAGTTAATATTTAGCCTTACGAGGTGGTCCTCGTTACTTCCAACAGGGTTTCTCGTGTCCCGTTGTACTCAGGTAGTTACCAGGAGATTAGGATATTTCGCTTACAGGGCTATTACCTTCTGTGGCTGAACTTTCCAGTTCAATTCTGCTATAACCTAATTATTGTAACTCCTTGATATCCCTACAGAGATATCTGGTAACCCCTATGACCTTTATCTAACAACATCTGTAGATTATTACGTTAGATAAGTTTAGGCTATTCCCCTTTCGCTCGCCACTACTAAGGGAATCTCTGACTTGATTTCTTTTCCTCAGGTTACTGAGATGTTTCACTTCACCTGGTTCCCCTCCATATCCTATATATTCAGATATGGATATCAGTGTATTAATACTGATAGGTTTCCCCATTCGGACATCTCCGGATCAAAGGCTGTTTGACGCCTTCCCGAAGCTTATCGCAGCCAACCGCGTCCTTCATCGGTTACTATCGCCAAGGCATCCACCATATGCTCTTAATAACTTGATTATGACTATTTCCTCTACTATCACTATGAAGTTTTCAAAGTACAAATTTATT
>JAUXAC010000208.1 GCA_030615035.1 Dehalococcoidia bacterium | reverse complement strand
TGAAAAAGAGGAAGATGAGCTAATAAAATCATGCCTTGAATTTGACCGAGACAATGCTGTGTTACTTGGCGATGCTGAGGCTAGGGTTAAGGCAAGACCAAAAATATCGTTTCCCATTCCTCCCCCACCACTCATCCCATTGTTAAGGACTTGACAAATCACAAACCATAGATTAAGGTAAAAAGGAGGTGGTAGACTGGAAAAAAGATAGTTGACAAATGGGTAGGCGTGTGCCTACCATATATTAGGTATTCAAAAATGGGGCAAGCAACCTTCGCCAAGAAGGTTTGAACGGCTTGCCCCGTTCCTTTTAAGTGGAGGTTGCCCCCAAATGAAGAAAAAGTAACCTAGAAAATAGTCTTTTAGAGGGGGGTAGCAACCTCGGGAGTAATCCGAGGGCTACCCCCCTCTGTTATTCCTGAGGGTTGCTACCATAAAACTAAGGAGGACAGTCAATATGGAAAAGTTACCAGATCCCAAGACAATCGTTGATAGCATTGGCAATGGAGTAGTAAGCGCCGCCCAAGTTTTGCCAAGGGTAGCTGAGAATGTCGCCGGCGTGGCTCAGGCTTACGCAGGCAGTGTAAACAGGAGCATCAACGAATTCAAAGCCAAGATGCCCGACGAGCCAGCGGTTATTCCCCGCATGGTTGGCAGTATAGTCGGCGAGACTGTGGGGGCTATGTTTGGTCTCGTTGAGGCCGTAGTCAGGGCCGGTAGCGCTACTGCCTCTGACATAAAATCACAAATTGAACGAGGAACTCGGTAAAGGAGGTAACTATGGGTTACAAGAACATCAAGGAAATTCTGGTTGATGCAACCAAATTCCCGGCGGCGATAGAGGCGAAATTGCCCGAGGGTGCACCTGTCATTTCCACAATGCTGATAGACACAGCGGGGAAGATCCCGGTGGTTCCTGACTTCCCGATGGAAATTCCTGAACTGCCAGCGCCCCCTGAGTTACCAGCAGCACCTGCGACAGCAGGGCTAAGGCGATATGTCTCCGGGGTTGAGGTAACTCCGGTGGCAGCAAGAGTCCCAGCGGTAGCGAGAAGGCCTGAAGAGGAAGTAGTAAGAATTATTACTCCGTAAAATTAAACACCACCCGTATTTTGCCATATTGGGTGGATTTTGGAGGTGTACATTATGGCAAAT
>JAUXAC010000009.1 GCA_030615035.1 Dehalococcoidia bacterium | reverse complement strand
GGTAGAGCAGCGGACTGAAAATCCGCGTGTCCCCAGTTCGATTCTGGGCCTCGGCACCAGGCTAATCAGCGGAAGTGGCTCAGCGGTAGAGCATCTCCTTGCCGAGGAGAGGGTCGAGAGTTCGAATCTCTTCTTCCGCTCCACTTAATATAAGCCGAAGTGGCGGAATGGTATACGCGACAGTCTCAAAAACTGTTGGGGGGCAACCTCCATGTCGGTTCGAGTCCGACCTTCGGCACATAAAGAATGCCGAGTTGTGTAGTGGTAGCACGGGGGACTTTGAATCCTCTAGCCCAGGTTCGAATCCTGGCTCGGCAGCCACTAGGCAAAAGGACTCAAATAAATGAGCAAGACCAGGGTAGGCATTATCAATGTTACCGGTTACGCCGGCGTTGAGCTGGCACGACTGCTCCATCAGCACCCGGGAGTAGAGCTTGTTTCAGTTACCGGGCGGAGTGCTGCCGGGCAAAAGTTGAACAAAGTTTTTCCTCACTTAGCCGGCTTGGAACTGACCATTAAAGCCAGACTGGGAGAGGTTGACTTCGTCTTCTCGGCTATGCCCCATAAAGAGAGCGCTAAAGAGGTCATGCCACCGCTCAGCCGTGGCATCAAGGTTGTAGATATCAGCGCCGACTTCAGGCTGAAGGATGCTGCGGAATACCCGCGCTGGTACGGTTTCACTCACCCGGCACCACAATTGCTGCAGCAGGCGGTATACGGTCTAACCGAGCTATACCGGACCCAGGTCGCCTCAGCCCAACTGGTGGCTAACCCTGGCTGCTATCCCACCGGGGCTATCCTGGCTCTGGCTCCAGCCGTTAAAGAGGGACTTATTGAGCCCGACATTATTATTGATAGCAAGTCCGGCATATCCGGGTCGGGCAGAACCGCCAGCCTGCAAACTCACTTTCCCGAAGCCAATGAAGATGCCAGCGCCTACGCCCTGGACGGGCACCGACACCTGCCTGAGATTACCCAGGAGCTAAAGCTGCTTGGCTCTAAATCGCCCTCGGTGACCTTTGTTCCCCATCTACTGCCGATGACCAGGGGAATATTGACCACCACCTATGCCCCCCTCCTCCCGGGTAAAATTGCTGCCGGCAAAAAGGGTGAGCAAGAGCTGTGGAATCTCTACCTGGACTTCTATAAGGATGAGCCCTTTGTCAGGATAGTAGAATCCCCACCCCACACCAAGCACACCTGGGGGAACAACTTCTGCCTCATTCACCCCACCATTGACCACAGAGCTGGGAAGCTCATTGTTATCAGCTGTCTTGACAACCTGGTTAAGGGGGCGGCGGGGCAAGCCATCCAGAATATGAACCTTATGCTCGGCTTGCCGGAGACCGCTGGACTTGAGGCGCTAGCTATTTACCCTTGAGGTCTCTCTTTCCACCATCTCCCTGTAGGCAGCCATCAGTCTCTTGGTGATTTTGCCCGGTCTTCCCGAGCCGATGGTTATAACCTCTCCCGCATTGTCCCTGACCTCAACCAGCGGCATTATCTCCATCACCGAGTTGGTCAGGAAAGCCTCGCCAAATTGCCCCATGTCTTCCAATCTTACCTCGCCCTCGGTAACATTTATTCCCAGAGCATCAGCCAGTTCCATCACCACCTCGCGGGTAATGCCGGGCAGGATGCCACTTTCCACAGGCGGCGTAACCAGACCAGAGTGAGCGACAAAAAAGACATTGCTTATGCTGCCCTCGGTAATAAGTCCGCGTTCATTTAACAACAGTGACTCATCCAGTCCAGCCGCCTCAGCTTCCTTCCTTGCCAGAACGTTAAGTAGATAATTAGCCGATTTAAGTCTTGACAGGGGAGACTGGCTATACCGACGAAAGGAGGATGCCCCGACTCTAAAACCCTTATTGTATATCTGGGCTGGTAAAGCCTGATAACTCCTTGCCGTAACCAGCACCGTGGGCGCAACGCTGGTGCCAGAGCCGGAGAATGAGTCCACCTCACCCCTGGAGACAGTGAGCCTCAGGCGAGCATCCTGCAGACCGTTAGCCATCAGGGTATCAGTACAAGCCTTAGCAAGGTCAATTTCAGCCAGCTCGGGACTCAAGCCAATAACCGCTGCCGAATTTAGCAGGCGCTTCAGGTGACGTTCCAGAAGAAAAATTGTCCCGTGGTAGGCACGCATGGTCTCAAACAATCCATAGCCATAGAGGAAACCATGGTCGAACACCGATACCCGTGCCTGAGAACGGGGTATGAGTGAACCGTTTAGATAGACAATCTCTTCCATCACCGCTTATTCCTTAATTTGTGGTCTTGGCAAGCGCAGGAAGTTAGCCAATATATTATGTCCTGTATCGGTCAGGATGGATTCCGGGTGAAACTGGACTCCCTCCACTATATCCTTCCTATCTCTAACTCCCATAATCTCCCCCGCTTCGGTTCTGGCGGAAACCTCCAGAGAAGCAGGCAGCGCTTCCTCATCTATGACCAGAGAATGATAGCGTCCTCCCACAAGAGGGGACGGCAAACCCTCAAAGACAGTTTCGCCATCGTGGAAAATAAGAGAGGTTTTACCATGTACCGGCACTGCGGCTCGTTTAATGACGCCGCCATATGCATACCCGATACATTGGTGCCCCAAACACACCCCCAGAATGGGAATTTTCCCCCGGAAGTAACGCACCACCTCATTGGAAATTCCCGCTTCCAGTGGGGTACAGGGACCAGGAGAGATTATGATGTGAGTCGGCGCTATAGTCTCAATCTGCTCCAGAGTTACGCCATCATTACGATAGACCACAGGTTCCCAGCCCAGCTCCCCCAGATACTGAACCAGGTTATAAGCAAACGAATCGTAGTTATCTATAACCAGAATCACCTATGTTACCTCCACCACGACCTGAGGCGATAGCTTAAGCGCCTGAATCAGCGCTTTGGCTTTGTCCAGTGTCTCCACATACTCCGCCTCTGGTTCCGAATCATAGACGATGCCACCCCCCACCTGGAAGTAAGCCCTTCCACCTTTAACCAGAAAAGTCCGGATAACTATGTTTAAGTCCATTTCACCGCTGAAGCTAAGGTAACCAATTGAGCCGGTATAAACGCTTCTCCTGGTAGGCTCCAGCTCATCAATGATTTCCATTGCCCGCACCTTCGGGGCACCGGTTATTGAACCACCCGGGAAGGTGGCTTTAAGCAGGTCAATTCGGTCTTTGTCTTCGCACAATCTGCCCTTCACCGTAGAGGTCAGGTGAAAGACAGTTGGATAGGTCTCCAGAATAGCCAGTTCGGTAACTCTCACTGTTCCATAGCGGCACACGCGTCCCAGGTCGTTCCGCTCAAGGTCAACAATCATAACATTCTCCGCCCTGTCTTTAATGCTTGCCAACAACTCGTCAGCCAGGGCTTTGTCCTCCGCCTCAGATTTACCACGCGGTCTAGTCCCCTTGACTGGACGGGTCTCAACCCAATCACCCTGAACTTTGAGAAATCTCTCCGGCGAAGCACCAACAACACTTACTCCGTCAAAATCAAGATAGCTGGCAAAAGGGGCTGGATTGATTTTGCGCAATCGCTGATAGAGTTCATAGGGCGGAATACTTAAGTCAGCTTCAAATCTCTGGGACAGGTTTACCTGAAAAATGTCCCCTGCTCGTATATATTCTCTGACATTTTCCACGGCTCTCAGATATTCTTCATGAGAAAAATTTGATTTAAGCACCATACCTTCTTCCATTGAAACCGAACACATCTCACCTGCAATAAAGGGTTTATTCAGCATCCGGCTCTTCACCTCCTCAAGCCTTTCTTCCGCCCTCCGCTTCCTTTTCATCTCTCCCAACTCCGGAAACCCGGTGGACACCAGATACGCCCTCCCCTCAAGATGGTCAAAGGCAACAATCGCGTCGTAGAAAGCTAAGTAGCATTCGGGAAGACTCAAATCATCAACAGCAGTAGCCGGCAGGCGTTCAATGAAATGACACAAGTCATAACTGAAATAACCAACTGCCCCGCCGGCAAAGGGGATGCCATTCGGGCACCCATCCAGAGAATAGACCGTCAATAACTCACCGGCTACATCAAAAGGATTACCCCTTCTACTTTCTCCCGTCCCATCTCTAATCAGTGAGACTTCCTCACCCCGGCTCCTCAACACCAGAAAAGGGTCGCTGCCCATGAAGGAGTAACGTCCCAGCCTATCCGGGTCCATACCGCTATCAAGAAAGAAACTGAAAGGTCGGTCTCTGAATATTTCAAAGAATTGTGGGGCACCGAGCGGGGTATGTATTTCCTCTACTAACGGATAACGCTTCATTTCCCCTTGATTATATACCTAATACAGAATATTGTCTCTTTGCCTCGGCTCTGCTATGCTTTAAGACAATGAGCAACGCTGGGCAGTTTCGCCGTATTGATTACCTCAAGATTACCATCTTTGGTTTTGCCCTGGCCGCCCTCTGGAGTAGCCTGCACAGCATCATTCTGCCATTACGACTGCTGGACTTTGTTGCCGAGTCGCAAAAGAATACCTACCTCGGTCTTCTTACCTTTACCGGACTAATGCTGGCGATAGCCGTCCAGCCGATAGCCGGTGCGCTCAGTGACCGCCTTGGCTTTAGCTGGGGGCGGCGGCGACCTTACATTCTGCTGGGCACCATGGCCACTATCCTGTTTCTCCCTGGGATAGGTTTATGTTGGAGTTACGCCACCATTTTTGTCATCTATTGCCTATTGCAGGTCAGTAGTAATACCGCACAGGGACCTTACCAGGCATTTATTCCCGACCTGGTACCCGAAAGGAGACGGGGGCTAGCCTCAGGAGTAAAGACCCTGCTCGAGATAGTGGGTGGGATTGCCCTATTATACCCGATAGCCTTCTTTATGGATCGTTACTCCATTGGTCAGGGAGTCTTCTGGTTATGGCTGGTCTTGGGGGCACTGACTATTGTCCTGCTAGGGGCTATGATTGCCACTGTCCTGATGGTCAAGGAACGACCCGGGAGCGGTGGCTCACAACTACCCTTACTACCAACCCTGTACAAAAGTTTCAAGATTGATGTCAAGGCAAACCGTGATTTTGTCTGGTTTCTAATATCTCGCCTCCTTATCCTGATGGCGTTCACTACCTTACATACCTTTGCCCTGTATTTTCTCAAGGATGTTGTTGGCGTAGCCAATCCAGCCACAGCAATGGCAAAGTTTTCAATAGTGGTGGTTGCTGGCATGTTAGCTGTGGTCTATCCTGCCGGGCGTCTGTCGGATAGGGTGGGACGCCAACCAATTGCCATCACTTCTGGTCTCTTTGGTGCTCTAGGAATTGCGTTGATATTCCTATTTCAACACAACTACGTGCTGATAATATCCTTTGGCGGCCTTATAGGAATGTCATTTGGGGCTTTTATGAGCACCAACTGGGCACTGGCCACAGATTTGGTACCTAAAGGTGAGGAGGCACGCTACCTTGGTCTGACCAATCTGGCTACGGCTGGCGGTGCTGCCCTGGCACGCCTCATCGGACCGGTAATTGATTTCCTTAATAACTATGCCCCCGCCCTGGGCTACCAGGTGATGCTTGGAGCTTGTTTTACCTATATGGTTGTCGGCTCACTTTTGATAATCAAAGTCAAAAAGGCTAGGTAAAATCTTTAATGACCTCGTTTCCATGCCCAGTTGGTAATAGCCAACCCCAACGCTAAAGTAGCCAGTGCCGCCACTATTATCCAACTCCAGGCTCCAATTAATGCCACCACAATATAGGCTATAGTCCTGCCTAACCAGCATAAAAGGAAAAATCTCCAAAAAGGAAACCGCAGAACGCCCGCAGCTATCGCAGCGAGGTCAAAAATGAAGGGCACCAATGCAAAGATAAAGATAGCGACAGCTCCCCACCGCCTGACCCAGCCCTCCACCCGTTTGTACATCTTGCTTCTTTCAGCAATGCCACGCCCACTGTAGCCTACCATATAACCGGTTATCTCTCCGATGGCTGCTCCAGCCCCGCCAGCCAGTCCGACAATAGTCGCTGAGGGTAAAATAGCACCAAGAGTAGAGATTACTATGACGTTGCCTACGGGTAAAATGACAGTGGCATTAAAGATAAGGCTAATCAGAAAAGCCCCCAGATAGCCGTATGCTTCCAGTTCTTCAATCCTACCTGGATATTGCCTATAAAAGTAGAAGATTCCAACCGTAATCGCTATGACAAGAAGTAAAGTCAAAAGGGGAATAATCTTATTTCTCACTCGTTCCCTCTTACTCGCCCCATCCGGCTTATCGTTATTAATTATCTTGGTAGTCCCTTTTGAAACATTGTAGCACACTGTAGGGTGAGATATTGTCTACTGAATCTGTCTCTGCTATACTTACAGCTAGCGTGCCCCCATCGTCTAGAGGCCTAGGACACTGGCCTTTCAAGCCGGGAACAGCGATTCGAATTCGCTTGGGGGCATTCTAATTCATTCTTCTATATTTTTGCAATAGGGAAAGGCTATATGCAATAATAGCTGTCATATAAGCAAGTACACATTTTTCCACTTGTTCCAGGTAGTGGCACTATGAAAGATTCTACTCCAATCCTCGAGATAAGAGATGTAGTCAAGGACTTTGGTGGCCTTCGAGCGGTCAACTACTGTTCCTTTCAGGTGCAGCGGGGGACCATAACTGGACTCATCGGTCCCAACGGTGCTGGGAAAACCACCGTCTTTAACCTAGTCACTGGTTTCTTGAAATGCACAGGTGGCCAAATCCTCTCGTATGGGAAGCGAATAGATGGACTTCTTCCTCACAAAATTTTCCGCCGTGGAATTGTGCGAACCTTTCAAATCCCCCGGGAACTGAGACGTATGAGCGTACTGGAGAACCTTATGCTGGTGCCCAGCAATCAAGTTGGTGAGCAGATATGGAGCTCATGGCTGCTACCATGGCGGGTACGGCGTCAGGAGCAGGATATCGAAGTACGGGCTCTGGAGGTCTTACGCTTTGTGAACCTTCTGGACCTAAAAGACGAGTACGCCTGTAACCTCTCTTCGGGGCAGAAGAAACTTCTGGAACTGGCTCGGACGCTAATGGCTGAACCTCATTTAGTCCTGCTGGATGAACCCGGGGCCGGGGTGAATCCTACTCTAATGAACCAACTGGTTGAAGATATCCGAAAATCCTGCTATGAAAAAGGACTCACCTTTCTAGTTATTGAGCATGATATGGACTTGGTAATGCGTCTCTGTAATCCTGTCATCGTTATGTGCAACGGCGAGAAAATTGCAGAAGGCTCACCTCAGGAGATACAGCAGAACCAGCGAGTACTAGAAGCCTATCTGGGAGGCCAAACCCAATGAGCCTACTGGAGGTATCCGGTGTTGTAGCCGGCTACGGAGAGACCGAGATTCTTCATGGTGTGTCTATCGTTATAGAGAAGGGTCAGATCGTCACGATTATTGGACCCAATGGCTCGGGGAAGTCCACCTTGTTGAAGACCATCTTTGGCTTGTTACAGCCCAGGAAGGGTCGAGTTCGCTTCCGTAAAGAAGATATCACCGGAATAGCTCCTGAGGTAGTTGTACGCAAGGGACTCTCTTACGTTCCTCAGTCCAGCAACGTCTTTCCTTCACTATCTATCAATGAAAACCTGGAGATGGGCGCCTTTGTACGAACCGATGATTTTCGTCAGCGTCTAGAAGAAGTGTATGACCTCTTCCCTGACCTGGCGGAAAGACGCAAGGATAGGGCAGGAACCCTGTCGGGGGGGCAGCGGCAGATGTTGGCCCTGGCTAGAGCCCTCATGCTGGACCCCGTTTTGCTGCTTTTAGACGAGCCTTCGGCTGGACTCGCACCCAATCTTGTAAACTCTGTTTTTGAGAAGATTCTTGGCATAAACAGTGCTGGTGTGGCTATCCTCCTTGTGGAACAGAACGCCCGGGAGGCGTTAGGGCTGTCAAGCTGGGGGTATGTTCTAGCTTCGGGGCAGAACCAGCTTGAGGACCGGGGCGAAAACCTGCTCAAGAATCCCGAAATCGTAAAGCTCTACCTGGGAGGGTAGGAACGTGGCAACACTGCAACAGCAGGCTCAACACCTTACACGGAAATGGAGCGCCAGCTATTCGATACTGACAGGCATGGTGATATTGCTTCTGCTCGCGTTTCTATCCATTATCAAGTTGGAGTTAGTGGTCAACGGCCTGTTCTTGGGGATTATCATAGCACTCGGCGCCATCGGTCTATCATTGTTGTATAGCATACTCAACTTTGCTCACATTGCCCATGGCGACTTCATGACTTTGGGTGCATATGTTGCACTATTCTTGTTGGGCACACTCTTTCCCAGCATTGGGCTGGAGGGCACGGGCTTTGGACCTTTTACCTTCGGGTATCCGGTGTTCTTTGCCCTTCCCTTAAGCATACTGGCGTTAGCAACCGTAGCTATTGGCTTGGACATAGGCATATACCGACGCCTACGGCGCCGGAACGTCAGCAAGGTGGTGCTGGCAATGACATCACTTGGCGTAGCTATTGCTTTACGGGGATTAGTCCAGGTCATATGGGGTGGAGAGACATGGCAGTATCCCCGGCTATCCAAGCCATTCTATATGCTTCCCATGGAAGTTCGTATTCCACCAGATAACCTCTTTATCGGAGCCCTGGCAGTCATCTTAGTCATAGCTCTATATTTATTTCTCACTCGCACCAAAATGGGTAAAGCCATGCGTGCTACTTCAGACAATATGGAATTGGCTCGGGTAAGTGGCATTAATACTGAACGAGTCATATGGTGGACCTGGGCGATAAGCGCTGCCCTTGCCGCTACGGCTGGAGTCCTGCTGGCGATCTTTCAGGCACAACTCCTGCCCATTATGGGATGGCGGTTTTTGATTCCTCTTTTTGCCGCAGTGATCCTGGGTGGCATTGGCAACCCCTACGGAGCTTTGGTGGGAGCCCTCATTATTGGGGTCACTTCCGAGGTTTCTACTCAGTGGCTCAACCCGGCTTATAAAACAGCAATTGCTTTCACGATTATGATTGTAACCCTCCTTGTGCGTCCGAAGGGAATTTTCGGGGTGAGAGAATGACGGACATCATGGGTATCGTGGGTTATCTTACCGGGTTTGCTATCATGGCGATTATCTATGCCATTTTTGCCTTAGGGCTCAATGTGCACTGGGGGTTCACTGGTCTTTTTAATATCGGCGTCGCCGGCTTCTTCGCTCTCGGGGCTTACACATCGGCATTGCTTACCACAGCCACCCCTGACCCCCGGCTCTTTGAAGATTTCATCTTTGGTGGCAACTTGCCAGCTTTACTGGGAGTATTCAATTTGGGCATAGACCTCTGGTTTTTCATCGCCTTATTAGCGGCTGGGGCCGTTTGTGGCCTCATGGCTCTGATTATCGGCTTTATCACCCTTAGGCTGAGAGAGGACTATTTGGCCATCACCACTCTGGGCATCGCTGAGAGTGTACGGTTTATCTTCCTCAATGAAAGATGGCTGGCCAACGGCTCTAAGGGTCTTTACCGCATTCCCAAGTTTTTGGGGGACTTGGTCTCCCCCCAGAACTACGACTACCTGTATCTGGGAGTAGCAGTAGTCGTACTTGTCAGCATCTACATTGCCGTGGAACGTACCATTAAGTCTCCCTGGGGAAGGGTACTAAAAGCCATCCGGGAGGATGAGATAACCACCGCTGCCAGCGGGAAGAACGTGTTTAGTTTCAAGCTCCAATCCTTCATACTGGGAGCGATGATAATGGGCATAGGTGGTGCCCTGTATGCCCATAATGTCCGATTCGTAGACCCCCACACCTTCGATCCCTTGCTAGCCACTTTCATCATCTGGGCAATGCTGATGGTGGGAGGTAGTGGTAACAACAAAGGGGCAATCCTCGGAGCTTTTGTGGTGTGGGGTATTTGGAGCGGAACCCAGTTCTTACCCGGCTTCCTCTCCGACCCCAACTTCCGCTATGTTATGATCGGCTTATTAATTGTAGCCGTTAATCTATTACGTCCCGGAGGCATCTTAGGAGAGGAGCGAAAGATATCAAAATTGGTGCAACCTCCAGAGGCTGTCTCCCCCGAGCAATAGCCTGAGGAGACAACCTCTAGATTGCTGTTGGTATCCTAACTCGTAGGAAATCTCTTATTCATAACCTAGGGCAGTTCATATCTGCCTGTTGAAACGATTGCCCCACCTTCAATCTTCCAGATTTCAATAGTGGAGATTACGTCGCCGTTTGCATCAAAGTCTTGAGAGCCCCCGGCGCCCTCGTAGTTGATATCCTTACCCTCTTGGATTAGATACAGCGCTCGCTTGATACTATCAATTCCAGGCCCCACTACTTCACCGGGTGGGTTAGCGACATCGCGCAGTGCGTCTCGGATGGCAGCACTGCTGGTGGTGGTGCCGGCTTTCTCAGCAGCTAGTGCAATCAGTACCACGGCGTCGTAGGTTTCAGCCATGAATGGAAGCGGAGGAACGGCGGCGAAGGAAGCTTCGTAGGCAGCGTCAAAAATCAGGCGTGCATCAGTAAGCGGTGCGCCTGGTGCGGTTCCATAGCTTCCTTCCAGATTCGCCCACCCAACTGCTTCATTCATATCAGGCGATTTGGTACCATCACAGAAGAGGAAGGTGTCAATATAGCCACCTTCTAGGGCTTCCCGTAAATAGACCTGGGCACTCTCTGGATAGCTTATAGCTGCTAGGACATCAGGGCTACCCGCAGTTGCCTTGGTAAGTTCTGAAGCATAGGTGGGCTGCACACCCTCGTGGGGTACCAGCTCCTGGACCGTACCTCCCGCTTCCTCGAAGGCTGCCCCGAACTGTTCCGCTAGTCCCTGGCCGTAGGCGTTGTTGATATATATTGCAGAGGCTGAGTTATATCCCAGCTCCTTAGCCAGACGACCCATAATCACTCCCTGTATTGCATCAGAGACAGTGGTGCGGAAGAGGAAATCATTATCAGCAAGTACCGTTAATCCTGGCGAGGTGGATGCAGCTGATATCTGCAGGATATTATTGGGTGCCGTAACCGATTCTGCTACAGGGATGGTAACGCCGCTGGCTAAAGCGCCAACAACGGCGACAACTTTCCCGATTTCAACTAGGGCCCGGGCGGAATCGACACCCTGTACTGGATTGGTGGCTGTGTCCCTGGCGAGGATGGTGACAACAGTACCCAGCACACCGCCGGCCTGATTAATATGGTCTGCTGCCAGCGATGAGGCATTCCGGTGAGCTCCACCAAAGTCAGAGAGGTCGCCAGTGAAACTATTAAGCTGCCCAATCTTGAGTGGCGGTGCCTCCGCTGCCTTAGGTGCACATCCTCCAACAACTATGATGATCAAGGCTATAGCCAATAGAAGTACTAATCTGAATGTTCCTTTAAATTTATACATTTGTCCTCCTTCCTGTAGTTATTGCACAATCTACATAAGTTCTAGCTCTTTCCGATTCGAAACATCTTGGTCCCGCATGTCGGGCACACACCCTGAGTCGCTGGCCTTCCGTTCTTCATCGTTATAGCTCTAGCATCCCTCATTTCCTTTTTTGCGCGACACTTCAGACAATATGCTTGCAACGTATCACCTCCTTTTTTTAATAATGTATAAACAATAGACTATTTGTTACAGTAATGTCAATAGGCAAAGGTATTATTGAGATAGGTGGCAACAATCGCTTGCTTTGTTACGACCTTTTAACCTTTCGGTTCATCTGATGATAATCCATACTTGTTAACTACGAAAACGCCTAGAATGGTAACAACCCCACCGATTATAGAAATTAATACAGGTATTTCATTCAACCATATAAAGGCAATAATAACAGCAAATACCGGTTGAAGATACAGGAAGCTTACTACTATTGATGCGGGTGCTCTTGATAAGGCGTAACTCCAGGTGACATAGGCAACTGCAGATGGAAATATTCCCAAATATATTGTAGCAACAGTAGCCTCAATCGGAGCACTTGTAACCTCCTCAATTAAACCAGGCGTAAAAACTAACAAGAATAATGTTCCAGCCCAGATCATATATGTAACCAATTGCAGTGCACTGTATCTTATCAAGTAGGGTTTTTGTAATACAAAGTATGTTGCAGCTGCTATTGCTGCCAAGAGGAGAATAAATACACCAGGATCAAACTTTACTCCCTCTCTTTCGCCTAAAGCGATAAGGAAAACCCCTAAAAAGCTAATACATATACCAAGCCAGCCCCACAATTTAAGCTTCTCTCCTAAAAATATGGTAGCTAACATAGCCGTAAATATCGGGACTGAACTAACAATCATTGCAGCTGACCCAGCAGTAACCGTAACCTGACCGTAGTTCTGTGCAGTATGAAATGCAGCTATTCCCAGGAAGCCTAACAAAAAGATTACTGGAATATCTTTTAATTTTGGTAGCTTAATACGAGTCATCAAAGTGAATACAGCTAATAGAACGGAAGCAATAAGAAAGCGAAATAAAGCAATATGACCTGGGGTGAACGCTTGAAGACTAGCTCTAACAGCGGCAAATGAGGAAGCCCATAATAGAATTGTAGTTCCTAAAGCAATAATTGTTCGAGTATCTATTCTCATTTGATTATTGTCTATATTTATACATTGTTTTGCTTGCTTGAATCAAACTTCACCAACAATCATTCCTTTTTTGTTAGTCTTGATTCCAACACTAGCAGGAAGTAGAATCAGAGAACATCCATATATTGGTTATATTATTTACTAGTCAACAATTAATTATCGTCGTTAAAAGAGAGAGGTTATGAACTGGCTTGCTTTTTTATCTTTTGTATCTGTTGTTATTTTTACGCCAGGTCCCAACAATTTGACATCAACTGCCATCGGTCTAAATTATGGGTATCGGAAAGCGCTGCCATTTATCTTTGGGGTATGCACTGGTTGTTTAATTGTAATAAGTGTAAGCGCCCTACTCGTAAAGCAGGCATTTGTTTTCTCACCACAATTAGAAACGTCGCTAAGAATCTTGGGCTGTATTTATATGATTTGGCTTGCTTATAAAATAGTCAAATCCAGTCCTGGCAAAACAGGTGAGAAGAAAACCAGCTTCACTTTTTATCATGGAGTACTACTGCAATTCGTTAATATAAAAGCAATACTATTTTGTATAGTGGTAAATTCAGTTTTCATAATCCCCAATATTAGTAGCATATTTGAAATAATTTACATCTTTATTTTCTTAACAATTATTGTCTTCATTTCGACTACCTTGTGGGCACTTTTTGGAACTATTATTCAAAGGGTGCTCAGTAATACAACTTTAAAAAATTTGTTCAACTACGTAATGGCAGCATTATTAGTCTTTATCGCTATTTCAATACTAAACTTTCCAGAGTTGATTTAGTAATTATTTGTAATCGTTTATCCAGTCCCCACTATCAAGAAAGAATAAAGAAGGCAGGCTAATAAACATAGCTCGCCTTTTCTGTTTTAGCGGATAATTCTGATAACTAGTATAATGGGCAGAGCTATTTTATAATTAGATAAGCTTGTAAGATATTTATTTATATCGCTATGGACAATCTTTCCTGCAAAATTGTAGTGAATGACTGTGAGTTGAAAGGTGCCTTTGAGGTAAGGAAACGAGTGTTTGTTGAGGAGCAAGGCATCCCAGAGGACCTGGAGCTAGATGAATATGACATGGAAGCAATGCACATGGTAGCCAAGGATGGGGAGAGAATTATCGGCACTGCTAGGGTTCTATTCCTGGCTGCCAGCCAGGCAAAGCTAGAGAGAATGGCTATCTTAAAACCTTTCCGCCACAGAGGAATCGGAAAGAGCATCATTTCCTTTCTGGATGAAGAATTTAAAAACAGGGGAATAGAGCAAGTAGTTCTCCATGCACAATGCTCAGCTGTTAATTTCTATAAGTCGTGCGGCTTTGAGGAATCGGGCTCGCCTTTTTGGGAAGCCGGCATCAAACACGTAAAGATGCAGAAGAGACTCTGACCCGGTTTGCTGAACAGCAGCCACACCCCGGGTATACGCTGGCACGATTACTTCATCACCAGTCTTTAATACCCGCTGCTTTGAGCTAATCAGACGCGAGCAGCTAGCCAGGTTTCCATGTATGCCAAGACCTGCCTATGCTCTGGCTCATTGAAGATTTCGTGGTAGAGACCCTCATAATGCTTCAGCGTCTTGTCCCTCGAGTTCACCAGTTCATACAACATGGTGCTGCCTTCCGGATTAGACAAGCGATCGGCGGTTGCGTGCATAATTAAAATAGGCAAGTTGAGCTCTGGCAGTTGGTGTGGCAGATTCTTCTGTATCATATTGACCAGCTCGGAGCCAAGTCGGGCACGAATCTTACCTCGGTACACCAGAGGGTCGTTCACATAAGCATCCACTACAGCTTTGTCTCGGCTGATGGCTGAAGCATCAATCACAGCGATACCCATTTTGGGCAGTAGTGCCGAAAGCGCCTGGGCTACTGCTACGTCTAGACGTGACACGCTGGAACCGACCTTCAGAGTTGGCGCGGACAATATGAGCCCGGCCAGGTCACGTTGATGCTTCACCGCGTAGGCAGTAGCTATCGTTCCTCCCATACTGTGACCAATCAGGAAGGTCTTGGTATTACCATGCTCGCTCCATATTATATCGAGAAAGAGCTTGAGGTCATCGAGGTAGTCCGAGAATTTATCAACATAACCTCGCAAGCCTTCTGATTTACCATGCCCTCGATGGTCAAGACCAAAGATAGCATAGCCTTTGGGAACAAAGTAGTCTACCAAGTTTGAATATCGACCACTATGCTCAGCTAAGCCGTGGACGACCAACAATAGCGCTCTGGGAGCCTTGGCTGGTAACCAACTCTGGTAGTACAGATTAAGGTTTTTGTGTCCCCTGAATCTACCTTCCTTATGCTCCATACTTCTAGCTCATAACGCTAACGCTGAAATAGATTTAAAAAGGTGTTTAATTTATTTCTTCCACCTGCTCAAGCAATTGGTCAATTTTCCCAAACAGGGCATCGGTTGTTTCACCAGGCGTATCAACGCTTACAACCCCATCACTATTAACTGTATATTTAAACAGACTGAATCTTTTGACGACGTAGCCCGGGTAAAGGCTATGCTCTGGTGAAGGAAAGTTACCCATGTCGTTCGTCGATGTTGTGACTACTGGAACTGCTCTTACACGGTCTGTCACCCTCATTGATTGCAACGCTGTCGAAACTATGTAGTGTTCATATGTTGCTGATGCTTCCTGAATCTCTTTTATCAAGCTTATTCTAGCACTCGATGTTTTATCCATTGTTATGGTTAAAGCCTCGAAGGGAGTTGCTAGAATATGATCTGGTTTCGCAAATGCAAAACAACTTCCTCCTATGATAGTAAACAGAAGCGAGATAAGCACTATCGGAATTGCTCGCTGTATGACCATGCTCCAGCCCCGCAGACACCCATTCATCCTTGTTCCCAATCTTAATGCTTCCAGAGCAATGAGTGCCATTGAATCAATAACCTGTTCCCTCACCAGTTCGTCACCCTTAAACTCTTGAGATGCATATTTTGAATTAAATAAATGGTCATATGCAGCCCGCTTGATGGAATTAGATAAGACTTTATAGGCCTCATCGATATCGGTCATTCTCGCTGAAAAGGAACGGCTCTCTAGTTCCTTATCCGGGAGTGAGTGATATAGATGAGTTAATCGCTCATAAGTTGCAGTGATTGCTTTGGGTTCTGCACTTGGAGTAACTTGAAGAATCTCGTAATAGTTTTTCCAATTTTTCTTATAATTCTCTAACATTCCCGTTGACCCTTACGATAGCAATTATTTGGTGAATGCGCTGAGCTTTCCTTTTTACAATTCTAATTTAACTCACATTAAGCCTCCAATCAATCACCCACTTGTATGATTTTGCCATAATGCAAAAGAGTGATTTATCCCAAGCACGCAGAATATAGTTACGACCTTGGAGAGAGGTGGTTTCGGGTAATTTCAAAGTTAAATATGGAACGGCTCATTTCAAGCCATTTTGTTAGCTAGAAAACAAACGAGAAATTAAAGCAAAACCGTTTGAAACCTAACTTCATTCAACCTGATTCCCTATTCAGAACTTCCCCTTCAATTTTTGATAGGTCTCAGCTAGAGCTTCAGGCACTACCCTTACATCAGATACCACGGTCATAAAGTTAGTATCACCTTGCCACCGGGGCACAACATGGGTATGAAAATGGTCATCTATGCCCACTCCGGCCGCCTTTCCTGCATTTATGCCTATGTTAAAGCCGCCGGGGTTAAATACCTGCCTCAGAACCTCGATGCTCCGGCTAACTATCTCAAAATGCTCGTCTCGTTCTTCTTCAGTCAGCTCTTCCAGGTTAGCTACATGTCGATAGGGAGTCACCATCAGGTGACCTGGATTGTAAGGATACGTATTCAAAATGATGAAGTTTTTATCTCCCCGATACAAGATATAGTTCAGAGCATCTTTATTTTGCTTGGGTTCTTCACACAAAATACATCCCTCTGGTTTCTTCATCTGGATATATTGTATTCGCCACGGTGCCCAGATTCGCTCCATATCCTCTCCTTCTCGGTCGCTGATGTTATTTTAAGCGGCTAACAATCAGACGTCAATGAGGAAGCATAAGTCTACCTACTATTGACCGTTGTTACCAGTATACAGTAAGCTAAATGTTATAGAAAAGGTGCAGACCACCCGATTAATGAGGGCGAAAAATGGCAGTTGTGGTAAGAGACGACAATCTTCAGATAGAGAGGCTTCAATTAGGACCCTTCGGCACCAACGCCTACGTGCTAACCTGCCGGCAAACCGGGGATAGTGTGCTGGTAGATGCTCCCGCCGAAGCCAGTAAAATCGCCGACAGATTAGAGGGTACTAACCCTAGATACATATTGCTGACCCATAACCATATAGACCATATCGGTGCCCTTTCCGAACTACGGTCCAAGCTGAGAATCCCCCTAGCCGCCCACACCGCAGATGGCATGACTTTGTC
The DNA here is from genome assembly GCA_030615035.1 of Dehalococcoidia bacterium. The sequence goes on along the minus strand of JAUXAC010000009.1, from coordinate 27,439 downwards.
TCCACCACCGGAAATCCAGCTAAATGACGGCGATATAGTATCGTTCGGAAATATCAAGCTTGAAGTTTTGCATACGCCAGGGCATACCCCTGGCAGCCTGTGTTTCAAGACCGGAAAATATTTGCTATCCGGAGACACTATCTTTCCCGGCGGCCCGGGCAAGACATGGTCGCCAGCTGATTTACAGCAGATAATCGAATCCATAACCAGCAAGATTTTTGTACTGGATGATGATACGCAGGTGTATCCCGGCCATGGTGATGCTGCAGTATTAAAGAAAGAGAAAGACGAATTTGTCGTCTTTTCCACCCGACCCCACCACCCTGACCTCTATGGAGATGTACTCTGGCTTTCATCCTAGGGGATTAAATTACCAGGTTACTTCCACTCGGTGGAAAGCCTCGGCTAATTTGAAGTCCTGTCCCTCAGCCATCTTTTTAGCCCGCTGCTTCAACCAATTTTCAATGTCTGGGGATAGATTATCCCCTACCTGGCTCTTATGGCAACGCAGAGCCGCCAGCTTTATATCGAAAGTATTGGTGATATCCAAGCGATAATTTATATCCTCCAGTGCCGCCCAGAGCAAGACTTCCTTAACTTTGTGCGGTTGCAGTCCTTCTTCCAGTAAATCTGGGTAGGCAAGATGGTCTCTGGCATAAGGGAAAATAGCATCCAACGTAACCTGCCCAACAATACGGTGGTCACGGTGCCAGATATAGCGTCGGTAAGGGTCAGCAGTTACCACTGTATCCGGTCGGTACATTCTTATCAGGCGCACAATCTCCTTCCTGAATTCAGGCGTATCCTCCAGACTCTGGTCGGAATGGCGCAGGAATATGACCTCCCTCACTCCCAACAGCTTGGCGGCAGCCAGTTGTTCCTGCTCACGAATCTTCACCAGTTTCTCCGGCTTCATATTAATATCGCTGGTACCTTTATCACCATTGGCACACACCACATATACAACATCCTTCCCTTCCTTAACCCAGCGAGCCACAGTGCCAGCAACACCGAATTCAGCATCATCTGGATGCGGAGTAACCACCATCACCTGAGCTTGCTTCACTGCCATGCCAATCTCCTAATTTAAGTACTATTCAACATTGTATAACATCAATTTAGCTGATACAATTTTAAATTGGAGAGAATGTTTAGCAACCTGTCCCCCTGACCCCCGTCCCTTAATAAGAGAAGGGAGAATGTGGTGAGAGAGGGGTGAAACCCCTCTCTAGAATCTCTTCCCCCTCTCCTTAAAAGGAGAGAGATACTAGAGGAGAGTCAAAGAGAGGCGAAGCCTCTCTTATATAACCAGTCTCCCCCTTCCCCTTGATAAGGGGAAGGGGGATAAAGGGGGATAGGGTCCCTAAATAGAATCTAAAGGGGGTGGGGTTAATAAACAATCTGGGTTGGAGACTTAAAAATAATATGAGCAATTCTCTTTACATAGTTAGAAATTATCGTCCCTCGGATTTCGAAGACTATGTCAAATTAAACATTGAGGCCGAAAACCTGGACCCGAGTGGACTTCACCGTTCACCAGAAGCCGTCAGTGAGAACCTGAGCCGACCTAATTATTCTCCAGAACAAGACTTGTTTGTCGCTGAAATAGACGGAAAAGCTGTCGGATTCATAAATCTCGCTCCTGAATTAAAGACGGAGCGTGTTCTCCTCGATTGCCTGGTGCACCCAGAGCATCGTAGAAAAGGCTTGGCCACAAAACTCCTTAGTTACGCCGCACGCCGCGCTAAAGAACTAGAAGCTAAAGTAACCCGCGTGAATATAAGACAGGACAATATAGTTGCCAAGCTTGTTCTACCCAAGCTTGGCTTCAGATTTGTGCGCCAGTTCTCTGAATTGAGGCTGTCACTTTCTGACTTGCCAGACGCTGCTCCCAATATTTACTCATATCGCCATCTGCAACCTAGTGAGGAAGACAGACTTACCCGGATTCAGAACCGTTGCTTCACCGGCAGCTGGGGATACAACCCTAATACCATCGAAGACATGATCTATTATATCAACCTGAGTTACCATTCCCCAGAAGATATAATCTCAATCTACGAAGGAGATAAGCCCGTTGGCTACTGCTGGACAGAGATAAAACATGAAGCCGCCAAAGGTGAGAGAAAGGGATACATTTATATGCTTGGAGTCGACCCGGATTACCGGGGCAGGGGGATAGGTAAAATAGCACTGTTGGCTGGATTATCCTACCTCAAAAGCAAAGGCGTACGAATTGCTGAAATAACTGTGGATAGCAAGAATGAAGTTGCCTGCGCTCTTTACCGCTCCGTCGGTTTCAAGCTTCGGACGAACAGTCTGTGGTACGAGAAGACAATAAAGTAGTGCTACTGAGTAAAGTAATCTGCCTGCACCCTTCTGCACTCCCTTACCATCCTCTCGGCAATCCTTGACCAGCTAAATCTGGCTACTGATGCCCGCATCAAACCAATAGATTCGGCACCAATCTCTGGCTTGGAGAGAAGAAGCGATATCTTTTGTGCCAGACGATAGGGGAAATTATCTGCCACCACGTAACCCGTCTCACCCTGGCGAATGACTCTTTTGGCACTGCCTACATCAGTAGCCACCACCGGGGTCCCACAGGCTAAGGATTCCAGAGCTACCAGCCCAAAGCTCTCATAATAGGAAGGAACCACGCATACATCGGCAGCACTGTAATAGAGGGGTAGTTTCTCCTGCTTTATCAAGCCGAGGAAAATAACCGAGTCCTGTATATGGAGTTCCCGTGATAACCTCTGAAGTCGTTCTATTTCATACTGGCTATTTCCGTCACCGCCAATTACCAAAAGCCTGGTTCCTTCTCTATTCTCAAGATACGTCATTGCCATCAGTAGCTTATCTATGCCCTTTAATGGCTCAAGCCTGCCGACAAACAAAATGTTCTTATTACCATTTAAGCCTAGCTGTTGTCTCGCCGCCTCTCTGTCCACAGGCTGGAATAGATCCAGATTCACGCCACAAGGGATGACGCTGATGGTCTCCGGCAAGGCACCGTAGTGCAAAATGAGGTCCTCTTTTTCCTTACCCGTGGCAGCAATAATGCGATGGCAGTTCTTGACCAGGTATCTTTCGGTCTCGATACGAAGCTCAGGCTCAGCCTCACCTATGCCAATGGCATTCTTAATCGCACCCAGCGTGTGGAACATTATTATGTGCGGAACATCCCACCAGCCCTGCAGAAATCTCCCCACCCAGGCCGACAGCCAGTAATGACTGTAGACTAAATCATACTTAAGCCGGTTGCGCTCCCTGAAATTCTCCAGTTTACCGGCAAAATCAGGAAGATGAGGATAGACAGCCAACTTGTGCATCTCTCCATTTCTTCCCGCCTTGAGGTGAATAAGTCGGATATTATGACCCAGTTCATAAATCTGTTTATCTTTCGGGTCGTGAACACGGGTATAAATATCAACTAAATGCCCGCATTTTCCTAATTCTCGGGCAAGCTCCAAGACATAAACACTCATGCCACCGGTATCTTTTGCTCCCAGCTTCCCCACAGGGCAACTGTGAGCACTGAGCATGGCTATTCTCAGTTGTCCGTCTCTAATCAAACTTCTCCTCTGGCACGTAATAACTACTTGATAATTATCTGGCAATCATACAGCGGGACTTCCTTGCCACCCAGGTGATACTTATACGCTTCAGCCCCTTTCAGGAAGTCAAACTTTTTCCTGCCCTTCTCAATGCTATCTTTGATGCAGAGGGCTTTAGAAAGTAAGCCTACACTTAAGAAGCGGTATTGAAGGTCATAGCCACTATTATACAGATACACTCTGCCATTATAATCAAAACAGGTAACCATGGCTACCGGCAGTGTCCCCAGCTCAAGAACACCAAGCCTCAGGAGTTTGACCTCAGCCATAACTTCTGCCATAGCTCTGAAGAAGGACTCCCTCCGCTCAGTCAGAAAAGCCGCCTTATCCTCCCGGCTCTCGGTAAACAATTTTAGAAAGGTATCCATAACATCGTGAACTGCTGCCTTATCCGCAATGACACGGTAATCTGTGCTGCCCATCTCCCCCAGTCTTCTCAATTTGCGCCTGACCTCATGCCGCTGCTTCACGGTCAGCATGCTAAGATACTCATCCCAGGTAGGCGGCAAATCCAGTTCGACCGAAACATCAGCCGGGTGACAGGAAACCTCATACCCCCGGCTTTGTGCCATACCTGCCAGATTGGTAACCACAGTGGAGTCAGGTCTTAACGACCTCAAGTCAAGGCAGCTAATACCTCTCTGCCTCAAATCATCAAGCAAGGCAGCAAAGAAGCCATCTTCCCTTCCCGGAGCCACAACAAAATCCATATAGTCGCAAACATCGGTGCTGCCAATAAAGGAAGCCTTTTCCTTTTTTAGCTGAAGCGGGGCGATGCCAATAATGTCTGCCTGTTGTCTAACCGCAGCTAAATACAGTTCGGTTTCAGGCTGAAACTCTCGCCACCAGACTTCCAACCAGGGGGGCAAAACAAAGACTGAACCCCACTTCAAGCGATGAGGTGAATTAATCCAGTATGAAGTGAGGCTACCAAAGCTCTCTTGAGTAACGGTATAGGTCATACGTTCAGATAACAGTGTAGCACCTTGCTATGTTTGAAATCAATGAGGGCATATTGAGATTGTTTATTGACCCCATCCCCCTTTATCCCCCTTCCCCTCGATAAGGGGAAGGGGGACTGTTTATGTAAGAGAGGCTTCGCCTCTCTTTAACTCTTCTTGCTCTAAGCTAATAAGGTTGGGGGCGTCTAAGAGGGGCGAAGCCCCTCTTTTCTATCTTTCCCCCTCTCCTTTTGAAGGAGAGGGGGACAAAGGTCGAAGACTCTTCGAGGGGTCCTGTTGCATATGGGAGTACTCTCTATAGTACCGTTATTTTTTAGTTGTTGCTGCAAGAGCTACAATAAGGAGACCTAAAGCTATAAGAAGTGCTGTATCTCTTTCTCTCTCTGCCTGCTTCTTCTCAGCTTCTAGAACTGGCAATAGTTCGTCTCTTTCATGGGGTAGAATAGTCCCGTCTTTGAATTTGATTAGTAACTCATCTCTTCTAGTCAGTGGTTCGGGATTACCCTTACGCTGAATAAGTATTTCGGGTATTTGTTGTGTCACGAACATCCAAAATGGTTCTATCTTAACTTCGAGTTGTGATAATTTTTGCTTTACGTCACCTAACTCTTTGACATGAGAATACACCAAGCCTAATATGGCTACGAGTGCCAATACTGCTGTAGAAATAATACCAATATTCTCCATGTTTTAACACCTCCCCTTTTTATGGGAATTATATCATATTCATGGGAATACACCGAAACGCATCAGAACCCTTCGAGGGGTGAGGTAGACAAGTAATAACATAAACCCGTAATTGGCTTTGTGCTCAAGTATATGATAAAATTAAATGTAAATAGTGCAACTAGAAAAGGACATCGCCTTCATGACTGATAAACCTCTGACTGACCTGAAAACCTTCATCAAAAATATAAACAAGAAGGACAAGCCTAAAGGTAAAAAAGTTAAATTTGGCTTTACCAAGCGGAAAAGGAAGTAAGGCGAAAGACTATAAGCCTCATGACTACTTGTCTTTACGCCTGACCTCTAAGGTGAGCTTTTCTAATCTCAGAATTTCTACATCCTCACCCGCCGCTATATCATCATCAACCGATTTTGCTTTCCACAATTCGCCCTCAACCCGGACAACTCCAACCGGCGCCAGCGGTTCTATCACCTCACCCACAAGGCCCATCATTCCTTCCGAGCCGGTAACCTTTCTCTTATGAAAACTGGGTATAATCACCTTATGCGTTATGAAGACAAAGGTACCAAGCAGCAATGCAATAACAATCACAATCTCAAAAGAAATTCTTATTTTGAAAAACCACAAGACTAGCAGCACTAAAACTAATGCCGCCACCTCATCCAATAGTAACAGCCCAACTATGAGCCAGTCTTTAATGCTTCTCAACATAGGCTCTCCTTATGTCAACTCGTTCTCTTCTGGCCGTCTCAACCTTTAAAGGCGGATAGCCTGTCCAGCGCCGATTTAATTCGCCTCAGGCACTGTTCTTTACCCAGCACCGCCATGGTCTGGAATAACGGGGGTGCTGCCGTCCGACCCGTAACTGCTACCCTCAGTATGCCAAAGAGCTGACCTGTCTTCAGCCCCAGCTCCTCCGCCAGAGGTCTGAGCACAGCCTCAAGAGATTCTTCGTCAAATACTTCTATTTGCTTTAATTTTTGCTGCCCTGCCTCTAATGCTTTAATGGCTGATTCCCGACTCATATTCTTGCCTATCGGCGGATGCTCTTTATAGTCAAGCTCATCAACGAAGAAAAACTCAACCAGCTTCGGCACCTCAGCCAGAGTCTTAGCCCGCTCCTGAACAAGTGGCATAATCTGCCTGACGTATTCAATATCTAGTGGCCGCTTCACCTGCCGAGGCAAGCCCTTATCCAGAAACGGGAGAGCCCGCTTGGTAAAATCCTCCAGACCCAAACTGCGGATATATACCCCGTTCATCCAGCCGAGCTTATCATGATTAAAGACGGCTGCCGTCCGGCTAATCCGTTCCAGAGAAAAGTTATTTATAAGCTCCTGCTTCGACATAATCTCTGTTTTATCATCCAGAGACCAGCCGAGCAAAGCAAGGAAATTCACCATTGTTTCGGGTAGATAACCCTGCTCATGATAGTCGGTAATGGAGACTGCGCCGTGCCGCTTACTCAATTTGGCACGGTCAGAACCCAGTATCATTGGTAAATGCGCAAACTGTGGAGGGGTAAAACCCATAGCCTGATATAGAAGAAGGTGGCGGGGGGTGCTGGCTAGCCACTCCTCAGCCCGGAGCACATGGCTGACTTCCATCGAGTGGTCATCAACTATATTGGCAAGGTGATAGGTAGGATAGCCATCCGACTTGAGCAACACAAAATCATCAATGGTACTATTTTCAAATGTTACCTCACCCCAGATTAGGTCGTTAAACCTGGTCTGCCTCTCAAGCGGCGTCTTGAAACGCACCACGGGAGTGATGCCTTCAGCTTCCTTTCGCCCTCGCTCCTCTGCACTCAGCTCACGACAATGCCGGTCATAGCCCGGCGGCTGCTTGCGCCTTACCTGCTCCGCCCGCATCTCCTCCAGACGCTGGGTGGAACAGTAACAATGGTAGGCATTTCCCTGCGAAATCAGGCGCTCGGCTGCCTCCCGGTATAGCTCCAGACGCTGTGATTGAAAATAAGGGCCGTATTTACCCCCCACCTCCGGCCCCTCATCCCAGTCCAGCCCCAGCCAGCGCAAGCCATCAAGGACGGCTTCCACCGCACCCTTGACCTTCCGGGTAACATCAGTATCCTCAATACGGACAATGAAAGTGCCCCCCTCGTGCCGGGCAAAGAGCCAGTTAAACAGGGCAGTCCTGATATTGCCCACATGGGGGTAGCCGGTTGGACTTGGCGCAAAGCGCACTCTAACTGATTTGTTCATTTTAGACTTTCCAGTAGCCTCAGCTTATTTTCTTACCCATTCTACCACCCCACCCACCAAGATTCTAGAAGTATGGGTGTTTAAGAGGGGCGTTAGCCCCTCTTCTCAAAATCTTCCCCTTCCCCTTACTAAGGGGAAGGGGATAAAGGGGATGGGGTTAATAAAATCTAGATAACTAGCCTATATCCCTTAACGCCTGCTCCAAATCTGGCGGCAGCTCAGACTTAAACTCCACATACTCGCCAGTGGACGGCAACTTGAAACCCAGCCGGCAGGCGTGCAGAAACTGCCGTGACAGGTGGGGTGACCTCACCCCATACACCGGGTCCCCTACCACCGGGTAGCCGATGGCGGAAAGGTGGACCCGTATCTGGTGGGTGCGCCCTGTCTCCGGCATGACCTCAAGCAGGGTATAGTTACCTGTATATTTAATTACCTGATATTCAGTGCGCGCTTCCCTGCCCAGAGTTACCACCGCCATGCGCTTCCGATTACTTGGGTCACGCCCAACCGCCGCCTCAATAATGCCACGCTCCGGGGTGAGCCGCCCTTTAACCAGTACCAGATAAGCTTTTGCTATGGAGCGAGCCCTGAACTGGCTTATCAAATTAGCCTGGGCTGCTCTGTTCTTGGCTACCAGCATCACCCCTGAGGTATCCTTATCCAACCGATGCACAACTCCCGGCCGCAGTGAATCACTGATATCAGCCAGGTGAGGAAAGTGGGACAGAATGGCATTAACCAAGGTATGAGCGGGGTGTCCCGGGGCGGGGTGGACAGCCAGTCCGGCTGGCTTATCCACAACCAGAAGGTCGTCGTCTTCATAAATAATATTTAATGGGATTGCCTCAGGCTCTAAGGGACTGGGTGGAGTGGGGGGTATGACAATATCTACCCTATCACCAGCATTAAGTTTGAGACTTGCCTTAGCCACATGCCCGTTAACCGTGATGTAGCCCTCGCCAATAAGCTTTTGCGCGTGTGTTCGGGAGAGCTCTGGGCACTTCCCAATAACAAACTTATCAAGGCGGGCCCCCGACTTATCAGCTGCAAAACGATATGTTTTGTCCATCCTAGCGCTTCTCGGCTCGAGCTGAGCGAAGGAGAGAATAAGCAAATATGATAATGCCAACAGTTACGGCGGAGTCAGCGATGTTAAACGCCGGCCAGAAACCAAAATCAATAAAATCGGTAACATAGCCAGAGCAAAGTCGGTCAAACAGGTTACCCAATGTGCCGCCAAAAACCAGGCCGAGGGCCAGCTTGCCCAGCATACCGTCAGGTAAGGGAAAATAGCGAGAAACAATAAGAACATAGACCAAAATAGCAGTAATACCTATTAAAGCAACGATGATGAGAGCCAATACTTGGTCTGGGAATAAACCAAAGGCAGCCCCGGTATTGTGAACACGGGTTATTCGCAAGAATCCTGTCTCAAATAACGATCGCCCCTCAGGTAGATTGGTCCTTATCCACGCCTTGCTGAACTGGTCAGCAACCACTATTAGTAACCCGGTAAGGAAAAAGACCGCATTCTGCCACCTATCCTGGAGACGATTTACCTTTCGCATTCTTTGCCTGCTGAGCTTTACAATTCATACATAAGCTTGCCTGTGGAAGTGCTTCCAATCGAGCCGGGTCTATAGGTTGTCCGCAATTATCACATAAGCCATAGGTTCCTTCTTCAAATTTATGTAAAGCATGCTCTACGCCAACCAACTGCTCTCTTATACGCTTCTCCAAAGCTAGCCGCTTCTCTAGCTCCAGGGTCTCCGTCGCCTCCTCCTCCCTCTTACCAAAAGGACTACCCTCTCGCCTATCCTCTGTGGTGTTGGCGCTAGCTCTTAGTTGCTCCAATTCCTCAATTAAGCGCTTTCGCTCACTCTTCAAACGCGAACGAAGTATGTTGAAATTAGTTGTCATTTTCCCCTCCCCCTAATTATCAGTTTAAGATGGAGTACTCCGCTTCCCCCATCTTAAGCTCACACGTTATTTTATAATCTTATGTATGTATAATTATAACTATAATTAATTATTTTGCAAGAGGATACCGCAAAAGATAAAAGAAAAGATTAGTCCAGCATTATCCGCAACTGGCGAATGGTACCGATTGATTGCCCGCGCCAGTGATTATTGGCGAAGACAAAAGTCTTTTCTACTATTTTATCAAGTTTCCGAATCTTGGGCAACCACTCGCTGAGCTCTTGCGGAGTATAGCTATAGTCATACCTCTCGTAAGCTTGCTCATGCTGCCACCACTTGGCACTGTTACGCCCGTGAAAGCGAACATAGCCTATCTTACTTGTTACCTCAGCTACTGGCGGCAGAAGATTGGGTAGCTGTGGTTCATCAACACAACAGAAGCCTAAATCATGCTGCCGAAGCCAGTCAAAAACCTCTTTCCTTAGCCACCGGGCATTACGAAACTCAATCACTACCGGCAGTTCACCCAATCTTTCCCTAACTAGCCTGAGGTAATCTAAGTTATGGCGATTAAACCCGAAACTATATGGGAACTGAGCCAGAACGCAGCCTAGCTTCCCAGCAGTAATGACAGACTCCAATATCTCACAAAAAGCCTTGAAAACCGGGGCATTATCTTCTCGTTTGTGCGTCATCTCTTGATTCGCTTTAATCGAAAATAGAAAACCTTCGCCTGTTTTCTCAGTCATGGCTTTTAAGCTAGACGGTTTAGGTAACGCGTAATAGGTCGAGTTTATCTCACAGGTATTAAATTCGCGGGCATAATAGGTAAGCCATTCCCGCTTGGGCATGCCTATCGGGTAGAAGCTTCCTACCCAATCATCATAGCTAAATCCCGAGGTACCAAGGTATATCATGCTTCTAGTGTAACCCATTTACTTTATCTGGTCAATGCTTTATGCTGAGATTGTTTAGTAACATCAGGCTTGACACCCCGTCTAACTAGGAATTATACTAAAAACGCAGAGCAGATAGAAGACTGGATATAATAGGATACAGCAACGCGGGGTGGAGCAGTGGAAGCTCGTTGGGCTCATAACCCAAAGGTCGTTGGTTCGAATCCAACCCCCGCTACCAAGGTAATACCGGAAGTAGAGATGCTTCCTTTTTTTATTTTCCCATATGATGTTATAGTTAAGCAAGGGAGCCGATTTGCATAACACAAGAAAAGATAACGCTGTCTGCAACCTGTGCGGCAGCAGCAAGTCCAAACGCCTATTTACAGTCCGCTCATTCAATATAGTTCAATGTTCGAATTGCGGTCTCGTATATCTTAATCCCATGCCATGCTTGGCTGATATCGCAAAGATATATGATACAAGTGGCTACTATTGCAATAGGGAATTCCAAGGAGATGCAACTTTTGGCTATCCAGACTACAGGATGCTTGAAAGCCACCTCGCATTCGTCGCAGATGAAATCCTTCGCCCGATAAAATATATAAATCCAGCCAGGCTACTGGATGTTGGCTGTAGCATGGGTATCATGCTCAAGCGCTTCCGCGAATTGGGCTGGGATACTTATGGAGTTGACATCTCAACATACGCCACGGAATATGCCCGCAATAAGCTGGGGCTAAAGGTCTTCACCGGACTAATAGATGACCTAGATTTTCCTGAGAACTTTTTCGACCTCGTGACTATGGTTCTCACAATAGAACATCTTCCGGATCCCAAAGGCACACTGCACGCAATCAACCAGTTCATGAAGCCCGGAGCAACCCTAGTAGTTGTTACCCACGATATTAGTGGGCTGTGGCCCCGAATTGTCAGAAGTAAATGGCGGCACCTGAATATCCCGGAGCACCTGCATTTCTTTTCGAGGAGCACTCTTCAGCATATGATGAAGGAAACAGGTTTTAGCCCTTTTCGGGTGACTGAAACAGCGACAGTTGCTGCGGCAACCAGCGACAGTTCCGGGCTATACGCTCCGATAAACTTCCTGCGCCGCTATAGCTTGCTCAAGTACGCATTGCCCCTGCTACGAAGCGTGCATGCCATCAATAGGGCGATTAATCTTTCAGATGGTATAACTCTATATTCGCAAAAACTGTAACTCGATGCAATCAGGTATTTTTTGGATATCCCGAAGGTCGCTGGTTCGAATCCAACCCCCGCTTAGGCTCTCCGAAGAATGAGAGAGCCTATCATTACCGCTATTCCTATTCCCAGACCTATGCTGAACGCGAATTCGGGCACTTCAACTCCGGTGGTATCAAGTATGATAGTGCCCAGAAGCGACCTCGTGCGCATCCAGCTCTCGCTCGGGTCGTAGAGCCTTCTCAGCATATATTCCAGGTCGGTTAGGGAGCAAGACCGTAATACCCCCGCCCAGGATGCTACCCCGAGACTCACTGCCAGCGCGGTGACTCCGCAGTAGAAGCGCCGCCAGTTACGGCGCCCTTTGAAAAAGCCCAGCGCTAGAAGTACAACGGAAACAGCAAAAAAGCCTATGAGGAGAAGGTGCAGACCCATAACTGTATCAGCCAGAATTCTCCAGACCATCAGCCCACCCAACATTTACCTGATTACCCGATACTGGACAGCGCCTTATCCAGGATGCCCAGTGCCTCGTCAACCTCACCATAACCGATAATAAGCGGTGGCATAAAGCGCAGGGCATTGGGCTTCAATCGGTTGACCAGCAGACCTTTCTCAATGCAAGCCGTAACCAGTGACTCGGCAACATCACTGTTAAACTCCATTGCTACCAGCAGCCCGCGCCCCCGCACATCGGTGATGAACTGGAATTTCCGCCTCAGCCCTTCCAGACTGTCAATAAGATACTGCCCGACTTTCTTGACGTTCCTGGGAATGTCATTCTCAATGATAAAATTCAGCACCGCATAGGCCGCCGCACAGGCAAGAGGGTTGCCGCCGTAAGTGGAGCCGTGTTCCCCCGGCACAAAAACGGAAACCCTGTCTTTGGCTAGAATAGCCCCGATTGGTATGCCGCTGCCCAGTCCCTTGGCCAGAGTCATTATGTCAGGTTCAATGCCGTACTGCTCGTAAGCAAAAAGTGTCCCGGTTCTACCTATCCCCGTCTGAATTTCATCTAAAATCAGCAGAATACCCTTCTGGTCGCACCAGTCCCTCACCATCGCCAGATAATTATCGCCGGGCAGGTTGACCCCTCCCTCCCCCTGTATCGGCTCCAGCATCACCGCACAGGTCCTCTCCGTAGTAGCCGACTTTACCGCCTCAATATCGTTATAGTCTACATTTACAAAACCAGCCGGTAATGGAATATATGGCTCCTGGAACTCGGGCTGCCCGGTAGCTGCCACCATACCCAGAGTGCGCCCGTGAAATGAACCAATCATGCTGATAACCTCGTAAGCTCCATTCAAATGGTGCTGTCCGTACCGTCGAGCTAGCTTCACCGCTCCCTCGTTAGCCTCGGCGCCGCTGTTACAGAAAAAGACCTTATCCAGACAACTATTGCTGACCAGAAGCTCCGCCAGCCGAATCTGCGGGACGGTATAGAACTGATTTGAAGCCTGAATAAGAGTATGCACCTGCTCCGTAACTGCCTTTGTAACCACCGGCGGACAGTGCCCCAGACTGTTGACCGCCCAGCCGCCAACGAAGTCCAGGTACTCACGACCATCTTCATCCCACACCCGCGCCCCTTCCCCCCTGACCAGAGTTAACGGTACCCGCTTAACAGTGTTCATAATGTATTTGCGCTCAAGCTCCTGCCACTGACTCACTTTGTCAACCTCACTTATCTGCGTATATTGTTGTGCCCTCTCCTTTGCCCTCCATCTCCCGCAGCAAGGCATGTGGCTGCCTGCCATCTATGATACGTGTAGTTGAAGTGCCAGCCAAAGCCCTCAGGCAGGCTTTAACCTTGGGAACCATTCCTCCCGAAGCCACACCTGAAGCCACTAAAGCCTCAGCCTCACTAGCTGATAACTCAGCCAGCAACTTGCCCGACTGGTCACGGATACCAGCCACATCGGTCAGAAAGATGAGCCTTTCCGCCCCGATGGCCGCCGCTATTTCACCAGCTACCGGGTCAGCATTAATGTTAAGTATCGGTGGCGCATCCTTTGGTTTATCAACTGAATGAAGGCTCAGCGGAGAAATAACCGGGATATAGCCGGCTTGTAACAGGGCTTCCAGAGGCGCCGTGTCTACCTTCACCACCACCCCCACGTAGCCCAGCTCTATATCCTCAATCCTGCTTTGAATAAGACCTCCATCTACGCCACTGATGCCTATTGCCCGTCCACCCAGGCTATTGATAGCCGCCACAATCTCCTTATTGGCCAGCCCGGCCAGCACTGCCGTCACCATCTCCAGCGTTGCCTTATCCGTTACCCGCTCGCCGTGGACAAACCGCGTGGAAATCCCCCGCTTCGCAAGCCACTCGGTCACCAGTCTACCACCACCATGGACTACCACCAATAATTTGCCCTGCTGCTGAAGAGACACTATGTCCTCAATAGTGGTATCACGGCTACCCAGAGTAGCCCCGCCTATCTTAACCACGATAACTTTATCCAACTCAATCCTCACCTTTTAGGTCATATATTGACTGTTAATCGTTACGTATTCCTCAGACAGGTCACAGCCCCAGGCAGTGGCAATGGCACTTCCCAGGTTGAGATTCAAGACTATAGATACTTCACTCCCATCCAATACCCTTACCACCTCTTCCTCGTCAAAAGGCAACGGGCACCCGGCCTTTACCACCGGGATATCGCCCAGGTGAAGGTCAATCTTTGACTCTACCACCTCCACCCCGCTCCGCCCCAGCGCCATCATAATCCTTCCCCAGTTAGGGTCGCTACCGTGTATTGCTGCCTTCACCAGCGGCGAGCTGACCACCGTCCGTGCAGCCAACCTGGCTTCAGCCACACCGGGTGCTCCGCTAACCGTAACCTCAATAAGCTTGGTTGCCCCCTCGCCATCACGAGCAATAGCTTTAGCCAGATGGATACAAAGCTGGTTAAGGGCTTGCTGAAAGGCGTCTGCCTGCCGACTCCCCGGCGAAATAGTCTCATTCCCGGCCAGTCCATTAGCCATTATCAGCACCATATCATTGGGACTGGTATCAGTGTCAATTGAAACCATATTAAAGGAAATGTCTGCCGCCTTGCGCAATGCCAGCTTGAGAAAATTTGCATCCACTCTGGCATCGGTAGTTAAAAAACAGAGTAAAGTAGCCATATCAGGATGCATCATCCCTGCGCCCTTGGCTACTCCCCCGATAATGGACTCACTCTCATCAATCCTGACTGCTGCCTCCTTGGGCACTGTGTCCGTAGTCATCATCGCCTTGGCTAGCTCATGACCCCCGTCTCTGGTAAGGACAATCTGTCCGATACCATCCCTCAGGCGCTCCATCGGTAACGGTTGACCGATTACGCCGGTGCTGGCTACCAGAACATCCTCAGGTGACGCGCCAATCGCCTCGGCAGCTAGCTTCGCCATTTCCTCAGCATCAGCCAGCCCCTGCTCACCGGTACAGGCATTGGCACAACCACTGTTTACCACTACCGCTACGGCTCTCCCCCTTTGCAACCGCTGCTGGCACAAAACCACCGGCGCCGCCTTAATTCGATTAGTGGTAAATAGAGCTGCCGTCGCACCAGGCACTTCGGAAAAGAGGATACCCAGGTCCAGGCCATCTTTTTTCTTTATCCCAGCACAGGTGGCACCAGCACGAAATCCATGAGGAGCGGTGATACTACCCGAAGCCATAAGCTTGATTTTCATTACCAAAAACTATACCATACCCAATGCAGGCAGGCAATTTTAGAAAGTACCGGAATAAGCTTCACTTTAACTATGAAGATTGTGCGCTATACTATCGATAAGAAGACTGAATACGGAATCTGGGATGGTGAATTGGTTCAGAGTCTTACCGCCACACCTTACCGTCAGCTTAAAAGACGTAATCGCTATCATAGATTAAGCGACCTCAAGCTCCTGCCACCGTGCGCCCCATCCAAAATTGTCGCCCTGGGACTCAATTACCACAGCCATGCCAGAGAAATAAAAATGTCGGTTCCTCCCGAACCTTTGATTTTCCTCAAGCCATCAACCTCGGTAATAGGCCCCGGAGATAACATCGTTTACCCGGAATCCTCGGAGCGAATCGATTATGAAGGTGAACTGGGAGTAGTTATCAAGAACCGGACCCGCCGGGTATCCACCAGAGAGGCAATGAATCACGTTCTGGGTTATACCTGCTTTAATGACGTTACCGCGCGTGACCTTCAATACCGGGATAAGCAGTGGACCAGAGCCAAGAGTTTTGATACCTTTTCCGCCATCGGCCCCTGTATTGAGACCGAGCTTGACCCGGGCAATGTTCATCTGGAAACCTGCCTGAATGGTGAACTTAAGCAACAGGGTAACACCAGTGACCTCGTCTTTTCTGTTCCGGAACTGGTGAGCTTTATCTCTCACATAATGACGTTATTGCCCGGTGATATTATTGCTACCGGAACACCCAGCGGCATTGGACCGATGAAACCGGGTGATACTGTAGAGGTAAAGATAGAGCCGATAGGCACACTCAGAAATTATGTAGTCTAGAAAGCTTGCAAAACTGGGAAGGAGAAGAAATGGAAGCAAAGACAGTCTATTTTGACAAACTTGGCAGAGATAATACCGACGAAGTGTTGCGCATCGTCAAACAGCGGGCGGAGGAACTGGGTATCAAAACAGTTGTGGTGGCATCCACAAAAGGTGATACCGCCGTAAAGGCTGTGGATATCCTTCAAGGATTAAGGGTTATCGTGGTAACCCATTTTACCGGCTACCGCGAACCAAACAGCCAGGAATTCACCGAGGGAAACCGGAAAATTGTTGAGAGTAAAGGCGGCACAATACTCACCACCACCCACACTTTTTCCGGAATCAGTCGGGCGGTGCGCGATAAGTTCAATACCTCTGTTATTGGAGACATAGTTGCCGGTACCCTGCGGGTTTTCGGTGACGGGTTGAAGGTAGCCTGTGAGATATCCATGATGGCGGCTGACGGTGGCTTGGCTCGCACCGACGAGGATGCCATCTCCATCGCTGGCACCGGCCGGGGCGCCGACACCGCCATATTGCTCACACCGGTCAACTCCAACAACTTCTTTGACCTCAGGATTAAAGAGATTCTCTGCAAACCCCGTTTTTAGGATTTGTAGTTTAGTATTTGGCAACCCTCCCCCTTTATCCCCCTCCCTTTATAAGGGAGGGGGAAGATTTTAAAAAGAGGGGCTTCGCCCCTCTTTAACTCTCCGTTAGTATCTCTCTCCTTGATAAGGAGGTTAGTGAAATAATGTTATGTGAACTTATTGACTGGTGTGCTACTTATTAATTTGATTGGCGACATGTTTCATTTGATTCAAAACGACAAAAGTAGTAAACTAGTATTTAGATGGTCTTAAGTTAGGGTATTGCTCTATACTATATGGTGCATACCCCCTTGACAAATGCTTGGATAATCTCTAAACTCACCATTAAGAAGTATATAATATAAATTTATTATATAGAAGTAAAAGATTATGTTGTTTCCAGAATCAGAGCGGGTGCTTTATAAAAAGAATCCACTTGTAGAAGTTATCTGTCAACTTAGGTTCCCAACGATATTAAGGATAAGAGAAGGTCACCTAGCCGACTTTCAGGACATGATTCGGAAGTCTTATCCTGATTACTCAGAACAGGAACCTTCCTTCGGAGTGCCACCACAGGCACCCAAAGAATTGGCTACTATCATTGAGCAAATGAATATTCCGATTCCTCCTGCGTTAACTAGCCATAGATTCTCTACCAAGGATTCAAAGCGATTTATTTCTCTTCGGGATGGATTTATGACTTTAGCTGAGACAAAGTATGAAAGATGGGAATCATTCAGAAGGGAAATTGTTAAGGCTGAGGGTGCTCTTAAAAGAGTGTATGAACCTGCCTTGTATTCCCGCGTGGGTTTGCGTTATCGAGATATAATCTCACGGCGTAGTCTTGGATTAACTAAGGTAGGATGGCAGGGCTTACTCAAGCCACATATTATCGCTGAATTAGGTGATAAAGACGTATCAGGTGCAATTTTGGGAATCCAAACACGTGTTATTATTAAGATACCCGACATACCTAATGGACAGGTAGTGATAAATCATGGATTGATTACTCCAAACGGAAGTGATGAGGAATGTTATCTTATCGACGCCGATTTCTCGGTGGAGAGGAAGGAGGGTATAGATGAACCTTTCGAGATACTGGACAGATTCAATCGACTGGCAGGACGACTCTTCAGGTGGGCAATCACCGAAAGGCTCCATAGTGCAATGGGGCCAGGAATTATCTGACCCTACTAGAGAGAGCGGTAGCTATGTTTATTTCCATGGTTCTATTCAACCTGAGACAACGTACGAAATCACAATTCATATAGAAGGCAGCACCGAGTCTGCGTTTGGGCGTTCTCTTGGTTGTATCATGATTGGATTTATGCCAGATGAAGGATTAGAAGAGACTTTGTTCTCTCTGCGTGATATGTTGGAGTTCTACAGTTATAAACCGGAACCTCGTCCCGCAAGACTGGCACCAGCATCGATTGGTGCAACCATTGCGGATAGAAAGAAGCGGCCTGACCTCGTACTCACTGAATAGTCACAGTGGAGATACCGTTGTGTCATTCCATTATGAACCTCCCGGTTCCCCATATGTAAGACAAGGTGAAATTATCAAGGATTTGTTTGAGCTTCAATTGGATGTTTCTTCACAGTCTTCAATTGACTTGAACCAACCCGTGAAGCTAGGTAGAATTGACCACCCATACTCAATCGTTGTTTCTCAGGACTGTGACCTTGAGTGGGATTATAAGGCTAGGCAAGGTAATGCCCCCGAAAGCAAGTTGCTTACACATGTGCTTCTGTGCTCACTATTCTCGGAAGACGAACTTCGTGTCCGTAGTAAATTAGACTCACAGCTATATAAACGAGCAAGGCAGAATCAAGATGAAAGGTATCATCACTTAGATGCAACAGTTGTAGATGAAACGAGCGACAGTGTACCAGAACTGATAGCGGATTTTAAAACCACTTTCTCTCTCTCTGTTGAATTTGTATATTGGTTAATATCAACAGGTCAAGTTAATAGGATGGGATATATGCCCTCTCCCTATCTCGAAGACTTCATGCACAGACTTTTTAGCTTTCTCGGCCGGGTAGCAATTCCTTCGTCATAGTCCCAGATTGTTCTTATCAAGCCTCCAAGCTTATAACAGAATATTACCTCTCCCCCACCTTCTCCTGTAGCCCATAGAGCCTGCTCTCACCCCAGAAACCTTGTCAGCAGCCGGGAGAACTCCCCGACATTGTCTCTATAAACGCTGTGCCCGCTGTCTTCAAAGACCTTTACCCTGCAAATTTTTCGGACGGTTGCCCTTTCTCACCCCTTTTGCAATCTGCAAATTTTAGTGTAAAATCTCAATACATAGAATAGAAAGGGGGAAACAACAATGAATGTAGGAACCACACATCATATCCTGGCTTATTTGGCAGCGTCGGCAGCGGCGGTCAGCGTAATTCTTGCCGCAATCTCCAGACTCACCGGGCAAACCCTGGGAATCCTGCAAAGCTCATACATGATGTTCGCCACCATAGCAATCCTGTTTGCCATCTATTTCTTGGTAGAAGGCGCAGTATACTTCGCCAAAAAGAGCTAAGTAGCCCCGCCCTTCTTTTGCCTTCTCTTGCAGCTCGTAGAGCTTGTTTAGAGCTATGCTTCGAGCTTTCTGGAGCGTGCCCCTGTGTAAAAGATGGGTATCAAAAGAAGCGCAGCCATTGAAGAGACCATCATTGCTACCCACATCACCGACGCTGCCTGCATGTGGATTCTCAAGGGAGAGAAGAAGAGTACGGAAAGTCCGATAGCCAGACCAAAGGCATTAGCCAGAATCGGTCGGGAAAGGCTTGACAGAGCTGAATCGACCGACTCTCCCCTGCCGAGGCCCCGTTTTCGGAAATAATAAATGCCAGATATCAGGTGAATGGAATAATCCACGCCCACACCAACGGCGATGGCAGACAGATTAGCGGTTAGAATATTTAGATTGAACCCGGTCATGACCAACATACCCAGAATAGCAGTGATAGTAATGACTATCGGTATCAAGGCAATAAGAGCCGCTCCAAATCTTCTTATCGTTACCAAAAGCATGATAAAAATTAAGGCAAGCGCCAGACCCAGGCTCCGAAACTGACTTTGTACCACCAACCTGTTCATCTCTTCAAAAAGCACCGGCATGCCGCTAATCAATCGAATCTCAGGGTGCTCGGCAACAAAAATCCCCAGTTTATCCATATCCACAGATTCCAGGTCTTCAGTTCTAATCATCATCCTTAGGCCATCACCCGAAACCCAGGTTGCCAGGTCCTCGTCATCTATCTGCATCAAGAACCTCCGGATAACCAGAGGGCTTTCCGGATACTCATCCCGACCGGTTGCCATCTCGTTGATGCCAACTACCATATCAAAAATTGATAAAACGCTCTTTACCCCGGGTAATCTTTCCATATCCCTTTCCATATCCAAAACATCTTCCGCAAAATTGTAGTCCCTTAAAGTGTCCAGGCCCCTATCAGCAACTATCTCCCCGGTAAGGTATAAGGCACCGCCGAAATACTTCTCCACCTTATCAAAGGTCTGTCTGATTTGTGAACCTTCCTTGAAGAACATCAGTTGATTGGATATAACATCAAGCCTGGGTATGTTAAAGGCAGAAATAGCCACAATAACCAGAAAAACCACCACAATCAAGGCCCTGCGTCTCGATGCTGCCAGGACAAGCCTGGTTAAGTGACTCTCTTGGGTTTGCGGCAGTTGCGTGGGTAACTTTATTCTGGACAGCACCGCCGGCAGAAAGAAAAGAGCAATAAACCCCGCATAGCCAACACCCAAAGAAACAAATATTCCCATCTGCCTCATGGGTAGTACTTCCGTCCAGGTCAGTGAAGCAAACCCGGCTATAGTAGTTATAGTCGCCAGAAATATTGGGGTGCCAACCATACTCAAGGTTTCTATAGTCAATTGCCGGCGGTCCGAGTATCTGGAGATGTTGTCCATGAAATGACTGACGTAATGAAGTCCGTAAGCCGAGCCAATCACTAAAATGAATATCGGGCTGATGACTGTCACCAGATTTAGTTCCTGTCCGCTCCAGAAAATTGTACCGAAGGTCCACAAGACGGCAAGCCCCGCTGGAATTACTGCCAGAATGGTGAATTTGCGACTTCTGATAACCAAAAAGAAAACCAGCAGTACCAGAATGCCGGCACAGGGCGGCAGGAGAAAGATTATCCTAATCAGGTAATTCCAGAGGGTATCCTTGATGATTTCATTGCCAGCCAGAGATAGGGTCAAGCGTTCTTCACTTTGAATTATCTCCTCTATTGACTCCACTACATTTCCAGCCGCGGCATCAAATTCCAGGGTAGCGATAATAGCGCCCTTGCTCCTGTCATAAGAAAGGAAATGGTCGGTAAGAAAATACTCGTCATCAATAAAATCCTCTAAGAGGTCAGCGTGTCTATCAATAAAATTCCCCATGTCAGTAATAGTACGACCTCTCAAGGAGATTTCTGATGGAATAAAACTCTTTACTGCGTAGATGCCATCCAGTTCTTTGATTTCTTCCTGAAGCCTGTAAACAGCCTGAAGGTTCTCCTGGTTCAGGAGAGACTCATCCTGCTCGATGAGAACTGAGATGGCTTCGCCAATCTGATATTTTTCGTTCAGCCGGTTATATTCTTCTGTCTTGGGATTTCCCGCAGTAAAAAGATTCAGAAAATCCGTATCAAGTTCGAATCGGAAGAAAGAAGCCAGAGCGACAATATTCAAGATAACTACCAGAGCGATAATTAGTCTGGACTTGTTGTAGATAAAGCTAGCAATTCTTTCCACGGCGTTAATCCTTCCCCGCCTAGCTCTCTTCCCCCCCCGCCTTCTTTTGCAGTTCATAGAGCTTGGTGAGAGCTTCCAGCGGGGTCAGGGAATTAATGTCCAGCTTTTCCAGCTCCTCTACGACTGGGGGTATTTGCCCGAAGAATGATAGCTGCTCGACTGCTGCCTCTTTACGGCGTCGCCTCGGTGAGGACTTAGCCGCCACCGTCTGCTTATCCCCCTCCAGCTCCTCCAGGACCTCCCGGGCACGGTGCACTACTGATTTTGGCAGTCCCGCTAACTGGGCTACATGAATACCATAGCTCTTATCAACACCACCGGGCACAATCTTATACAAAAATGTAACCTCTCCACCCTCCTCGGTTACCGCCACATTGAAATTCTTTACCCGTGGCAGGAAACTGGCTAACTCCACCATCTCATGATAATGGGTGGCAAACAGGGTCTTCGCCCCGAGACGGGGATAGTTGTGGATATACTCGGTAACCGCCCGGGCAATAGAAAGTCCATCATAAGTGCTGGTACCCCGCCCAATCTCATCAAGAATAATTAACGAGCGTGGCGTAGCGTTATTAAGGATATTGGCTGTCTCCACCATCTCCACCATAAAGGTAGATTGCCCCGCAGCTATATCCTCCCCAGCACCGATTCGGGTAAAGATGCGGTCAACAATTCCAATAGTGGCTGAGTCCGCCGGCACAAAGCTGCCAATCTGAGCGAGCAGCACAATCAGGGCTACCTGCCTCAAATAGGTTGACTTCCCTGACATATTAGGACCGGTGAGCACAATAAGCTGAGCGTCATCATTGGATAAAAAAGTATCGTTGGGCACAAAGCTGCTATCAGTCAGGCTTCTCTCCACCACCGGGTGACGCCCCTGCTTTATACTTATCTCATTTCCTGTGGTCAACTCGGGGCGGACATAGTGATAGTGCACGGCTACCTCAGCCAGGCCGGAGAAGACATCTATATTAGCCAGAGCATTAGCCACCGCCAAAATGCGCTCGCCGGCAGTGGCTACCTGACGGCATACTCGCTGAAACAGAGCCGTCTCTAGCTCAGCAATTCTGTCCCGGGCATTCAAAATCAGCGACTCATATTCCTTCAGTTCTGGAGTGAAGAAGCGCTCGCCACCAACCAATGTCTGCTTCCTGATATAATCCTGAGGCACCTGACCGAGATTAGCTTTGGATACCTCAATATAATAACCAAAGACATTATTGAAACCTATTTTGAGCGACTTAATCCCGGTCCTTTCTCGCTCCTGACGCTCCAGATTAGCTAGATATTGCTTGGCATTTTTAGATGCCAGGCGAAGGCTATCCAGTTCCTCAGAAAAACCATCCTTTATTACACCACCTTCACCCAGACTGGAGGACGGTTCATCAACTATAGCCTCGGCAATCAGGTCAACAACATCCTGACGGGGCTTGAGCTCATCCTTCAACCAATCTATCGAGTTATTTTTCCCGCTCTCAAATATTTCCCTCAGTTTGGGAATTAACTCCAGACTGCGCCTTAGGGCAACTAACTCACGAGGGATAGCAATGTTACCTCCCACCCGGTTAATCAGCCGCTCAAGGTCAGCCACCTCGCCAAGCAAGGAAATAGCCTGATTGCGTGCCAAAGTGCTATTATAGAACCAGCCAATGGCATCCTGTCGCTTAACCAGTTCTGTTATGTCAAGTAGGGGCTGGCCCAGCCACCTTTTTAGCAATCTGCCCCCGATTGCGGTTTTGGTAAGGTCAATAATTGATAGCAGCGAGTTGCCGGTAGTTCCGTAACGACCACCCTGGAAAAGCTCCAGGTTTCTCTGTGTCTGCACATCCAGAGCCATAAATGACTCGGTAGAATAGGTAGAAAGGTGCGTTAGCTGTCCCAGAGCCCCTTTCTGCGTTTCCTGAATATAATGAATGATGGCACCGGCGGCGCTTATCGCCAGGGGCAGATGGGCACAACCATAGCCATCAATAGTAGCCACGCCAAAATGGTCAAGCACTGTTTGCTGTGCTACCTCCAGTTCAAACCAGTAATTATCAAGACGAGTTACCGGTATTGCTAAGCCTAGACCGGATAATTCGGCACCTTTTGCCGTAATAATCTCCGACGGTTTAAGTCGCTCCAGTTCCGTAACTAATCGCGACAGCGGCAGTTGAGTAGTGACGAATTCGCTGGTGGTTATGTCAACATAGGCAAGCCCCGCTTCCTCTTCATTCAGAACCAGGCTGGTCAGATAATTATTCTTCTTGCTGTCAAGGAGACTGGGCTCGACTACCGTCCCCGGTGTTACCAGGCGGATGACTTCCCGCTCAACCAACCCTTTAGTCTCACCTGGCTTGGTTACCTGCTCGCAGATAGCCACCTTGTAACCACGATTGATTAGCCTTGCTAGATAGCTATCCAGAGCATGATAAGGGATGCCCGCCATCGGCACCTTATTCCCCTTACCCATCTCCCTGGAGGTCAGGACAATCTCCAGCTCCCGCGAGGTAATCCTGGCATCCTCATCAAAGGTTTCATAAAAATCCCCCAGTCGAAAGAGGACAATTGCCTGAGGATACTTCCGTTTAATCCTGAGGTATTGCTGCCGGACAGGGGTTGAACCTTCTCTCATCGACACTATTCTACTAGACTTATATGTTAAATAAAAGGAGATGGGGAAAAACCCACCTCCTTATTACCTGCGAATGGCTGGAATAACTTAAGGCTTATCTTTCAACTTTTACCGTAACCTGTTCAGCTTCTATCCTTGCCTTTGAGGACCTAAGCAGCAGTCCCCGACTCAACGCCACGAAAAGTCCGGTTGAGCCTATGATAGCGGCCAAAATTCTCTCCGACGCCGGCATCTGCCACAACCACGCCAGCATCAGGATGGCTATGCCCGATATGCCGAATAACACCATCAGAAATATGCTCAGTGATTTGTCTCCCATCGTTTTTAGCCTCCGCTTGAATTTCCTCTACTATATAAAACGAAAAATAAGCCATTTGGTTAGCAGTGTTTTGAAAAATTTCAAATTTCTTCAGGCTGAGGAGTTAGTTTCTTAGGTTGAAACAGCTTTTTGGTCATATAGAAAATCCATTTCCAGTGCAAAGCCAGGTGTATAATAATTACTGCCACAATCGCCACCGCCGCCCAGTCGTGGATGTCAAGCCAGGTATGCCTCAACAATGACCAGAAACTATATTCCGCACCGCCAGCCAGTTTGCCCACACGCCAGCCACCGCCCCGGGGTAAAGCCAGCCACAATACAAAACCAGACACAGCTTGAACAAGGCCAAGTAGAGCCAAGAAGACAAATACGACATAGTTTTTTACTGATTTTTTCATAATATTTACTCCCTGTGAATGAATTTTGCGGTTATACAAACGCCTGCTATATATAACGAACTTCAGGGTAAAAAGTTAGGTGAGCCTTAAAAGAGTAGGGAAAGGAGGAAAATAAAAAAGAGGGGCTTTTGCCCCTCTTGGACACCTCGGCCAATATTAAAACTATTCCCTCAGATACTTATCAATATCTTCTGCAGCGCACTTGGCGGCGCCCATGGCGCTAATCACTGTTGCTGCCCCGGTAACTATATCACCACCCGCCCAGACCTTGTCTTTCACTGTCTTACCGGTAGCCTCATCAGCTACCACCGTGCCCCACTTGGTTGTCTCCAGACCCTTGGTGGTGGAGGCAATGAGGGGATTGGGGGTAGTGCCCAGGGCTACTACTACCACATCAACATCAATTACAAACTCACTTCCCGGTTTAACAATGGGGCGGCGCCGCCCGCTCTCATCAGGCTCACCCAGTTCCATTTCATAGCACTCCATGCCAACTACCCAGTTCTGCTCATTGCCCAGGAATTGCTTGGGATTGGTCAGCAGCTTAAACTGGATACCCTCTTCTTTAGCATTCCCCACTTCCTCACGCCGGGCTGGCATCTCTACCTCAGAGCGCCGATAAATGATGTAAACTTCTTCAGCACCGAGCCTGAGAGCACACCTCGCCGAATCCATGGCCACATTACCGCCACCAATTACCGCCACCCTTTTGCCCACCTTCACCGGGGTATCATATTCAGGGAATTTATAGGCTTTCATCAGGTTGACCCGGGTAAGGAACTCGTTTGCGGAATAAACACCGTTGAGGTTCTCCCCGGGGATATTCATAAACATGGGCAGTCCGGCGCCGGTACCCAGGAAGACGGCATCATAACCGTTACTCAGCAACTCATCAATAGTCACCAGTTTGCCTACCACAGAATCAAGCTCAATCTTCACCCCTAAAGAAACGACATAGTCAACCTCGGCCTGCACAATCTCTTTGGGCAGCCTGAACTCGGGTATGCCGTACATCAATACTCCACCGGCCACATGCAGTGCCTCAAAGATGGTAACGCTGTGCCCGAACTTGGCTAAATCAGCCGCCGCGGTCAAGCTGGCTGGTCCTGAGCCAACTACCGCCACCCGCTTGCCGGTTGGCGCCGCCGGGTTTGCCGTTGTTTTCTTTTCGCCCATATTAGCCCGTTCCCAATCAGCCACGTAACGCTCCAGGCGACCGATAGCAACCGGGGCGTCTTTTTTAGCCAGAACGCAGACCTCCTCACACTGCGTTTCCTGAGGGCAGACCCGCCCACACATGCCAGGCAGAGTATTCTTGTCCTTGAGTATCCTCACTGCCTCCGGCATATTACCTTCATCAATCGCCTTGATAAAACCGGGAATATCTATCCCTACCGGGCAACCATCGATGCAGGGACGCCTGGGACACAGGATGCAGCGGCTTGCCTCTTCTTTAGCCTGTTCCAGGCTATAGCCCAGAGCTACTTCGTTAAAGTTTTTGGCTCGAGCTTTTGGCTTCTGCCTCGGCATTTCTACCCGGTTCAGGTTAAGTTTAGCCACAGTTAATTACCTCAGACATCTATTTACAACTACATTGAGACTGCCACTGCTCAAAGGAGCGCTTTTCTTCATCAAGGTAAATACGCTGACGGGCTAGCACCAAATCCCAGTCTACCTGATGCCCGTCGAATTCAGGACCATCAACACAGGTAAACTTGGTCACGCCGCCAACCGATGCCCGACAGCACCCACACATGCCGGTGCCGTCAACCATTATGTTATTCAGGCTGACAATAGTTTTCACGCCAAAAGGTTCCGTAGTCTTGGCGCAGAATTTCATCATAATGCTCGGGCCAATAGCAATAACCCGGTCAATCTTCTCACCGGTCTCAAGCAGTTCTTTTAATGGCTCGGTTACCAGCCCTTTACGCCCATAAGAGCCGTCATCAGTAGTAACAATTAGTCGGTCGCTGGCGCGGCGAAATTCATCTTCCCAGAAGATTAAATCTTTGTTCCGTGCTCCCATGATTGAGATAACTTTATTCCCCTTCTTTTTCATAGCCCGGGCAATAGGCACTATCGGAGCAACGCCAACTCCTCCCGCCACACAAACTACAGTGCCAAACTTATCAATATGGCTGGGTAAACCCAATGGTCCGATAAGGTCAGTAATGGAATCACCAGTTTTCAGCAAGGCTAGCTTGCCGGTTGTCGTGCCCACTTCCATAAAGACAAGAGTAACGCTGCCTTCCTTCTCATCCCAGTCGGCGATGGTCAGTGGAATGCGCTCACCCTTTTCATCAATCCTGACAACGACGAATTGCCCGGCCTGAGTCTTCTTGGCTATCGCCAGTGCTGCCACCTTAAAAAGATGGATATTGGGCACCAAACGTTGTTTGGCTAATATCTTATACAACTATTACCTCCGCTGATATTATACTACGCAACGCTGCCCGGGCTCAGCGGGCAAGGGTGACAACAAGGCAATAAAAAGCTATCCTTCACCTGTGAAGGATAGCCGACCGCCTGAATCCTCTTGATACTGGAATTCCAAACACTGCTAGATTATAGCACCAAAAAGCTGATAAGCCAACCCTGGCTGGTGGCTATTTGTCTTTGTGGGACGCACCCCCCATGTGCCCCCCACCGAAAAAAGGGTGGGGGGGGGCAATAAAAGCGGGGGGTGCGCCCCCCGGGGGGGCCCCCCGGTGGGGGGGGGGGGGG
>JAUXAC010000144.1 GCA_030615035.1 Dehalococcoidia bacterium | reverse complement strand
ACATCCCTACCTGCATACCAAGACAGCTTACCAACAGCTATCCCTTTCATTATGGACTCAAGGATGATGAAGTCCCTATCAGGTAGCTCCTTCCACAGTATGCCAAAGTGGAAGCGGTCAGTGGATGGCGCAATGAGCCTGTGGACAGCCCAGCCGAGGATGCCTGAGCCTTTGGTTGCGAACACATCACCTGGCTGCAGTTCATTCATTCTTCATCTCCTGTGTTCACCTGAGCAGACAATGTGCCCACAGACTGCACGAGTGACACCATTACAATCATCATAACTAACATCATCATATCGGAAAGGTCAATACCTATGTCGAATTCGTCCTGCTTGGTTAGGTCGGTCGTCATGAAGTGCTCCTTGCATTTTGCTGCTTAGGGGTAGTACAGTATAGGTTTTGTGCAGTAATGCATTTCTGTTGCATTTTAGTGCAACTCAATAACAGTTTACCCCCTTACCCTAACTACTTAATACCCAGCTCTCCACTTTTCTCAATCAGCCACCTCTTAGCAGCATCAACGTCACCGATATTGTAGTAGATTGAGCCCACCTTCTCATTCGTAATGCGGCTTAACTCAGCGTCTTTCCTCTTTATATCGTCACCCAGGTCTGCCCACTCGGCAATTGTTTGAGGGAATGGACGAGTGGGTTTGCTCACACTAACTTCTACCATCTTGCCACTAAGCACTATGGACGGCTCGTAGCCTATAATCGTCATATGACCAGTATCTCTTCTGTGAAGTCTGGCAACGGACTCCATCATCGGGCCATTTGGAGCTCTTTCAAGTTCTCCGCAGACTGAGCAGTATGCTACCCACTCCATACTTCACCTCCTAAGCTAATTCACTCCCATGGACCACATGTTCCTGAACAACTCCTTCTTCCCTGAAGGGTTGTGCTTCTGCAGGAGCAGGGGCTTCATATACCCTTATCGTGTAGGAGCTCTCAGTAGGCCAGTGGCCATCCCTCACCTGGCCTCTGGCGTAAGCTTTTGCGCCACCCACTGCTCTGGCCACAGAACCATATGCCTGAGCTTTCTCTGCAACCTCATTCGTGTCGTCAACCCTTACTGACCAGTAGTAAGCAGATGGCGTGACGGCAGAGCCAACTCTCACCTTAGCAGACAATCTCGCTGCTTCCCTCTCAACGCAGGCAACGTCGCCCTCTGCGCAAATAGATTCTGCCCTACCTACTGCCCAAGTGCCGTATACCGCCACCAGCCGCTCTCGCTCGGGGCCGTGGATTGAATGAGGCTCTCCAGGGCTAAGCTTTTCTGCTGGCAGTATTTCGAGCTTGAGGTTCTTCCCCCATCTAGGCTCGAGAATGCGCCGTAACTCCATAGCGGCCGACACAACATCGGTCGAGTCCGGAGGGTTAGCATTGTAGTACTGCTTCTTTTCTCCTGTGTCAAGATTAGTGAATATAACATAGGAGCCGTGCTCTACCTGCTCCTGAAGGGAAGGCTCATATCCACCCGTACGCTCGTCCACCCACTCCATTGCTCCTTCCTTGTCCTCAAAGGCCTGCAGCGGCTCTTCCCTTGCTACATCCTCAGGACTGGCATACACATTCCATTCAAATATGCCCTGTGCCGGCATTGTAATACCACGACCAAGATAGTAGCCTTTGTATTCTTCATAAGGCATTTCATTAGTAGTTGTCACGCTGCACCTCCGTTCCTCCGATAGACTCCAAGGTCATGCCATATAGTCTATGCCAAGCAATGCATTCTCCAGGTTAGCTACATACCTTCTGACAGACCCTTCCACTCTGTCAGCAAGCTTCTCCTCATACAAGGCAACTTTCTGAGGTGTTTCCTCTACATACTTAGTCATGTACGCTTGTATCCTTGATTCATCAACACCAGCCTTTCTTGACGCAGCCACACGCCTATCCATCTTGTACTTGCGCCTCTCTCTGAAGTTGCC
>JAUXAC010000216.1 GCA_030615035.1 Dehalococcoidia bacterium | reverse complement strand
CCATCTATGCCCTTTTTAGCCAATTTAATGATGAGCTCGACCCGCTGCCAGCTAGGCACGGGACCCAAAGCGCCGACTATCGTACCCAGTGCGCCATCTTGATGAGCGTCCCCAGGTTTAGTGTTTACCTTTCTGACCCTTGTCCCTCCAGACCACCGCCCTTGGTCTTTTCCGACAGAAATCTCCTTCATCCCTCTCCTCTCTCAATTGGTAGCGGGGGCTGGACTCGAACCAGCGTGAACGGCTTATGAAGCCGCTGAGTAACCACTACTCTACCCCGCTAATCACCTCCTCTACGCTCTCACAAAGAAAAGACCATGGCTGGGGCAATGGTAGTTAGCTCCCCCCAGGGTCTTCCCAGTCCTCTTTGACCTCTTGCCGCATACCGGGCAGGCCTGACGCTTGGGCATGTTGAGCCCGCCGAGAGAAGTGCTGATGAAGCGGAAGCTGGGGAACCTCTCTCGTATCCGCTCGAGCCTGGTCTTGTATGGCTTCTCCGCAGTTGGTACTTGTTCAGCCCCTTTTCCCTCCCTGGGTGATACTTGTTTTCTCCTTCTCCATGCGCTCAGCCATGTCTTCAACCGGTGGATGCAAATCTTTCTCCTCCCTCTAGCTCTGATATAGGAACCTGACCAACCGGCTCTTTATTAGCTATTCTTCCCATATTGGGTATTGGCCAAGATTTTCCACTCTTATCTCTTTCTCAATAATGTCCCTCGTTGGCACTTTGTATGCCACGCCTGTGCTCAGGCGAACCACCTTCTTAAATTCACCGGAGTCAGCTGCTAGGCGCCTTACCAATTCTTCATGGCACTCGTCGGAGCAGGTCAGCTCTCTGCCTCTGTCATAGATTTGCTGGCAGATAACACATCTAGGCATGTATCCTCCAGAAGTTATTACAGACCTTGAGTGACTTCAGGAGCTTATAACACGGTTTCCCTGGATTCTGGGGTATATCGGTACAAGCTGGGGCACCATCTACACGACAAAAATAGTGGCATTGGGTGCAGTCATCTTCTTCCTTCTTAGGCATGGTTTTTTATTCCCTTCCCTGATCACAGTAAGGGCAGTAGTTCCAACTGGGGTCCACGG
>JAUXAC010000150.1 GCA_030615035.1 Dehalococcoidia bacterium | reverse complement strand
CGGGGATTCGAGAATCCCCGAGCCAAAGCCTAAATAGGTGTAAAGAGGTGAACCTTACACCCGCTACGGGTGGGATGCCACTTGCCCGATTACGCCAAGGGCAGCACACGGGAGGGGCATTTTCGCTACGGCTTTTTGCGGCCCTTGTTTCCCCTGGCAGAGCCCCCCTCTTGACACACTTATCAGCGAAGTTTAGCCGGGTTAAGAAGGTGGTGTCTGAAGCACCGTGCCATCGGTACCAAATTGATATGTGCAGCCAGTTTTGACACAGCCGTCAGCATCAAGTCCAGTTATATAATCGCTTAACACCAGCGCCGTCGGTGTATCAGTAGTCTTGATATTGTCCATGTCGGCGGTAGCGACAGCAGCGGTAGGGTCAACGTTAACCGCCGGATCGGTAGCGTCCAGCAGAGCAGTTTGACTGTCGACCAACAACGCCATCACTGATGTCTGGATATCATGCAGTTCGGTCGATTGGGCTTCAGTCTTGCCTCGACCGATGAATTTGCCGACGTTGGGGACGACCACAGCCGCGATAGCACCTAGGATTCCGATTACCACCAGTAGCTCAATCAGGGTGAAGCCTTTCTGTCCATATCGGAAGTGTTTGAGGAACCTCTTCATTCTTTATCACCTCCTTTCCTTTTTATTTATAACTAACTCTAATCTAGACCAGGTGTGTCTCCAGTTCAATCACCCAATGGTCAGGTTTGCCTATGGGAATATAGTCCTATGGGCACAAAAAAGGGGGCGGGGGATTCGAACCCCCCGCCCCCTGGCACTATACCATTAGTAATATACTAAAAGTCAAATAGTGCTGGCTGTGCTGCCTTTGCCCTGGCTGCCTCTTCCTCTTTTTTCTGACGCCTCTCAGCTCGCTCTCTATCCTGCCTCACTGTAGTCCTCTTCTGATAGAGCCACGCCTTGAGTCGATTGAGGTCGCTCATCTGGTTATCATTTAGCGACTCCACCCGGATATCCTCTGGCATTGTGACCCCTGATTCCTTGGTGCGCCACTTCTCATAGACCTTGGTGGCGATGTAAAGGTAGATTTGAGTCCAGTCGTGGTCCATCGGCTGAGTAAGTGAAGCTGTGTTGAGATAGGCGCAGGCTTCAGCATCGGTACCGGTCATCTCCTCTCCCTTGAGTGCCCTCATATTCATCACAAGTCTCTCCAGGGTAATAGAGCTCTTTAGCCACTCGGGAAGTGTGTCTCCCCATCCCCCAGGAAAGACAATGATAGGGTCGCAGAAGACACCCACTATATTGGAGATGCCTTTCTCAATTGTGGGGTCAGTCAATTTTTACCTCCTTTCTATTCTGTTTTTGGCTGCCAGTGCGGACACTCATAATCTTCTGGCATCAGCACTTCAAGCCTAAACAGGTCAATATAGCCCTGTTCGGCTAGTTTTTGCCGATAAAGATTACCCTTTGACTGCTCATCCAGCCAGGCGGCGTGCTCTTCACTGGTACAGTGAACCCCGTCCTCGGGACCGGATGGGCTTGGCCCATAGTCAAACCTATCGGCAAACTTGCAGGTTCCGCATTGTTTCATAAATCACCTCCTTTCTAGGCATAGGTTACCCTTTCAAATTTGTCACAAAACTGTCACAAAACTGTCACCAGATTAGCTTCAAAAATGTCGCTGGATTGTCACTCCTTTGGTTGCCAGTAGGGGCACTCATAGCTCTTGGTTGAATGCCTTTATCCACTTGTCAAGCTCTTGGTGCCAAGGGTTCTTAGGGCATAAAGCCCAAAGGTATCCCGCAGCTCCTAGCAGCTCGTGGTCGTTCTGTCGGCACTGCTTAACCTTGCCCCGGATACCCC
>JAUXAC010000040.1 GCA_030615035.1 Dehalococcoidia bacterium | reverse complement strand
GAGACTTATTACCCGCACTCGTGGGGATGAAGATTCAGAAGGTTAAAAAGAATTGTCAGGAGTGCGGAGATGAGTTTGAAGCCTACGACCTCGGCCGATTCAGCCGCAGGTATTGCGACAAGTGCTCCGGGAGCAAGATAGTCGAAGAGGAAGAAAAGCAGCGCCAGGCTGAGGCGGCCACGGCTGAGGCCAGATATCGGGAGCTCGTGGCTCAGGCAAGGATACCGAAAAAGTGGCGAGAGGTGACCTTTGAAAATTCGGATCCCAACCTTACCAAAGCTGCCTTTAGGGTGGCCAGAAGGTACGCCGACAATTTCAGCGCTGAATCCGGGACATTGGTTTTCTATTCCGAGGGCTATGGCTGCGGCAAGACCCATCTGGCTGCCTGCGTTGCCAACCATGTTTTGCACCGCCTCCGCCGCCCAGTGCTTTTCAAGAAAGCTCGGGACCTGCTGCTGGAGATACGCAGAACCTTTTCCGAGAGGGGCGCGGAAACCGAGGCAGGTATCCTCGACCAAGTGCTTTCCGTGGAGCTGCTGGTGCTGGATGATGTGGGCATTGACAGCCCGTCTCCCTGGATTGAGTCGACCTACTGGACCGTTTTCGACAGGCGACTGGAGTGGCAACTGCCGACAATAGTAACTGTCAATTACCCTCTCGAGGGTGAGGTTGGTGAGGTCAGCCTGGGGGACCGCATTGGCTATGGTGCCCTGTCGCGGCTAATCCAGCTATGCCAAGGCAATTTTGTGGATATGAGCGGGCCAGACTTGAGGTGAATAGGGAGGAAAAGATGAATAGAGAAGAAATCCTAGCAATGGAACTTGGCAAGGAGCTAGATGCACTGGTAGCTGAGAAGGTAATGGGTCATCCCATGCCAGATTTTATTCCTGAGAACGCCTTGGACCTATATCTGGCGGGCACGCCAATTCATTATGATAGCTGGACGTGTGTCTACCGTTATGATGAAGGCGATGTTCCTAAATGGGTACCCGACCCTTACTCCACAGACATCTCGGCTGCTTGGCCAGTAGCGGTGAAGACGGGATTGGGGCTCTTCCCGTTAAACAATAAAGACTGGTGTTGCTGCAAAGCTAGCCATATTTACCACGTGGAGTTAGGACAGGACCACTACGCCGACCCGAACTTGGTGATTTGCAGAGAGGCACCGGAAGCTATCTGCAGGGCGGCCCTGCTCACCAGGCTGGAAGCAGAGTGTAAATGAGACATAAATCGGATGTCGATGGCGGGACAAGGGAGACAGTGCCGAGGGGCAAGATAATTAATATCGGCTCTGACGAGCTCGAGGTTTGGCCCTGGCGGTGCGTTGATGGCCACCGCTGCATCCAATGCTACTTTATGGGGAAGACGGGATGCGCTCCCCGGTTCTGGGCGCACCCCGAAGCGAAGTGCACCGGAGCGCTCTCACTAGAGAGCAAAGCTCCTGTGGAGTTCAAGGCTGTTGTCTTCTCTTTGGATAAACTCCTGCCTTCTGGCAAGGGCACCTTATCCGACTATCTCGTGGCGCAGCCGGTCGAGCCACTGAATGACGGCGGTTTCACGGAGGAGATAACGGAGAGAATAAACAACCGAGCAGAGCAACTATTTAGAACCCTGGAACCCTACCGGATTACTGATGAACCCTGCCCCAAGTGCGGTTACCAGTATTCTTTGCCCTGGGGAACCAAAAAGGGCAACCAGAGGTATTTTTGCCCACGATGTAAAAAGTATTGGATGCCGTACCACCACATCCGCGCTCCCAAAACAGCGGTGTCTTATGGCACATGCCTAAAATGCGGTGCCGCAAATCAAGACTTGCGCGATGGGCTTTGCCTCAAATGCTACGACCGAGCCTGTGTATCGACGCGCCTAAAGTACCGCCATAAGTCCCAAGGTTTATGCGTTGACTGCACCAAACCAGCTCTTCAACCCCATACTAGATGCCCCCGTTGCTTAGAGCGACGTCTCTCTTATTACTACAACCATTGGAAAAGCAGACGAGGTAAA
Source organism: Dehalococcoidia bacterium (assembly GCA_030615035.1). The sequence goes on along the minus strand of JAUXAC010000040.1, from coordinate 4,285 downwards.
GCTAAAAAGGCTGGAGCCGATGCAGGCTAAGGAAACTAAACAGTACTGTGAGTTGAAGAGGCTGGAGGGGGAAGCATGACAACAAAAATAGCCGATAAACCAACCAGAGCCTACAGGCACTGGACGCTTGAGGAGCTGGATTACCTTAAAGATAATTATGGGCTCATCTGCGACAAGGTGCTTGCTGCTCGCCTGCAGCGGTCGGAGGGCGCGATAATCTACCTTGCTGTGGGGAAACATCTGGTGACAAGGCAAATGAACTTCTATACCGCCTCGGCTTTGGCTTCGCTCCTGGGCATCCCCAGCTCTAAGTCAATATTACTCTGGGTAAAGAAGAGATGGCTCTCGGGTATAAAGTCTGCAAAAAGTCAGGGCAAAACCAGGCTGTGGCGTTTCTCAGAGTATGGGGTTGCCAAGTGTCTCAGGAAACGGCCCTGGTTGGTAGTATTGGCGCCCACGCGCCAGTGGCTTATTTCAGATTACAGCCACCCCTTTTTCTACATTGTCCGGAAAGAGTGGGAACGCGATCCCTGGTATACGTGCGAGCAGGCAGCTCCTCTTCTTGGTCGTACCCAACCCTCTACTGTTTACGAGTATATTCACCGGGGCTGGCTGCGGGCCGAAAAGAAGCCCTGCCTGGGAAGCACGGGGGGAATGTGGATCATCAGGCTTAGTGCTATCAGGGCATTCCTGGCCAATGACCCCCGGCCTCAGCACCAATTTGCGGCTGCCAGTGCTTCCATGAAGAGGTTTATTGTTTCATCCGGTGAGCCTTCCAAGTTGGCCACAATCTGGGTCATCAGGTGCCCCTCCTGTGGGCAGCAGGTTAGAATAGAGGCCGATCCTCAACTGCATGGACCACAGGTCAGGGAAAGGTTCATAGAGCTGTATGTAAATGGAAACTGTACCCATGGCGGTGACTGTCTGATCGAGACTTATCCCATAGCGGAAAGCAGAAAAGAGGCTGAGAGCAATGGCAGAGACGCGCAAAACGAGGCGAAAAGCAGGTAGACCGCCAGGGAGTAAAAACGTGCAGATAGGAGATACGACCCGGTGTAAATGTGGTCGAAACCTTCTATATCCGAGCCGCGTAACGGGGAAGATGGTCATTTGCTGGTGCGGTCGCAAACATTTGAAGAAGGGCATACTCAGTGGTGGGTAATACACCCTGGGGAAAAGATAATAGTGCTTATCTTTGGAGGTGAAGAAATGCTGAAAGATTATAGAGTTCAGGTCAACGCCGGCGAGACATTCGCCCGGGGGAGCTCCCCCAGAGTGGCCGTCAACCGAGCCCTCGAGCAGCAGTATGCGAATCAGTCAAGATTTAAGGGGGCCGACTGCAAGCTGGACTACCAGCTGAAGGTCGGGGAGACTCTGGTAATCAAATGCACCCGGGTAAAATAACAATTCTTAGTTGGCAAGGCTGGATAGGCGTAAACGAACTAGGGAGGGCTAGTTATGGCAAAAGTCAAGCAAGTTAAGATGAGATTGAATCTCAATCCTGATAGACCATATCAGGAAACCGTGGTCAATATATGCTACGACAGCACGGACCGTCGGACTGAGACATACCGCCGTCCCATACCCGCGGAGCGCTTCTATATAAAACTGCCCCAAGTTGTAGCCGATGCTTTAGGCGTTGCTGATGTGAGAGCTGGTGACCAGGTTGAGGTTATGAAGCGGTTTGAAGAGGCTCTTGAACAGTTTAAGAAGCTGAAAATTGAAGTTAACCAAGTTATCCTATACAAGTTCGGTGTGAAACCAAAACCGACAGATGCCCCAAGCAAATTCTTTGGTGGAACCCATGAGGTTTCGGTGTGGGCTGGCACCTACGAGGAGACTATAGCTATCGCGGGCGATGGAGTCAAGAGGTATTCGTATGAATTAATTGAGAGTAATGTTAATTTTGCTCCAGATGCTTTTCAGGACTATATGCCAGGACCGAACCGGAGCCGTGATGGCACACGGTTTGAATGTCAAGTCCCTCGGACTAATAGCAACGAAGCCTTTTTCATCTGGATTAAGGAGCGTATGAGTGAACTGATTTCACGCCTTTATGAGCTTGAACAGCCGAGCAATTTAATAGAAAGCATTAGTGCCGGGAGATTGTTACCTTTGGGAAATTACCAAGGCAAATAAGCTTCGGTGAGTGAAATGGCAGTAGAAGTTAAAAAGACAGAATTGCTAGAGGCATTTTTGAAAGCTCTGTTTGATAAGGGATGGGAAATGGCCGGGCAGACTCCGATACATTCCTACAAAGCGGCCAGTCTCGCCTATGGTGGTGGTCCTCTTGTAACGATTGGTGGCCGACAGCGTTTCGTCAAAGGCGATTTGAAAATGACCGTAGGGTTGAACACCCTCTGCCTCTACCGTAAGCCTCAAAATCCGGAGACCATCATGGGGCAGGGCAGGATGGCAGGGAGAACGCTTTATACCTTTAGGGATTGGCCAATGCAGAATATCGAGATAAAACGGATTGACTTGGAAGATATACCAGCCCTGCTTAAACGGATAGAAAGCGTTGAAGGGCAAATATAGTTCAGGAGGGAATGAAATGAACCAAACTATTCAAATAAATGTGAATACCCAATTAACAACTGAGGAGTGCTGTGTCTGTGGCGTGGACTTCGCCATGCCAACTTCACTACGCAACAGATTACTTGAATCCGGTGCTTTCTTCTATTGTCCAAACGGTCACTCTCAGCATTTTACCGAAAGCACAGAGACAAAGTTGAGAAGGGCAAATCAATTCCTACGCGAGGAAAGGGCTTACTCAACATGTCTTATAAAGCAGCGAGATGGGGCACTTCGCCAAGTATCGGTGCATAAAGGGGTTGTTACTCGGATGAAAAACCGAGCCCATGCCGGTGTCTGTATAGAATGTCATCGGCACTTCGAAAATCTTGAGCGTCATATGAAAACAAAACACGGCAAATAAACATCAGCTAGTATAGATAACTGATATTATATCAACAGTACTGTGATACCGTTGAAAATAGAGGAGAAAAATAAAAAGGTGGAGCCTTACTACCAAATCAACCACATTCGGGTATTCAACAAAGACTGCCGCTCGATGGATGAACTGCCGGATGAGAGCGTTGACCTCATCGCCACTGACCCGCCTTATGGGATAGCCTTTATGGGCAAGGACTGGGACAGGGCTCTGCCGGATAAGGCGATATGGGCTGAATGCCGCAGAATATTGAAGCCCGGGGCCTTTGCCTTTGTGATGAGCATACCGCGGGCTGACTGTCTTTCCAGGATGACAATAGCTCTTGAGGATACCGGGTTCTTGGTAAACTTCACCCCGATATACTGGGCTTATGCCTCGGGCTTCCCGAAGGCACAGAATATCGGGAAGAAAACTCAAGTCAAAGCCCTAGACGGCAGTTATGGTGGCTTTCAACCTAAACCGGCACTGGAAGTCATCCTGGTGGCCATGAAGCCCCTGTCTGAGAAGACCTATGTTGACCAGGCCCTCAAGAACCAGAAGGGTATCACTTGGCTGGATAATGGCAGGATACCGTTTAATCAATATGATGAAGAAGAATATATCCCTAATCGTGTAGGATATAAAGATGGCTTAGACCATATAGCCAAGAGAAGTGGGGGAGAAGTTCCTTTTACCTCAAAGGGAGATTATTCCACTTTCAAGCAACAAGGTCGCTTCCCCGCCAATCTATTAGTAAGTGATGATGTGCTGAATGATGGGAGGCAGTATAAGAGTGGGAAGGGGAATACCTTTATAGGACAAGGAAGCCAAAAGATAGAAAATGCAACTTCTTATAAAATGGGTGGCTTCGTTGGTAGTTGTATAGGCGATTCAGGCTCCTTCTCGCGCTTCTTTGACCTGGATGCTTGGTGGGAAGAGCGGATTAAGCAGCTGCCCGAATCAGTCCAGAGAACCTTCCCCTTCCTGATCGTGCCGAAGGCTAGTAAGAGTGAGAAGAATGAGGGGCTCGGGGTTGCGGTACCCAGAACTAAGCATAGTAGCACTCCGAGGAAAAACGAGGCTGAAAATAAGTCACCTAATCCTCACCCCACCGTAAAGCCCATCAAGCTGATGTCATACCTGATAACCCTGGGGAGCAGGGAAGGGGACATGGTGGTTGACCCCTTTATTGGCACCGGGTCCACGGCGATAGCTTGCCAGATTCTAGGCAGGAGATGTACTGGCTACGAGATAAAACCTGAGTATTGTGAAATAGCCAAGGGCCGGCTAACTTGGTGTCGGCAAAAGGTTTTATTTTAAGAGAGAAGTAAAAAATAAACAGTATTCCGATAC
>JAUXAC010000123.1 GCA_030615035.1 Dehalococcoidia bacterium | reverse complement strand
ATATGTCAGCTGTAAGTGAGGGTGAGGTACTACCTAGTGCACTAGGTAAGTTTCCTCTTCCTCTTCTAGTTCTATCTTCTTTTTCTTTTTTAATTTCAGAGGGGGTTGTTAAGGGGGAGTTTTGCTGTTCTTTACCTAAAGAATTAGGTAATGCACTAGGTAAAGGATTAGGTGATGCACTAGGTAAAGGATTTGAATTGGAATCTGATTTAGCCGGCCAGTTTTCGACTACTATTTTGGTTGGGCTGGCGTGATAGCGAAGCCTGTCTTGCCAGCCCTCCGGTGGTGGATATTGTGAGGGGTATGCCCACTGCAACCTCTGCACTTCCCACCAATCCAGAATCTGGACTGCTTGGGTTGTTGAGGTGTTGTAGACCTTTATTAACCCTTGTTTTTCCAGTTCCTTTAGGAGGTCGGGGATGTCTCCCTTTGTGATATGGTCAATATTAGGGCAGGCGGAGTACTTAATCTCGTCGGGGTCGCCAGTGAGACGCCCTTGGTCGTCGCTGTTGACCCACATGAGAGGGAATAGGGCACAGGCCATTAGCGACAGGCGCCCATATCGGCGGTCCGTTGAGTAGCTCTGGGGAAACATTCTACCCCGAGCAACGGCCCTTCTCATATTTGGCTCCTTTATTACCTTACGGCAGCGATTCTCTTGTAACACTCTGATGGGAGCTCGGTTAACTCTTCCTGGCAGGTCACATTCAGCTCGGCAAATGCCTGCCCTTTCATCAGTTGGAAGTCCTCCTCAAGTGCCTGCCATAGCTCGGGAAAGGTTTTGATGGTTTGCGGGTCCCGCCGTGGTCGGGCGGCAGGCGCTCCGATTTTTTGGGATTTTGCTGCCTCCGTTGGTGAAGAAATTGTCGCGGCAGCCTTCCCCACCCCCCTCTGTTTCTCCGTCTGCTCGCCAATTTTCCCACCACCTGCAGGCAGACTGATAAAGTCATATTCAGCGTCGATGTATTCCTGGGCGGCCTTAATTCCTTCGGCACGCTGGTACCATTCAGCGGTGAGTTCCATCATTCTCTGCCGGCACTCCGGGAAGACCTCTCTCACCCATCTCTTGATGGCCCTGACCCTGGCCTGGTTACCGGGCTGGGTCGCTGCGGGTAGGTGAGCTCTCTCCGCCTTTTCGTAGTCCTTGTGGGTAAAAGAGCCGGGTATTATGGTAGCCTCACCGCCGCGGCGCCGGCCGATGGCGACGTAGTACCAGGCTTCCGGGTCTTTGCACTTGCTTTCCTTGATATCCCTGGCGATGGCCAGAATCTCCTCGCGGGGCTTGTCTCTGTTCTCCGGGAGCGAGGTCAGGTATTCCTCTAGCCGCATGGTACGCGGCGGACCAACCCAGTCCTCCTTGCAACCCCGGGCGGCCATGGAGAGCCAGCCATCTTCAGTTACGACCATTGTTATTGTCGTCTTTTCCTCGATAACGTTGCCCTTGCCATCCTTCTTTCGGCTCTTGAAGGGGATGGGTACCGCCTCTGCTGGGTGAATCAGGGGGTCTATGTCTAGCCTAGCGCAGTCCATAATGAAGAGAGAAGCCGTGGCCGGGTCCTTGATGGCATCAGGGTAGCGCAGTGCCAGGAGATTCATCGCCCGCCCCAGCTCGTCCTTGGGCACCATCTTTTTCTCTATAGCAGCTCTGATTGCTGGGTGGATTTCCTCACCGCGGCGCATAGCCTGGGTGTACGTCTCCCTCTCAACATACCCGTGGTGATCAGGGTTAAGGCAGCCGACCTCAATGGTAGCCCTCTCGGGGTTGGTGTGAATCTGAAGGTCGGCACCGCAGTCGGGGCAGACATTTTCTCTGACAATCTTTTTCATTTCATCCCATTGCTCTTGGGTTACCTCTTCCCGTTTAACTTCGTAAACCATGGTTACCTCCTTTTTGGCTGGTAGCCTCTTACCTTTAGCTCCCTTTATCAATCAGCCTCATCGTTACCTACGAGGTGGCCACCTGTCCTCCTTTCACAGTATGCGACTACTGTTTTTTAATCAGGGTTTAGCGAGGTCATCACGCAGGCTTTTAAGCCAATCGGCAATCTGTTTATCATCAAAAAAGGTATCCCTATCAAATGTAATCCTGCCGATAACATTGCAGCCATCAAACCAGTT
>JAUXAC010000210.1 GCA_030615035.1 Dehalococcoidia bacterium | reverse complement strand
AATGACTGCGGGAAGGATTCCGAGCCAGACCAGCTGGGTGTTGGCAAGCCACAGAACCCCTATAATGGTTATAAGCGCGCCTATCATGATGTATGCCCTCCGTCTCCAGCCCCTTACGGCAGGGCTTGCATCCATGCCAAGGCCCATCAGGAACTTGAAGTGCCAGGGAACATACGCCACCACCAGTATGAATCCGATTTCCAGAATGGAAAGGTTGAATGGGGCACCGATAAGGTAGAGGGGCAGCACAATCATTATGCTCCTTATCATGCCCTCTGTCATATACACAGAGAAATAGCCCGCCAGAACCCGCCTGGGGTTCCAGTGCCTCCGGAAGAGGCGGTTTATCCTTTCCTCCTTCGGGTGCATTTTGGGGCCCATAGATATTATTTGCAGGGGTTCGGATAAATATGGGGGCACGGGCGCGCCTGCAACTATAACAGTGTTATAATTCCAGCCCAAAAACACCCATTTCTATTAATGAACCGGCACACTCCACCCAATCAAAAGCTTTATAAACCCCTATATTCACTATCAAGGAGGAATAAATATGAACGGAAAATATGGAGGACCTGACCTGCCCAGAAATCGGGTGGGAAACCGGACAGTTGAATTTCTCGGCCGGATAGACAGCCCGGACAAGGCCATTTACGCAATGCAAAGGGCGGCTGAGATACGCAATGACCCCAAAGCTCTAAAGGCAGCTGGGATAACTCCTGAAGACATTAATCTGTTTAATTTTGCAAAGTTCATAAGAAGCGGCAAAACCCAGATGGTTCCTGAAACTGTAGAGTCCGGTGAATACCAGCAATAGGCCGTGCTGCACATGCCTGTGTCTAATATCATGTTAAGGAGGAATAAATGAAAATTGAACAGAATTTGGTATTGGGAATGGATAGGGAAAAAGTGATGATGTACTCTGATTTAGTTGAAGAAGGAAGACTATTGGATGGGGAATCCGGAGGCCATTATCAGGTTTTATTCTGCAGTGATGTCGCCATTAAATGCCTTTATGATGGAAGTGACAGCAAACATGATAATGATGCAGTCAGATTGATGAGGGAGTCTATTGTTCAAAAAGACCTTGAGGTTAACGGATTAAATGTCCCAAAATTCCGGGGCTACTTCTCCGGCGGCAACGGAAGAAGGCC
>JAUXAC010000049.1 GCA_030615035.1 Dehalococcoidia bacterium | reverse complement strand
CCAGTTATTTATCTGTGATTATTTCCTCTTTGCTCCTAGAACCCCTTATATAAAGGGTTTGGTAAGACAAAAAGACCTGGTTGGTGCAGTTTACCGAGGGGGGGTTGACAAATTCTCTGGATCGATTATAATGATTTCAATAGTTCTTTTATAATCTTATTATAACTGGCACTTTAGCAGTTGGGGCCGAGCAAAATCATGCAGCCCGCATAAAAGCTAAACTGGCACTTTAGGACTTTAGCCGAGAAACGGAACAGTCCGCACCAAAGCCAAGATAGTCCTTAGTGTTATTTTGGTTTTTGTGCGGGCTATTTTTTTAGGGATCAAAAATGAGTGAGCTTGAGTACACAAAATGTTTGGTATGTGGGTGGACTCGTCCCATTGAGAGAAAAGGGACAAAGAGGATTCAACGGAACCAGTCTGCGGATAAACGATACACATTCAGGTATGACGTTGTGAATCCAAACGAAGCTGGTTTTATTTCGATTAGGGAATGCGGGGGGCGAGCCCGGGGCTTTCGGGAAGTTCGCAAGATCACCCTCAGGGAAGCGGTTGAGAACGACACTTATAGGGAAGTGCGAGAATCCTTAAAAAATCAATGTGTTAGAGTTTTGAAAATTCTCATAGGAGAGGAGAAATGAGCTTTTGTAGCGTCAAATGCCCGATCTGCGGTAACTGGATGAGTCGAAGCACCACCAAGCGAGGGAAGCCTTACCTTTATTGTGGCCGGTGCGCGGGGGGATTTATGATCCTCAAAGAAGCGACCACCAAAAAATTGGATACGGTTTGCCAGCAGATTAGCGAGTCTGACCTTATACCCGAGACTCTGAAAAAGCACAGGGAGAAAACATGAAGAACGTATCAGCCTCTATTAGCGACCAGCTATATGACGGTTTGCAGGAGTTCTGCAACCGGAATAATAGCAACATAAATCAGGTTTTAGGTAGGGCAGTTCAGGGCTTGCTTCAGGGCAAAATCAAGATGAAGCCCATTGGAGGCTTTGATATTTGTCCCCGGTGTGGTCATGCAGTTCATCTTTACCAGAGAGGAAACGAGATATTTTTTGTATGCTTAAACTGCGACTGGGCCAAGAGGTTAGGGTATTACCGCTTCCCTGCCTAAGTCCAATAAGTGAAGGAGGCATAAAATGCCTGTAGATGAAAGTGGAGGAGGAGGCGTAAAAGCCTCTGAATTAAAGGGGTTATTCGCTGAGAAGGAATTGGAAAAAAGAGACAAAGACGCTCTTTTTGACAAACTGAACAAGATAGAGAGCGGGCTAACTATAATCGGGAATATGATCTGTGATTCTCAGGGACGTTGCCGACTGGCGACCAAAGAAGAAGTGGCGAGGCTAAGACCCGCAGAAGAGGGGCTTGACGGATACAGCCAGCAGGAGCTCTGGGACCTCCTCAAAGTCAGAGAAGGGGCGATCCCTGATCTGGCAAAGATATTCGTTAAAAAGATGAGTGAAGACTCTGACCTTATGCAAATAGCAGCCACGGATCCTGAGTTTCAGCGACAATTCTTGGCTGGAGTATGTACTACAAAGGAGTGCAGGGAAAGATACAACAAGATAGCTGAGGACTATCGAAAAGAGCATCCAGAGCAAAAAGGCGAGAAAGAGCATTTTCTAGTCAAGAAAAAATAGGAGGCTTAAATGCAAGGACAAGGTTTTTATGACCAAAATGGATGTCTAGTTTTCCCTGACGAGATGGGAGCTTTCACAGGGAATAGGAGAGGAGTTGAAAGAATGGCAGGACCACCCGGGACCAGAATCCCCATAACTAGAACGAGGATCCCCTTGAGAAAAATAGGGGGGGCTTCCCCAGGTTGGTGGGAGGATCTAAAAGTGCAGCTAAAGAAAGTCCCTACTCCCCTTTATATTGTTGGTGGCTTTGGCTTGATACTGGCTTTAGTGTTAGCCAAAGGCGAAAAGGGAACCTGGCTGCAAAAGATATAAGGTGAGTTTATGAAAGTGAGAAAAGTTGATCCTATTTCGGGCAGAAGGCTAGATTTTGAGGTTGAACCCCTTGACGAACCTGGGGCTAACCGCTCAATCGTTCGCTTTGAGGATCTGTTCCAGTATAACAAGTCGTATGCGGATTTCCCCGTCAATCTTCGGGAACGTGAGAGTGTGCAGTTAATGAACTTGGAAACTGGTTTAAGGAGAATTGCGGGGGCTAATGAAAACAAGGATACCATCTGGGACGACATTTGGGATTGGGTCAAGGGTAACATCTGGGACTTCCTGAGTGGTGGCAAGGCTGGAGTAGATCCCAAAGTGCTCCAGGCCATTCAAAAAGTTGAGACTGAATGTGGATTGACCGAAGATGTGAAATGGGCATACGCTTGGTATGACAGGCGTTATCCCCTACCCTTGGGTAATTCTTGGAAGGGATACGTCCATTATGCCTCACAATGGGCACTATTCCCCTGGGACAAACAACATTATGTCAATTGCGCCACGCACTGCCTGAACCAACTGCAAAACTACCTGCAAGCTGCTCTGAGCAAGGCTGCGGGAAGGCCGATTGGTGGGATAATGGACTTTCTCAAGAAATATGGGGTCTATCTCGCTATGGGGGGCGCAGGACTGGCTGTGATTCTTGTCTTAGCAACAAGAGGCCGAGCACCAGCACCAGTTTACATATTGCCAAAGGTCTAGTCCACAAATTTACTGCCTCTTTATTTGCGCCGGTGTGTCGTCTCTATTGCTGGGCATCCCTCTGGCTGGCAAACCCCAAACAGCGGCCAGAGGGGTCATCTCCTTTTCATTGATCCCCCGGGCTGGCAACCCGGGGGGGGAAGAAAAATATGAATCAGAGAACGCTATACGTCGTTGAGGAAATTCCGCTCAACAAGGAAAGAGTCAAGGGTGCTGATAGCCGACAAGCCCCCGTTGAGATCCGGGCAGATTTTACTTTCTTCTCTATCCTCTATCTGGACGGTCAAGCCTCTCTGAGTTTTTCCCTGACCGGCAGGGAAGATTACTTTGATCTCAGGGCAGGGATGTATGGCTATGTCTCGAAGGGAACAAAGTCCTTTTTCGTCACCAATCCGGCCCAGGAAGGGAAAAAATTGGTGCTCTTTCTGGGCCATAAGAACAAGAGCGAGGTTATAAGATAAATGTCCTTGTTTGATAAATTCGCCAAAGCCTTGGGAGGTAAAATTATGAAAGAGAAAGAAAAAAAGGGTACCAAAGACAAAGAGGTCAAAGACCTCGTAAAAAGGGCCGAGGAAACGGTCTCTCAGGGCAAGGAGAAGACCACCAAAGAGAAGCCCGAGGTAAAAGAGATTAAGACTAAAACTCCCCCTAAAGAAGAACCAAAGCCGAAGCCCGATCCCGAAAAAGAAGCCCTGAAGCTAGAAATTAAGACCCTCACCAAAAGATTGGACGGCATAGAGACTCTTCTACGAGAGGCAAGTGAAGCGGCTAAAACAATGCAGGGTCAAGGGCAGGCTCAAGAGGGATTAACTGATGAGCAAAACCTAGAGATGTTACAAAAGGCTCAGGAAGAAGAGCGACGACAAGCGCAGGAGGGTCAAGCACAGCCCGTTTTTGGCCCTCAGCAGTATTTTCTCCTGGGCAAAATCCTCGATACGGCGGGCAAGATTATCCCCGGGGCAATGGCTAAGGGTGGAGGGGGAAATAGTGCCGGACCCGAAGCGGTTTTGAAGCAATTGGAATTCTGGACTAACATTATTACTAAGATCCAAAGTAACTTTATTAGCGGACTCAAGTTGCTACCGGAACCAGTAAGAAAGGAGACCTTCAAACGGATAGCTGCATCCCCTGAGGAAAGGGGAGAGGGGATCGAGGAATGAACAAGGTTGACCTTCAGAGCTACACGCTAAAGGCTGTTATGTCCGTTGTTCCACTGGTAGAAAATCACCTGTCTGAATTAGTGGCCCTCAGCACCTACCTGGGAGACAAGGAGAAGTTTGATCAAGCCTGGCAAAAAACCCTCTTTTGCCGGGAATGTATTTTGAGGCACGCCCAGGGGGAGATCTTTGGCTACGGGCTGGAGTGCATAAGAGGAAGTTGCACCCCTCTTGAAAGCTGGAAGCGGTTGGCTGCTCTAGGCTCTGAGATCTACGATTTTTTTGAGCCCCTGAGAAAAAAGGAACACTACACCCGGGAAGTCTTTGACAAGACCCAAGAGTTGCTTACCAGGTTGAGGAGTGTCAGGAAAGAATTAACCGGGGATGATGGGATCAGAAACGGGCATATCGTGGACTAATCCCCATTTTTGCCTACCTTGCCGAGAAAAACGCCTCCATAGAGGGGGCAAATCGCTAAGTTAAGCACCTACCCTAAGCTATAACACCTTGCTAAAATCAAAGTCCCTCTATCAAGAGAATTTTATCAAGCCAGTTCTACCATACACCCGTTTTAGGCAGCCCTCCACCTTGAGGTAGATATCCAGGAAGATCCCTCGAGGGAAAATGGGGAAAGCTCACCACTCGAAAAAAATTCATCAAGATTGATGGGGGTTTCAGGAAGGGGTAAAATCTTCATTCCGGGATGAAAAATAGCCTAATTTAGAAAACCTTGTCTGGTGAGGGTTTGACAAAAGAAGGAAGTTTACATAATGGCTTATTATCGGAACTTCGGGACAAATGGCTCGAGGTCACTTATTTTTTAGATATTCCCCCAGGAGCTTCCTTGTCTTGACGCTTTAGTGCTATGACGTTAAAACGTCACAGGTTCTCATTGATCAATTCTTCGATAACCTCATTCAACCGCTTGTCATGCTCGGCGGCATAGACCTTGAGCTTCCTTGATGCCTCAGGGGACAAGTAGATGGTATGCCTCGGTTTCTTCTCCCCGCTCTCTAACGTCTTAACGTCTTGACGCTTTAGCGTTTTAGACCCTGCCTCCCCCTTGAACATATCCTTCAGGCTCTCCCCGGTTCTCTTCTTAGCCACTCATTATCTCCTTAGCTAATTGTCTATAATCACACGCTTCCCTGGAATGAGGATCGTATTCAAAGATGGTCTGGTGGTAGGAGCTACA
>JAUXAC010000198.1 GCA_030615035.1 Dehalococcoidia bacterium | reverse complement strand
AGACCAGCAAATCCTTCGCCAGAAACCACCCCTGAGAATGATTATAAACGCGTCCTGTGGCATTGTATGCCAGCCATATGTCCAAGGGACAGTCCCACAAGAATTCCCTCCCATACCTGAAGGTATTCCTGGGCACGGTTTCAAAAAACTTTACAGCGTCCTCAAACACCCTGCTCCTTGCATCCTCCAGTTCTTCAGGCGAATCGCTTATATAGAGGCAGAGCTCTGACAGCTTATCCCTTGGCTGGCTCTCAAAATATACCATCCTGAGGACCGAAGGGAATAACAGCTTCTCCTGATAGAGTGGGGATTTGGAATTTACCGAATCTGACAGCTCAGCTGCATATTGCTGGCTCTCTTTCGGCAGCCTTCCGCAGCACACAAGGGGGGTTACCTTGAGCTTTATCTTACCGGTTATTGCCATATTGGACCTTCTTAAGGCCTCCCCTGAGTCTTCCCCCAGCTCACCACCCTCAGGGGCATCAAATTCATGGTTGCCCCTGCTTATAACACTTTCTCTCCCCAATTCATTTTTACCCATTTCTGAAATCTCCTTATAGAAACCATGCCTCTTTGCAAGTTCCCTTACCCCATTAACGTTAGTGAATCTTGATTCCCCAATCCTTACTCCAACCCCCTTCGCAACCTCTCTGAATGCCTGGTATTCATCCCTATCACTAAAGCCAAGGTCCTTCAGGTTCAATACAAATTCCCTGTCAGTAAGAAGCGACCTCGAACAAACCCTTATGCCGCTTGTCATATTCCTTTCCTTTTTCGGGAGATGCATTGCAAATATCTTCGGAACATATACACTATCTTCAAGCTCTGACAGTTCAGGATATCTCCCCAGCACAGGCCGGCTTCTCATAACCTTAACAGGTGGAAGGCAGGCAAGTTCCTCCCTTTCATATCTGTCCATATGCCAACCCAGCAGGTCATATGCTTTGCCCTCTTCAATTGCAGTAAATGGAAATGTCTCTTTCATAGATATTTAATAACAGAAAATAATTTAAAGAAAAAGAATGGGCCCGGAGAGAATCGAACTCTCGACCTCACGATTATCAGTCGTGCGCTCTACCACTGAGCCACGAGCCCAACGCTCCCGCTGGGATTTGAATTCCTGGGCTGCATAGTTACCCATGCAACCTCCCAGGTTACGAGGTCGAGAACCTCGTGTCCTTGACCGGACTAGACGACGGGAGCTCACCTTTATACTTTAGCTGTCAGCTTATTAGGATATAATAATTCCTATTTAAATAAAAGCTTTTCAATATAGGTATATGAGGAG
>JAUXAC010000101.1 GCA_030615035.1 Dehalococcoidia bacterium | reverse complement strand
AGCCAGTAAAAATTGACTAAAAAGTTGACAAAAACAAAGAGGCTAGCTCATTGGCTAGCCTCTGTCGGTAGGATAACTCTTCTTTGTGTGTTAGGCTTCGTTTTCTTCGTTAGTTTCATCTAGCGGGAGTTGCCCTTCTAGGAATAGCTTTTTGGGGAAGCCATTAATCCCAACACGCTCTCGTTGATGAGTGGGCGTTCTGAAACTTTGAGCCTGAGGTCGGTCGGCTCGGCAGGCATTCCAAGTAAAACAAAATATTCCAAATATCTGTTGTGGGGTAGGCTTCAGTTTAGAGTTTTTATACCCAATAATCTGCTCCCGTAGCCGATAAACAGGGTCTCTAAGACCATTTAGCCCAAGACCAGTAACATATCCACTAATCAATTCAGCTGCCCTATGAGGGTCAACCTGGGAAAATAGGTAGTGACAAGCAGTGGCGATTGTGGCTTGACCGGGATAACCAGCAGGCTTACTGAGACTAGAGCAAAATGCTACGCTCTCTCTAATGTCGGGATGCCGAGTGAGAATGGCAATGTGTTGTTCGTGGGTTACCCCTGAGGAAAACATATTTCCAATTAAGTAACGCCGTATCCAATAAAGACTTCCAGCTAGGTTTTGAGGATTAGACTCCCCTTGAATTGCCAACACATCAGCAAGGTTACGCTTTTTACCAGTGTCTATCGTGATAAAGGCGTTGGGGTCAATACCTCTTACAACCACTACCTCAATGGGAACACCAGTCTGAATCACCATCTTAAGGCGATGTTGACCATCCCGTAAAATGCCGTCAGAGTCGAAACGGATACTGTCACCGTTTGTCTGCCATTCGCCTCGCTCTTGCTTTTGAGCAAGGATGGAAGTGTATTGGTGATGAAAAGGGCGATTTCCGTCGCTGTGAGTAAGATATTCTAGTGCCTTTGCCTCATCAATGGTTTCAACTTTTACTTCTAACATTTTTCCTCCCTTTGTTTATTAAGATTAGAGTTATCCTCCTCTAACTATGATGTTACTACATTATAACTCAGTTGTCAAGCTCTGCTAACCTTTAAGTTATAGGGTCTTCAAATTAAAAAGACCAAAAGAGGAGCTGGGTACCGGTAAATGTTTACCACACTTTGCGACAAAGTGTGGTATAATAATGGCTGTCCTTTAACAATCTATCTTCTGTGGCTCAAGCAGCCCGTCCTTCGGGGTCACAGCATTATCCCGCTAGATAAGTTGTCATCCCTGGAAGAGTAAAGTCATGGCGATGGGGCTAAGATAGCGGCTCACCCATCAAAGTGCTCTGCTGGTATATGTACCAGAAGGCGGCAGGGTGTGGGTAAACGCCCACCACAGTGTTGATAGCTAACAGCGCATTAGCTGGAGCTGTGTGACTGAAAACTCGACTGAGGAATAGACTTGGGAGACTTGGCAGGCTCCCCGGAAGATAGATTGTTGGGGCATTTTGCATCAGTTTGATACATTTGCTGGAGTGGATGCTTTGTAAATGGGGTAGGTTTTAACCTGCTCGGCTAAAGCTCCAGCAAGTAAATTGCCACCTCGCAGAGAATTGAGTACCTGCGAGCAACGGAGGGGAAGCAATTCCTCTCTTGTTATAAAAAAAGGGGTCGGCGGATTTGAACCGCTGACCCTTACTCTTAGTGTATGATTATTAGTCATATACTAGAAGTCAAACATTGCCGGCTGCTCTGCCTTTCTCCGGAGTATCACCCTCGCTTGATTTTAACGACTGTCTTTGTTACTATTATTTTGTTATGGTAGTTTGCCCCTGCAAAATCGGTCCAGACCCGGAGAAGATGCCAGCCGAGGCCATTCAGGATGAGCTGAATGCCCTCCTCTATGATGAGGCAGTCCGGAAGGCCTGCGATGCCGAGGACAGGGAGCTCCTCTCAATCGTAATTGCTCAGCCGAAAGCCTACCACTTCGACTTCCTCACCGGCAAGACCGAATGGAAAGTCCGCGGCAAGTGGAAGCGCCCCGATGAAGGTTTCGACATCGAGAGGAATGTCCAGCTCGATGTTGAGTTCAAAGATGCCGCCGACGAATGCGTCGGGAAGCGGGTTATCGATCTCCTCAAGGCCTACAACACAAAGGTGGTCAGTGAGAAGCTTCTCTACGCCCGAACCATCCCCATCGAGGAGGGTACCCTTTAGTCCTGGTGCGTCCGAGCGTATTCCTGCTTAGCTCTCTCCACTTCCTCCTCGGTCAAGCCATAAGGAACACAGCCGCCGCCTGGCAGCCCCTATTTCTCGCAGCGGCAGCACCAATAAAAAGGCCACTTTCTTTCCAGCTTTGAGTTATCAAAGAAGCGGCCATAGGCAACAAAAAAACCTCCCAGCAGAGGTTTTAATTTTTTCAATTTTTAAGGTATTAATACCATATCATATTGTTTTGTATCTGTATTATACTATAATCAGTAAAGACTATCTACTAAATGTATCTACATTATCAACATATCATAGATAATTCAAGATGTCAAGCTTTTAAAAAATTTATTTTTAATTGAAGCTAAAATGCATAAAATTGAAGCTAAATTGAAGCTAAAAAAAATCAGGGGCTAGTCTCTAAAACTAGCCCCCCTCTGCTGGTGCGCTCGGCATTCCTGGGTTTCTCCCCTACTATGGCTCGCTCTACTTGACTGGTTTACT
>JAUXAC010000222.1 GCA_030615035.1 Dehalococcoidia bacterium | reverse complement strand
TTTGCCTGTTATTAAAGAAAACAAGAAGCCAATAGGGATTATGTTCAAGGCCTTTTACGAAGTGATAGGAAGTTTTCTTAGGTTCAGTGTACGCTGCTGAGGGCATTAAGACGACCCAGACTTCGCGTTCTTTTAGCTGTTGAGCTACCCACCGGCCGATTTTGACGTATTCGGCGGCGGTCAAGGTAGTCAAGGTACCTCTCATTATCCTGGCATTTCGGACAATTGGGCCTCCAGAGATAATGGTCGACCAGAGTTCATAAGCTTTGCGGTCATAGGCTGCCTGTGCTCTGCCGTCCATAAATAATTGTAAGGGGGTCCGTCCGGTGTTCGGGTCAGGCTCCTGGCCCCAGGCGATGAAGCCTCCTTCGGTCCAGTAGTTGAACATTTTCCCTTCCAACTTGTTGTCTTTTATAAACCTAAGGACGTAGAAGGGTTTGGCATCGGAGGCGGTCATCCGCATAAAGACAGAATTTAATTTTGTATCGGTGGGCCAGGCGTCGAGATAAATGCGCTTAAATTTAAGCCCCCACCATAGGCCGAAAGTCAAGACTGCCCCGGCACCGGCAACGATAAAAAACAATTGAAGATTGTGCGGCATCGGGCTAACGGAGAGAAGATTTTGTGTGCGGAAATTACGCCTGGCTGAAATTGAACACACCATCTGGTCAATAAACATTGCTAAAAGTGGGCAGGCTGCGATAGCCGCTATGGGTATAAATCTGCGGGAACAAATGGCCATATAAATAGTCAAAGCGGCAATAATCATCAGAGCCATGTCAATTCGAGGCCATTGATACCCGTCAGGACTTTTTGCTTTGCGCTTAGGGAGTCGGCCAAAAAAGCGAGAAGTCGATATCAAGATAACAACAGCCCAAATCAGAAGGACCAGCCAGGCAATAATATACATTATTAAAAAAGGCTCTTCCTCCCCGACGGGATTGCTCCATTCGAAGGCGCGGTGCCATTCGTTGACGTCTCGCCATCTCTTGGCGTGCTTGCTGAGGCTGATGACGTAGGTGTGGGTG
>JAUXAC010000133.1 GCA_030615035.1 Dehalococcoidia bacterium | reverse complement strand
GAGCCAGATAGGGTCGATAAGTAATCGACCACCAGGCCAAACGGACTGATTCGCCGAGATATTTCTTCAAAATAAAAAGGACAAAAGAGAAAGCCACCAGCAGCTTCCTCATATTAGCACCACAACCGCTCAAAAGGGCATTGATCCGGTCACCTTCTTTGCCTTTCAGGTGGTTCCGGCTCATCCGGTTGTCTTCTTTTAAGTGGCCTATTTTTGGCTCTACGGCCGAGCGTCTCTTTCGCCATTTGCGTTCGGCGCGGCTAAGTTTTCTTTTCCCAGGACTTTGACCTGTAATGTGAACTACGGTCTTTCCTTCATAGCCATGTCCACGATAACCCCGATCACAATAGGCTTCCCTGGGCTGCCAGCCCGTCAGCCGTCTTATCTGATCTATGGCATCGCCTAAGGTATGTCCATTATAGGGGTTCCCATGGTGAGCCTGAATGCCGACCACCCAGTTATCCCGAGAAGTGGTCGCTACGCTCACCTTACAGCCAAACTCATAACGCTTATGAGCCTTCCCCTTACTGATACA
This sequence comes from Dehalococcoidia bacterium, assembly GCA_030615035.1. Next base: position 1,468 of record JAUXAC010000133.1, on the reverse strand, counting down.
TTCAACCTGTGGCTCGTGAATGCTGTAAAGCTTATTCTTGCTGTCCCTTTTTTGACCTAATAGACGGGCACTTAGCCTGAGCAGGTCCTCCAATCCAGGGTCCCAGTTATCCACCTTACGCTGGATATCACGGGTCACCCGGCCCAGATAGGTCTTCAAGTTCTTGACCCCCCTCCTGGCACGCTTGTATTGCTTTGCATGAGCATAACGGCTCTGCTTGACCAGCGCCTTCTTCCCCAAACGCTTGTAACTCTGGCGCAGCTTGATGCCACGAGCCTTGGCCTCTTTCACCAAGCGCTCACGCATCTTCTGGAACAGACGAGCATCTGTGGGAAATGCTATGGCCTTCTCCTGGACGGTGGTGTCAATATTGACCTTATTCACATGAGAGCGTTTCAACATGCCCAGTCTCTTGGCTGTTTCCAACGTCTGGTGAAACACTTTCTCTATTCCCTCTGAACCTACCCGTTGGCGCCACTTCACCAGACTGGTCGGCTCCAGCGGCGGGTGATGCAGCATGTGTTCATACCCGGCGAAATACTGCCAGTAAGGGTTTTCCAGAAACCGCTCCACCACCGACTCATCACTCTCATCAAAGGTATGCTTGAGGTAGTGCAAGGCTACCATCAGACGGATCGGTTTGCCAGGTCTACCGGTGTTTTCTACATACAACGGTCCGAACTCCTGCTCGAAGTAGGACCAGTCGATAGCCTGGGCTAACTGACATAATGAATGCTTCGTGTTAATGATCTGGGCCAGGCGGGAGCGAAACAGTTCATCTTGCGGTATGGACTGTTTTTTAGGATACATATTTCCCCGCCAACGGCGGGGTTTCACCAGCTTTTAGGGTTAACAGACTGTTTTATGGTGATAATTTAGCTCCAATACTAGGCGTAAGCCATTAATACTATACGCGCTATGAAGTATTTCAGGGACGACTAAATAATCCGGATCTGGACTGTGCATTTGAGGCTGACCCCGTTTATAACCATATCCGAGACGATTCAGCACTTTCTGCACACCATAGGGGGAATATCCCTTAAGACAAGGCACCACTTTAGCCAGGTAAGTCAAAGTCCAGCGAGTGCGAGGAATACCGAAGTTCCGGGGAGACTGCCTCAAATACTCTTCTATCTGGACCGGATCAACCTGGCTCTTTCGACCCCGCCCTTCCCTCACGCGCAGTGATGCTATGCCTCCTTTCCGGAAACTTTCCAGCCAATTGTATATGGACTGGCGTGATATGTCAAACATCTCAGTAATGTCCTTTTTCCTATACCCCTTCACAAGGGCTAACAAGACCATCGCCTTCACTTTCATATAATGCGGATAATTACCACTTTTGAGCTCTTTCAGGTTTGTAACCTGTTCTTCGTTCATTAGCATGATCCCCTCCTTCAATTGAAGGGAATTTACTAAAGATTAATGGTGATGTCCATATAATAAGTAGACGACCATCAGGGGTTTA
>JAUXAC010000204.1 GCA_030615035.1 Dehalococcoidia bacterium | reverse complement strand
GGATACTTTCTGGGGCCAACCACAAAACTGGAGAATCCCAGGAAGACCATAGAACCCCTTATACCCTATACTGATGCTCTTTTCATAACCAGGGGCGTTATCAGGAACTGCATTGACCCAAAGACATCCCCGCCAGTGGTTCTTAGGGTCTCGGGCGGGACAAGCATACTTACCGAGTTATCCAATGAGGCCATAACAACCAATATACAGGAGGCCCTGCGCCTTAACGCAGCGGCAGTGGGCATGTCCATCTTTGTGGGCTCATCAAATGAGAAGCAGACCCTGATGAACCTGGCAAACTATGTGAATGAGGCAGAGCAGTACGGAATGCCCGTAATGGCAATGACAGCAGTGGGAAAGGAGATGGCCAGGGACTCCAGGTATCTGGCCCTGGCATGCAGGATAGCAGCAGAGCTCGGGGCGAGCTTTGTCAAGACCTACTACTGCGACGGCTTTGAGAAGGTGGTGGAGGGATGCCCTGTGCCTCTGGTGATGGCAGGGGGCAAGAAGTGTGAAACAGAAAAGGACGTTTTCCAGCTTGTTTATGACGGCATGCAGGCCGGGGCCATAGGCGTGGACATGGGCAGGAACATCTGGCAGCACGATTACCCCATACCCATGATAAAGGCCATGAGGTCAATAGTCCATGGCAAGGCTTCGGTCCAGGAGGCCCAGGATATATTCGAGAAGGTAAAGGGCGAGAAGCAGCCTTCGGATTAATTATGAAAGCGGCAATGTATTACAACAACAAGGATGTAAGGCTTGAGGAATCCCCCAGACCCGAAATAAAAGAGAATGAAATCCTTATGAAGGTCATGGCCTCCGGTATATGCGGCTCTGATGTGATGGAATGGTACAGGATTAAAAAAGCTCCCCTGGTCCTGGGCCATGAGGTCTCTGGGCTGGTGGAGGAGTCCAAAAACCCTGCGTTTTCAAAGGGGGACAGGATTTTCGTCACACACCACGTGCCCTGCAACTCCTGCTTTTTCTGCAGGACAGGCAGGGAGACTGCATGCAAGACCCTGCACAAGACAAGCTTTGAGCCAGGCGGCTTTTCCGAATACCTGAGAATCCCTGAAATTAACATAAAGGCCGGAGGCGTCCTTAAACTCCCTGCAGAGCTCTCCTACGAGGAGGGAACCTTTATAGAGCCCCTTGGCTGCGTTGTCAGGGCCCAGAGAGTGGCAGGCGGCGCCAA
>JAUXAC010000045.1 GCA_030615035.1 Dehalococcoidia bacterium | reverse complement strand
TTGACCTGATAGTGCAGAGGTTCGTTGATACCGCTATGTGCATTCCCGGGCTAATCCTCATGATGGTCATGGTATCCATCATCGGGCCGGGTATGTGGCAGATAATTGTTGTTGTAGGGATACTGTGGGGTGTCATCGGGTCCAGGGTAATAAGAGGCACGGTTATGAGTATGAAGGAGAATGCATATGTAGAGGCGGCGGCGGCTATTGGCTGTTCTAACACCAGGATACTTACCCGACATATCCTGCCCAATGTTATGGCACCCACAATTATCCTGGTTACCGCACGGGTGCCGAACGTGATTCTGATTGAGGCCAGCCTGAGCTTCCTCGGCTTTGGTATCCCCCCCCCGGTTCCGAGCTGGGGAGGTATGCTTAGTGGCATGGGGCGCACCCATATGTTCCAGGCGCCGTGGATGGTTATATGGCCCGGTCTGGCCCTGGCTATTGTGGTCTATGGTGTAAATATGTTTGGCGATGCGGTGAGAGATCTACTGGACCCGAGGTTGAGGGGTGGTGTCGGGCGCTATGGGGTGAGAGCGAAAAAAGAAGCCGCCGTAAAAAGTGAGCCCAGCGCTCCAGAAGGGTTGACAAAGCAGTAAAAAGAAACTATAGTAAAAATAAGCTACTAATAACGTGAAAATATCTTGTGGGTTGAAGGAGGGTAAAGTGTGAGATTAAATGAAATTAACGGTCGGTATTGCTTATTAAAAAAGGCAAGGAGGAAAAACTAATGAAAAAAAGAGTCTTATGGCTGGGGTTGAGCTTCTTATTGGTGGCATCCTTAGTATTGGCCTCTTGCGCTGAGGAAGAGGTAGTGGTAGATGAAGAAGATGAAGATGAGGTAGTAGATGAAGATGAGGTAGTAGATGAAGATGAGGTAGTAGATGAAGATGAGGTGGTAGTGCCACCAGTAGGTGCGCCACAACGTGGTGGGACGCTCACTATGGCCTCCAGCTGGGGGGAGTCAACAAGTGCGGACATGGTTGTTGGTGTAAGTGGCACAGTACAATACGCCGCCCCCGTTCTAGACTTCCTAATAACGGGAGACATAGACAAATATGGGCCGAGAGGCACCGATGAATATGCCTTTGGAGGAACCCTTGGTATACCCGAAGAGTACTGTAGAGGCAATTTGGTCGAAAGTTGGGAAGTTACTCCTGAACAGATAACCTACACCATACGTCCGGGGGTCTATTGGGCGGCGATAGGCAAAGAACACGTAATGGCATCGAGGCCATATACTGCCTATGATACTGCATATAGCCTAAACCGCTTCAAGGATGGTACAGCCGGGGGCTGGATGCTTTATCCTTATGACTGGATAGACTCCATAGACGCCGTGGATGAATCCACGTGTGTTATTACCACCAATTACTTCAATGCTGATTGGAAGTGGCTGATGTCCACAGGATGGGCCGAGGGACAATATTGTGAAGAAGTGGTAGACGCCGGTGCTTCTGATTGGGACAACCTGGTTGGCACCGGACCATTTATGTTGAGGGAGTATATCATCGGTTCTGCCTTTGTCTACGACAGGAATCCTATTTACTGGGACACGACGACCATCGACGGCGTGGAATATGAAATACCGTTTATAGACGAGTTTATCTATGCCATCATACCCGAAGAATCTACCCGAATAGCCTCCCTGCGGACGGGGAAGATTGACGTCATGGGAGGGTTCTCGGCGGAGGTTCCTTTGCGCTACAAGGACACCCTAACCGCAACAAGCCCTGAGTTGATACAAAGAAAAATAACAAGCGTTATGACGAGGCTTATAGTGTTGAGGGTTAACACCGAGTATTTGGATAATAAAGAGATTCGGCGAGCTTTGATGATTGGCACCGACCGGGAAACCATTGCCGCAGCCCTGTTCACTGAGGCCGAGATGTATGGCTGGCCTTTAAATCCACCCCTTACCCCATTTGACGAGCTTCCGGCGGCAACCCAAGAGCTATTTGACTATGACCCGGTGACGGCAGCTCAGATGATTATTGATGAGGGTTACCCCGAGGGCATTGAGCTTTTCTTCCTTGTTAGCAACGATGACCCCGTCGGGATAGAGCTGGCAACTCTGGTTCAAGGCATGTGGGCTGACATTGGCGTTACGGTTGAAATGGAGGTAATGGAGGCAGTCGCCGCAGCCAATCTAACTAGCGCGCGCGTGGGCTATGACGTCATGACCAGAACCCACGAAAACTGGCCTCCGCTAATTGTATTGCGAGCTATGTTTTACCCGGGGCAGAGCGTCTCTGTTTATGACAATGACTATTATACGGCGCTGTATGATGAATCGAAAACAACGGTTGATGCAGATGCCCGAAACCTCATGTTTAAAGAGCTAGCCTTTATTGGGCTTGATGATGTTCCCTATATAGACGTTGGTGCTCCGCGTCAGCTACTGTGTTGGTGGCCGTGGGTAAAGAATTACTATGGTGAGCTTAATGAGAGTGCTTGGGGAAATGCTCACATTAATGCCCGCATCTGGATTGACCAAGACCTGAAGGCAGAGCTGGGGTATTAGGCAGCAGCAGTCACCACCGACAGAGCTTGGGCAATGCGTGATATGGGATTAGTGGCCCGAAGCAAAAAGGGGGGCGGGGTTAAATTCCCCACCCCCCAATTTAATTTACTGGGAGGTAAGGTGGCTCTTTGCAAGTATTATAGTTAAGGGAGGTGAACTAACGAAAATGAAAAAGAAAATTGTATGGCTGGGGGTGAGCTGGATAATAGTGGCAGCTTTAGTGTTGGCATCTTGCGGTCCGGCAGTACCAGAGGGAGAAGAGGAAGAAGAGGAGGAAGAAGAGGAAGAAGAAGAGGAGGGGGTTGCCACTCTCAGCATTGGAGAAACATTCCAATCATCAGAGGTAGTAGTGACCATATCAGAGCTAATCGTAACTGATAGCTACGAGTACTATGACGAGGCTTCAGAGAGTATGGCCACTGAGGAAGCAAGCCCCGGTATGTCCTTCCTCATTAGCACTGTTAAAATCGAAAATGTGAGCAACAGGCGGAGGAGACTTGAGGGGGAGAAGCGATTTAGCATATCCGATTCCGAGGGTAACACGTATTTGTATCACCAGTACCTCGGAGAGAATCCTATACTAACCCCACCCTACCTCCACGTAGGTGATGAAATAGAGGGTAAGATGCTCTTTAATATTCCAGAAGGGGCAAGTGGCCTAAAGATAGCATACACGTCGAAAACTCCTCCAACAGAGAATAAGCTTCTTGCGGAGTGGGTGATTGAATAATCAAAAATTCAGGTTTCGCAACCACCTGAAATTAAGGTTGGAAGGGGAGCTTCTAGAGGTGATTGGAGTGAGCACCCTGCAAGGATGAGGGGATGGGGTTGAATTCCCCAGCCCCCAATTTAATTTACTGGGAGGTAAGGTGGCTATTTGCAAGCATTATAGTTAAGGAGGGTGAACTAACGAAGATGATAAAGAAAGAACTTACACCAGTTCATTTGAGTAACGTCACAATTGATGGTCCATTTTGGGCTCAGCGGATGAAGATTAACCGGGAGCAGACGATTCCATACGTGTACAAAATATTCAAGGCGACAGGCCAAATGGATTCATTAAAACCAGACTGGGAACCCGGCAAAGAGCCATTATCGCGTTACTTCGCCTATTTGCCTCACTTCACGTATTTTAGCATCTACAGGTGGATTGAGGCAGCCAGCTATTCGATTACAAAACATCCTGATTCACAACTTGAGTCACTCCTCAATGGACTGGTCGAGCTGATCACAGAGCGTCAGCAGCCCGATGGCTACATGCCCGGCTCTTACAAAGTTATCGAACCGGAGAAACGCTGGACGAACCTGCGTGATGGGGGGTTTTTGGGAGGTCTGCTTGAGGTGGCGGCAGCACATTTCCAGGCAACAGGTAAGCGAACACTCCTTGACGTTGCTTGCCGTTACGCGGACTGTATTGACGCGGTATTTGGCAGTAAACCGGGCAAAAAGCCCGGCTACGGAAGTGGTGGATTCACAGCGGCACTCATCAAGCTCTATCAAGTCACCGGAGAGAGGCGCTATGCCACTCTCGCGAAATTTTTCTTGGATGAACGCGGCCAACAGCCTCACTACTATGACCGCGAAGCAATAGAGCGAGGAGAGGACCCCGCCAGATTCTGGGCAGGACTATATTGGAGCCGCTCCCCCCGTATAAGAGCCGACTACACCCCAACTTGTGGGTATGATTATAACCAGTCACACAAGCCGGTCCGCGAGCAGGACGAGGTGGTGGGACACGCCGTTCGGGCAATGGACCTTTACTCTGGCATGGCTGATGTGGCCGCCGAGTTTGGTGATGAGCAACTGCGGACAGCCTGCGACCGCCTTTGGAGCAACTTGACCTCGAAACGGATGTACATCACTGGTGGCATCGGCTCATCGAGATACAACGAGGGGTTCACGGAAGACTATGACTTGCCAAATGTAACGGCTTACGCAGAGACTTGTGCGGCAGTCAGCCTTGTAGGCTGGGCACACCGCATGTTGCAGTTCGAGTGCGATGGACGCTATGCGGACGTAATGGAGCGTGTTCTCTACAACGGTCTTCTTAGCGGAGTGTCGCTGGATGGTGAGAAGTTCTTTTATGAGAATCCGCTGGCAAGTTCTGGTGGTATTCATCATCATCATCGCCGGGCGTGGTATGAATGTCCGTGCTGCCCACCCAATATCATGCGTCTCATCGCATCCCTGGGTAAGTATGTATACTCCCAGAGCGAGACCGATGCCATAGTGCATCTGTACGTCGGAGGCTCAGCCCATCTGCATGTTGCTGAGCAGACGGTGGGTCTGCGTTTGGACACGCGGTATCCGTGGGACGGAAAGGTCATAATCACAGTGGAACCAGAAACTCCGGCATCCTTCGGGCTGAAGCTACGAATTCCCGCCTGGTGTCGCCAGTTTAGTCTCAAGGTCAACGGAATGGAGGCGAAATCGCTACAACCGAAGCATGGGTACCTTCGGATAGAGCGGGAATGGAAAGCCGATGACTGCGTCGAATTAAATCTTTCCATGCCCATTGAACTTGTGAGGGCACATCCGGAGGTGCGTGAGGACATCGGGTGTGTGGCAATACAGAGAGGTCCTCTCGTTTATTGTCTTGAGCAGGTGGACAATAAGGTGCCGCTGCATCGGATCGTACTACC
>JAUXAC010000112.1 GCA_030615035.1 Dehalococcoidia bacterium | reverse complement strand
CCCTTTTGGTAGACGAACTCAGGGTTAACCAGCACCTGGATCTCTTCCTCAAGGGACATCGGATTTCGGTTGAAGGCAATTACCCGGACCAGTTCACCGAGCTGGGGAGCAGATAGCCCTATGGGTCTGAATGTGTCAGTCTGTCGGGTCCGCATGAAGTCTACCAGTTCTTTGGCTAGCGTCTTAATCTTGGAGTCAATTTTATTTACCCTCGCTGACTTTTGCCTCAGGGCTTGACTGGGTAATTTAACCATCTTTCTCACTTATGCCTCCTTTGCTATAACAGCCCTTATACGCACTGCGTTACCTTAGAACCAAATCTATAGCCAAGTCCTTTGCTATCCGGTAAAGAGCAGTTCTACTGGCACCTTTACCAACATCACCGTATTTTGCTTTGAGGTAATCTGAAATCCTTCGCCTCTCGTCTTTCAGTATCCTATCTTTTATCTCCAGTTCGGCTGCCGCCTCAACACGGTCTTTCATCTCAATGGTGAAGCAGATACGGCATTTACAATCAGCGGGGTGGTCTCCTACAGGGAAAGGTCCGTATATTCCCAATTTATCAGCCAGATCTTCAACAATGTCATCTAGCGTTTCTGGCATTGCTATCCCTCCTCTGCGTGTAATGTAGGTTATACGCTATCATCGTAACTTTCTATTTCCTCTATCGTGAAAAGCAGCCCATATTCGCCACCTGCACCGGTTTCTTTATCGGGAGGCTCGTGATAAACCTCTAACCCTCCTGTGCCGTGGCCGGAATATTCTTGGGTCAACCCCTCAATCAGTGAGTAGAGCGTTTCCTCAATCTCTTTGGCATCTGGGATATGAGGCACACTACCCTCTGGTGACCATTCCCACTTCAGAAAGTTATAAACTGGTGCAACTCGCTGAGCGAAGGCTGGTGCCATCTCTCTCAACTTCTCTTTTATTTCCTTAAGTTCCATATGATTTCTCCTCCTTTGCCTGTAACAGCCCTTATACGCTACTTCTCTACCGGCGGGATAAACCAGATAGCTTCCATCCCTGGCAGCGATAGTAGCCCCTTTATCTCCCGCCACGCTGCCGTGATTTCCACCTTTACCTCAGTGTCATCGGTGAGGGGACCATAGTTGGTGAGCTGCTCCCTGAGCTCCTCAATGCCCTCTAGGTCTCTAGTCTCAAAGCCTTTTGGTTCCCGGTAAACGAATACGTCCATTACTCTTTCCCTCCTTCTGATTTCTAAAAGCCACCAAGGTAAGGACTACACCTAAGAATAAGCCGATTGAAGCCCCGACGGCACCAATGAACAAAATTTCTACAATGGCCACTCTTCACTTCCCTCCTTTGCGTATAACTCTTATACGCTAGTCCTCTGGGAAAGGCACTCCGAGTACTTTATCCTTTAGCTGTTCCTCCAGCCTGCCCAGGAGAGAACAACCCTCAATCTTCCAGGTTATTTGACCACCTTCTTCGCTAGGGTAGCCGGCGGCAACCTCAATTTCCTCATGAAGTGGGCAATTGTCATAAAGGCACCCTCCAGCCCCTTCGCTATTATCTTCCCCAAAGCACTCCTCGTAGCATTTGACTGCTTCTGATAATTTCACTTATCTCCTCCTTTCTGAGTGAACCAGCCCTTATACGCTAGTCCTCAACCACAGAAAACCTGATACACTTCCACTGCTCGACATTCAGGATGACACGTGGCAGCAGGGAGCCAGGTGGCGGAGTGAATGGCAAATCGGGGCTCGTATATATTTCAATCCACCTTTTGCCATCCGTACTCGCTTCAATAATATACCTCTTCATTTCTATCTCCTTTCTGCTTCAAACTTTGCTATCCAATAAAACTTGGCGCCCTAGTCCATCCTTCCGCCTTGTTAGCCTTCAGGGAACACTTGAGGCACCGGCCAGTAAATAATGGCATCTTTGTGTATGATTCCTGTAACCATCTTCCTTCGCTACATTCAGGGCAAACTACCCAAACACGATTGTATCTTCTCCCCGTCGGGCCAGTGTAATTGCTTATGTCTCCCGGCTGTGGCATACTTAATCCCCCTTTGCGTATAATGCCCACTACACGCTAACAGTATCTAACTACTGTTGCTTTTCTCCCTTAGCAGCTCACGGATATCCAGCAATAATTCGAGAGTTAATTTAAAGAATAAGGGGAATGTCCATTTGTGAGCTTCAAAAGTTTTTATATCCTTTCTAATTTCATGGTCCAATCTCATATCTAGCTCCTTTCCACAGTATTTGACTACTGTTTAATTGATAACCTCTAAATCTTGGCGGTTACTAAAGTGAACTAGAGTTACCTTTTTGCCTATCCGGTGACCAATGCCCTGGGCTATTGGCCTGAGAGAATTGACCCTTGCCATATCA
>JAUXAC010000122.1 GCA_030615035.1 Dehalococcoidia bacterium | reverse complement strand
GATGTTCTCCAGATCATAAGTCTGCTTAATAAACCGGATGGTCTCTTCAATGCTCCAGCGTCGCAGATAGGAAAATAACACCCTCTTAAGGACCTTCGCGCTTCTCCTTAGCCGGATGGTGGTCAGCAGCATCAAGGGCTGACTCCCAAGCCCCTTCACCACCAGCAACCACAAGGGAGTTTCAGGGTGATGAGGTAGCCTTGCCGGGAGAAAGCCGTACCTGATCTGATAGGCCCTTTCCCGGCCTTCTTCCTCCCTTACCAGGGTATCTTGATATGGACAGGCACACGACCAGGCCAGTTTCCAAGCCAAGGCACGGGTGTTACGGTACAGCAGATGACGGTTTCCTACCAATCGGACAATAAACTGATGGTCCTCCTTTAGCAAAGAGCGGAACAGCCGTCCCCGGTCGCCACCCCTGTCAATAACCCAGACCCCACGATTGCCGGTGTAACTGCTAACCAGAGAGACAGCTTTTAAAACCTCGTTGTTCTCGCTGCTGAACTGTGGCGAGTCCTGGGAGTAGAGGGCCTGATATAAAGGAACGATCTGGCTGCTCTCCACGTCGGTTCCCACCACCTGGCACGTCCAATAGCCTTTGCCGATCACCTGCTGGCTTCCGTCGCGGACATCGGTCACATATTCCATTTTCCGGGCATATTTCTTCTGGATGTCACTCAGGTCCAGGATGAGCAGAGTCCCCTCAGAGATCTTGGATGCGGCCTGGGACAAGAGCGACCGCTGCAGCCGCTCCCACAGACGCGGCTTGGCTAACTGCCTACAAAAACGCTCCTCGATCTTTTTCAAGGAGACATCCTCCTCTAAGCTGCGGCCCATCTCAGTGAGCATCACTGACTGAGAAGAAATGATCCCGTAGACCGCCTCCACGACGAAACGGGAAGCCGTTTTCCCCAGACGGCCATAAAGTTCCCCCGAAAAGCGGGTAAGTTTCTCTCGCAATCTCCCGGCAAATTGACTAAAATCCATCAGCGCCCTCCTTGTTTTGTCGTCGGGAATCAACCACTGATCCCGTTTATAAAGGTTAGGGCGCTTCCTTTATCTCAATCAACAAGAAGTTCCCCCGTTTTTCTGAAAAAACAGCCTTCTCCACTTGTCAGTCTCCATATCTTTCTATATATCAATAGGTTAAAATCACTGGCGTCTAATTTTCGGGGGAAGTCCTGTTTTCTTAACCCCGAATTCCGACAATTGACCCGAATTTTACTGATCCATCTGGTTTTTCCAAGCCTGAATTCAGTTATAAAGCAAGGTGTGGAGACTTTTCCCGAAGGTATCCATTCGGACAGCCGGTTTTATGCCGATATAGACACTATTCAATGGCAAGTGACTATGTTTTGGAGGCTTAATGCCCTCGTCAGGACGTTCCGATCCAACCCAATCCACGTCGCTGGTTTGTTTTTTAAGTGGCGTTCCGATTACGCAACCTGCAAAGGTAACGTCCATATCTTCTCTCGTATGCGGATGAGCTGACCAAGCTCTTCTGACGTTTTATACACCTGAAGATATATTTGTCTGCTTCCAGTGGTGACCTTTGCCACCATTCTGAACAAGCCCTTACGTAAGGACAATACAGTCTTCTTTAACCACGATTCTGGAAGGACCGTCATTTGCATCAACTTCAGCAGGTTAAAGGTCAATATCCCGATGGTGTAATACATCGCATTCGCTTCAAATTGACCACAAGGAACATAACGTAAGGTCAAACCGTATTTTGTGTCCTCAATATACCGTTCACAGTTCCCCCGGCCCTGATGGTGCCAAATCACTTCTTCAGTACACTTATGTTCAATGGGAATGTTGGTGATAATACAATGATACTGATAAGCCCCAAACAGATCCGGTTTGTCTTGCAGCTCTCGAATGACAATCAACCGGAAACTATGATCCGAGCCATTCATGGTGTGAAGCGTCTCAGCTATCTCCCGGCCGGTCTTAAAACCATCAATGCGGTCATGTAGAGGCTGCCAGGCCCTGGACGGGACATTCAGGATGGCACTCATCACACTCACATCCTTATCGGCAGTAATAGTGTAGTAGATAGCGTTATCATTACAGTAATCAATAACCTTGGCCTGATAGGCAGCACTGTCCGAACGAAAATACT
>JAUXAC010000126.1 GCA_030615035.1 Dehalococcoidia bacterium | reverse complement strand
AATCAATAAAACAATAAAACAATATATAAATATAAAAATGTAAAAATATAAAGGGGTAACTATGCCCAGAAAGGAGGCTGATATTATGCCAAAACCGATATGCTGTGAAGATGAGATGAGCTTCCTGATGGATAACAAGGTTAAGGAAGCACTTCAGTGTCTTCATTGCGGCAAACTGGTAGTCAGAGACAAGCGCACCGGTGAGGAAACCTGGTATGCCAAGATATCCAATCCCCACGATGTAATGAAAGAAAGGAGGTGAGACAGGTGACAATTCAACTTGACCTGTTTGGTGAGGCCAAGGTCAAGGTGAAAGAGCCGGCACAAGTTAGCAGATGGAATTCGAAAGTGGGAGTGTTGCCTAGTTTCTCGCTACCTGTATTACAGACCTGCCCAGGTAAAACAGAGTTTTGTAGACGCCTATGCTATGGTCTGCGGGGGAGATTCACCCATCAAAAGATGAGGGAGATATACCAAAACAATCTTAAAGCGAGTAAGCAGGCAGGCTTTGTAGAGAGGATAGTCCGTGAAATATCAAAATCAAAAACTGAGGCTTTTCGGCTCCACGTGGTCGGTGATTTCTACAGCGTTGAGTATCTGGAGAAATGGATTGAGATAGCGAATAGGTTACCTAATGTTAAGTTCTTCGGCTCTACTAGGTCTTGGCGTGTTCCTGAACTGAGGAAAACCTTAGAAAGATTCCGGGATTTACCAAATGTGTATTTGAGGGCAAGCATAGATTTCACGCATCTTGATAGACCGACCTGTAGCTGGGGAGTTTGGAGCATAGAGGGAGAAGGCGACCCCTGCCTCCACGATTACGGTTTGGTGAAGAACTGCACCGCCTGTAAGAAGTGCTGGCAGACAAAAGACTCTGACATACGGTTGAGGCTTAAATGGGGGAGGCCAATAAAACTACAGCCCGCAATGATATAGGCGAGAGAGGGGCGACGCCCCTCTTTGAAGGGGTAACTATGCCCAAAATCTGAGAGAAAGGGGGTGAGGAAATGGAATTGACACTCACAACTTATATCTACCTTAGACCAGACGGTAAATGTGTTCATTCAAACTGTGGCTATGGGTGTATCGGTCAAGAGTATGAGCACGATAACCCAAACTGGCAACCACCCGAAGACTGGCCTTACGAAATCAGGGATATGCGAAAGGATAAAGAGAAAGGAGGTGAAATTTGTTGAAGAACCCGACCCTTGTCGATGCCGGCATTAAGGGCGGGTCAGCTCCGAAGCACTACTGGACTGAGGAAGAGAGGCAGATTGTTCGCAGGGATTATGCCCACACTCGGCATTCAGCGATAGAGATTGGCCAAAAACTAGGGGTTACCAAGTTTGCTGTCAAGGGGCAAGTTTCAGCTATGGGCTTGGGGAACCACGATAACAGGCATCCCTGGTCCCCAAAAGAAGATGAGAAACTAAGGAGGCTACTCCGCCGCTGGGGGCCGCGGACGGTGGCAAAAAAGATGCACCGTTCCCTAAACTCGGTAGTTTTGAGAGCTAAGAGGGTGAATATCAGTCGGCGGCAGCGGGATGGCTGGTTCACCAAGAAGGATGTATGCGAAATCCTCGGTGTAGACCACAGATGGGTTCAAGCCCGCATTAACAGCGGAGCTATCAAGGCTTACTACCACTACGGCACCAAGCCATCAAAGTATGGTATGTCAGCCTGGCACATCGAGGAAGCTGACCTGAAAGAGTTTATCCGCCGGTATCCACAGGAACTAATCGCCCGCAACCTTGACATGATTATGATAGTAGACATTCTAGCTGGGGTGCTCAACGGTTAATAAAAAGGCTAGAAATGAAAGGATAACTATACCCAAAAATAACCAAGAAAGGAGGTGATAATTGAATAAGCTGACAGTAGAGAAAGGCATCTCCGACATAGTTGGTGTCTTCTGTGACCCTATCATTGTCTTTCCTGGGGGCTGGGGAGATACACTTCCCGAGTGGCTAAAGACCTCTATTACCCTGGAGAGACTTGCGATGAATATGAGGGCACTCAAAGGTGAGGAGATGACTGGAACGGATGCCGAAGCCTGCGCCTATCTCAACACGGCTTCCTTGACTCAGCCGATGGACCACGACTGGAC
>JAUXAC010000050.1 GCA_030615035.1 Dehalococcoidia bacterium | reverse complement strand
GATAGAGAACTTTGCCACAACACTTTCTGCTGTCATTTTTCTAACGCCCATTAGGCGGAGTAAACGGTTTGTAATCGGCGGGTTTATTAACCCACATGTTAATATCTTGCCCTTTTCCATATTGCGATAACTAAAACGTACTACCAGTCTCGGTCTCCCCCAAATCATTTGGAAAATAGTTGGTAGTGCTACCATTGCCGCCACTAAAGCAATAATACTGATAATAAGTGCCCACAGCGCCATACTGCAATTCTACCATGTCTAGGGAGTTTCGCAACTGCCTCCTAGTTGCTTCATACCTGAGTATAGTGATACAATTAACTATTATGAAAAAGAAGACCGCTACCAAGGCGAAACAACTTATAGACTTAAAGACCTTCATAGAGAATGTAAATAAGAAGGACAAGAAGCGCAACGGTTTGAAAATCCGATTTGCCTTCGTCAACCGCAAGCGGAAGGGGTAAAAACCGTTACTTCCGCCGGTCAGCACTTAAAGAGAAGGGGTGACCTTCTCGTTCAAAGTCAGGTAAGTAGTTCTCCGATGCCCCCATTTCCTGCACCCAACCATTCTCCAACCCCACCTCATCCAGTAACTTAAGAACAGCTTTGTGTTCGGATACCGAAATTGTCCTTGAGAGCGGGGGAATCCGCCGCGCCCGGTGCTGCGGTGAGTACTGAGACATGATGCTGACCGTGACCATGGGCGAAACCTCGCCAGCCAGCCAGGCGAGTGAGTCCTCACTGCCAGCCAGCCCGTTGGGCAGAATAAGGTGGCGCACAATCAATCCCCGCTGCGCCAGCCCGGATTCGTCCACCACCAGCTCCCCCACCTGCCGGCACATCTCCTTGATAGCCTCACGAGCCCGTGCCACATAATCTGGAGTCTGCGAGAATTTTTTAGCCCACCGGTCAGAGGCATATCTCAAGTCAGGCAGGTAAACACCTATTATACCGTCAAGCTCTTTTAGTGTTTTGACCGAGTCAAAGCCGTTGGTGTTATAAACCAGCGGTATCTTTAGTCCCATGGGCACTGCCTCCAGCACTGCCCGAACCAGCTGGGGGACAAAGTGCGAGGGGGAAACAAAATTGATGTTGTGGCAGCCTAACTCATCCTGAAGGTAGAGCATACTCTCCGCCAGGGCATAGCAGTTTGCCTCCTTAGATTGTTGCTTTTTCCAATCCTGGCTTATCTGGTAATTCTGGCAATAGACACACCGCATATTGCAATTGCCAAAGAATACCGCCCCCGACCCCTCACTTCCCGAAAGAGCTGGCTCCTCACCATGGTGAGCACAAACTGCAGCGACTATGGGCAGATAAGCCGAATGGCAAAACCCCAGTTCACCTTCAAGCCGATTTACCCGACACTCGCGGGGGCAGATGTCACATGAAGCTAACCGCGCCTCAAGCCTCTCAGCCCGCCGCTTGAGTTCACCAGAGTGGTACAAAGAGAGGTATTCAGGTTCAGACAAATGCGGTTCCTATCCTCTATTACTTTGACGCTCTCCCCAGTCTATCCAGCGCCGCTTCAATTCGTTTCAGGCACCGCCTTTTACCCAGCACTGCCATGGTCTGAAATAATGGTGGTGCTGCTGTCCGCCCGGTAACCGCCACCCTCAGCGCGCCAAAGAGCTGTCCTGTCTTCAATCCTAACTCCACAGCCAGAGGTCTGAGCAGTGCTTCCAGGGATTCAGCATCAAACACCTTTAATTGTTCCAGTCTGGGCTGCGCTGTCTTCAAGGCTTCAGTGGTTGATTCCTGACTCATATTCTTACCTATGAGCAGGCTGGGAGCATAATCAAGTTCTTCAACGAAGAAAAATTGAGCCAGCTCAGCAACCTCAACCAGTGTTTTGGCTCGCTCCTGAACAAGCGGCAGAATCTGCCTCACATATTCTTCACTTGATATTACTGCCTGCCCGGCAACGCTATCCATCATTAAGTAGGGTTCCACAGCCTCAAAAAACTCATCAGCGGTTAAGCTACGAATATATACGCCGTTCATCCAGTTGAGCTTATCCCGATTGAAGATAGCCGCCGTTCGGCTAACTCGCTCCAGGGAAAAGTTGTCTATAAGCTCCTGCCGGGACAAAATCTCAGTCCTATCATCCAGAGACCAGCCGAGCAAAGCCAGGAAGTTTACCATCGCCTCGGGTAGATAACCCTGCTCATAATAGTCGGTTATAGACACTGCTCCGTGCCGCTTACTCAATTTACTGCGGTCAGCCCCCAAGAGCATAGGCAGGTGAGCAAAGTGCGGCGGCTCAAAGCCCAGAGCTTGATACATAAGTACATGGCGAGGAACACTGGATAGCCACTCCTCAGCTCTAATAATGTGGCTTATCTCCATCAAATGGTCATCAACTACGTTGGCCAGGTGATAGGTGGGGTAGCCATCCGACTTAAGCATTATGAAATCATCAAGGGTACTATTTTCAAATACCACATCACCCCAGATTAAATCATTAAACCTGGTCTGCCCCTCAAGCGGGGCCTTGAAACGAACCACCGGGGTAATGCCCTCGGCTTCTTTCTTAGCCCGCTCCTGCTGATTTAACTCCCGACAGCGGCGGTCGTAACCCGGCGGCTGCTTTCGCCTAACCTGCTCCGCCCGCATCTCCTCCAAACGCTGGGGAGAACAGTAGCAGTAATAAGCATCCCCCTGTGCGATCAACTGTTGAGCTATCTTATGGTATTTGTCCAAACGCTGCGATTGAAAATAGGGTCCGTATTTACCGCCCACCTCGGGGCCCTCATCCCAGTCCAGACCCAGCCAGCGTAGACTATTAAGAATAGACTCCACCGCCCCCTCGACCTTCCTGGTGACATCAGTATCCTCAATGCGGACAATGAGGCTGCCCCCGTGGTGCCGGGCAAAGAGCCAGGCAAACAGAGCCGTCCTGATATTACCCACATGAGGAAACCCGGTGGGGCTGGGCGCAAAACGCGTTCGGACTGGGTTGGTCATCTAAACTTCTCTCCGTAGTATCAGTCACAGGTCTCAGGCAATTGCCCCTTGTGTTAAAATGTTAAAGTCATGTGCGCTTATTCTGCGCGTGGCTTGGACAAACCATGCCCAAGATTTATTTGGGTCTCGGTCTCGAAAAACGTCTAGTTGACTTCTTATGGAAGCATCAATAACGATAGGCTTACTCAGATAGAGTTGAGCGCTTTCCAAGCCAAACACCCACGGGAATTCTTCAGCATGCACCTCAGGATGTAGTTTTTTCTCAGGCTTCGAGAGCACTTTTGCATGGGCAACCACACCTTTAGTGGTAGCATAGAAGCATACCCAATCCCCTGGTTTCAAATGTTTTCTTCCAGCCGTCCTTTCGCGGATAGCATAAATCTGTTCCTGCCCAACAAGACTTTGTATCACCTCTTCTGCCGTTCGCATTTCGTCAGATTTTACAGGCGTAAGCCAGTAAGCAACCTCGCCTCCACCTATTGGTTGTGAAGGCTTTTTCTCCTCTTCTGGCAACTTCTCTGCTTGACGCTGGGCAACCAAACGTGCCATGAGATCAACTACTGAATCAATTGTCGGACCCGATGGGCGCACCACAGCCAGGAGGTCTTCATGGCTGACATCATACTCATTCATCATTTCAGCCAAAGATAGGAGAGACTCCACTGAGATGATCCGCAGTTGGTTTGTTCTCTTTTCAGCCATGATAGCATTTTCAAGTTGCCGAATCTCAGGGTCTGGGCGTCCCACAACATAAAGCCCCAAAGCATTGTCCCAACTGGGGATTTTCTTCTCGGAGATTAATCCGTTCACATAGCCTACAAGCGTAGCAGTCTTTATTGTATAAACCTCAGTCGTCTTAACTTCAACAACAATATGGAAGCCTGTCGGGGATTCCCAGAGCCCATCGAACCCAAGTTGTCCCTGAACACCATGATAACGCCCAAAGGTCACTTCAAATTCCAAGAACTGCCCAAGGTGGTTGACCAAATCCTGTAGAGCACGATTGTATTGGTCACCTGAATCTCTCAGACAGCCCTCCACATAGTCACGAATTTGGCCGACCTCACGAACGTTTTCTCTCAGGAACCGGCGGAATCGTTCCCGCGGAACTTCATCTCCTGGGGTGTCATCCAGCTTGCCTACTAGAGCCAATGTCTGATTTAGGGTAATACTCATGTTGCACCTCCCTAAGCTGTCTTTCCCTCATTCTACCACCTTGTTAATTAGCTTGCTAGCCAATATCCTTCAGTGCCTGCTCCAGGTCAGGGGGGAGTTCGGAGGTGAACTCTACATATTCGCCGGTGGAGGGCAGGTGGAAGCCAAGGCGGCAGGCATGGAGAAACTGCCGCGATAAATAGGCTGACTTTACTCCATACGTCGCATCTCCTGCCACTGGATAGCCAATAGCCTTGAGGTGAACTCGTATCTGGTGGGTGCGACCGGTCTCCGTCCTGACTTCAAGCAGGGTATAGTCGCCTATGTATTTAACTACATGATATTGGGTGCGGGCCTCCCTGCCCTTGGTCACCACCGCCATCCGCTTCCGGTTACGGGGGTCGCGCCCGATGGGGGCTTCAATAATTCCGTCCTCCGGGGTAAGGTGCCCTTTAACCAGCACCACATAGGCTTTTACCACCGAACGAGCCTCAAACTGGTTTATTAGATTTAGTTGAGCGGCATTATTCTTGGCCACCAGCATCACGCCTGAGGCATCCTTATCCAGCCGATGTACAATTCCCGGACGTTCTGAGTCACTGATTTCAGCCAGGCTGGGCAAGTGGGACAGAATAGCATTAACCAGAGTATGACTTGGGTGTCCCGGGGCGGGGTGGATAGCCAGTCCGGCCGGTTTGTCCACGATTAAAAGGTCATCATCCTCATAAATGATATTTAACGTAATAGCCTCAGGTGATAAAGGGCTGGGGGCGGTGGGGGGTATGATAATATCCA
>JAUXAC010000043.1 GCA_030615035.1 Dehalococcoidia bacterium | reverse complement strand
TTTTCGCCTTCCTCTGCGATTGCCTTTTTCCTGGCAACCTCAAGGAAATTGTTCTTTCCGAATTTGACTTCATCCGCCTTCAGTGTCTGGAATTCTACCATTGTATTACCTCCATTTTACATTGTAAACCAAATACCTTTGCGAGGTAGATTGGTTAATTAGTTAATTAATAAAGGGGTATTTAAAGGTATCGGTGGGGTTGAATTGAGAACATGAAGTGGAATTCATGCTCTTCTTCCCTTCCTGAATCTATGGGCTTTGCCCCTTGGCATTATCCTGTAAGGGCCGCCCTCTATCTTTATGGCCTTTCCATTGACTAAGGCATCGGCTATTTTTTTTCTTGCTGATTCGTAAATCCTTTGGAATGTAGGCTGGGAGATGTCCATTTTTTTGGCTGCCTGATTCTGGTCCAATCCTTCATGGTCCTTGAGTCTTATTGATTCGAACTCGTCCACTGTCAATACAGTCTCTGCTAACTCTGCCATCCTTATTCCTGCTGGCTTGAAGTATGTTGTATCTGGCTCAAAACAAACCCTTCTGAATCTTCTTGGCCTTGGCATGGTTTATTTTTTCCTTTCAAGCTCTTTAAGCCTTTCCTCTATTGCCTTTAGGTTCCTTTCTATAAGCTCCTTTTTTGCCTTAAGGTCTGCAAGCTCATCCTTTTTTGTGTAGGCTGTCTGGGGCTGGGAATATCCTAATCTCCTGAATCCTCTGCCAAGTCCTCTTCCGCAGGGGCCGAGCCCTCTTCCTGTCATTCGGCCTCTTCCGAGGGGGCCTGTTCCATTAAATCCTGGCATGTTAACACCTCCTTAATTTTCACCTTTTAATCATTTGAATACTTATTCATTATTATATTGAATATATATTCATAAGGGTTTATAAAGCTTTCGGTCCTCAGGCTTTGTTTAATAAGTAGCTTTTGTTTAAAAAGTGTCTCAAAAACTCGACTATTTAAACAAAGCCCGGTCCCCAGGCTTGGGGGAGCATATTTAAAAGTAAAAGGGAAAATAATGCTATGGTTATGCAGGATGAGGTCTCCAGGCTGGTAAAGAACAGGGAAGGGGATAAGGCCAGTTTTTACAGCTCTGTGATGAGGTATAAGGCCGGAAGGGACAGGATTCCTGACCAGGAGGAACTGAGGGAAAGGGTCAAGAACATAAAGGAGGAGGCCCTGAAGAACCTGGACCCCATGCTTGACAGGGCGGTGAAAAGCCTGGAGGGGAACGGTATAAGGGTCTTCAGGGCAAAGGACGGGGAGGAGGCGGTAAAAAAGGTCCTGGAGATTACAGGAAGGGACAGGTATATAGTTAAGTCAAAATCCAATACGTGCAGGGAGATTGGCCTGACCGAAAAACTGGAAAAGGCAGGGAGGAAGGTCAGGGAAACGGATTTAGGGGATTTCATCCTGCAGATAAGCGGGGAGCCCCATATCCATCCCCTGAGGCCTGCCCTGGCATTATCTGTCAAGGATATATCGGAAATAATAAGGAAGGAGTTCAGGAAGAGGATTTCAGGGGAGCAGGAGCTTCTGGATTTCCTGGAGGGCAGGATAAGGCAGGATATCCTGAGAGCTGATGTGGGGATAACCGGGGCCAATGCCATAACCTCTGACGGGGGGATAGTCCTGGTGGAGAATGAGGGCAATATCTCACTTATAACCAGGCTGCCCAGGAAGCACATAATCCTGGCAGGGATTGAGAAGGTCCTGCCAAAACCTGAGGACGCCATGGTAATAGTAAAGGCTGCAACGGTTTTCGGCTCAGGAAGGGAACAGCCCGTTTATGTGAACATAATATCATCCCCATCAGAGACCGGGGACATTGGGGGGAAGGTCCTGAGAGGGGCCCAGGGCGCAAAAGAGGTTTATCTCATTCTATTGGATAACGGGAGGAAAGAATTGATTGAAAAGGGCCTGGGGGACATCTTATGGTGCCTGAACTGCGGTGCATGCATTAATTTCTGCCCCTCATTTCATCAGCTTCTGGAATACTTTGGGGAGAGATACCCTGGACCAAGGGGGATAATAACATCAAGGCTTGAGAAGGGCAAAGGTAAAGCGTATCTGTGCACGGACTGCAGGGCGTGCTGGCAGAACTGCCCTGCAGGGATTGATTTGCCTGAACTGCTCAGGAAGGTCAGAAAGGGGGTTGTCAAGAAGGGCCTGGAGCTTCCCTCTAATGAGAGGATGATTGCCAATATAAGGGAGTTCGGGAATCCCTTTGGGGAGGTGCAGGAGGGGAAAATTCCCAAGGAGCTCTATTGCTGCTGATTTGGTTGGGGGTGGATTTATTAGACAATGTCTAATATTATTTCTTCAGCCTTACAATCTTTATCCATTGGTTATCGGTTGCAAACACTTCCTCAATTTTGTCTGCCAGATGCCTTTCCAGATAGATAGACACAGTGGACTTGTCCAGGCCTGCCTTTCTTGCTATCTCCCTTACCCAGAGGCCGCCTGGGTTTTCCTTTAGAACCCTATTAATTTTCTTTAGTTTCATTTCATCAGGGCCGCCCTTTCTGCTCATGGTTATTTATTAGACATTGTCTTATATAAATATTTCTATGCTCTGATATATATTTTAGACATTGTCTAATTTTCATACCCCGGCCTGCAGCGAAAATTATAACACTCTTGTATTTTTAAGCCCTGATTCCAATTGGGGGATATGAAAATCCGGGTATTCATGGAAAGGGAGAATAAGGAAAGGATTGTCAAAATAAATGGAAAGGTGGGGGATTTACTCCAGAAGCTGGGGATAAATCCTGAATCAGTTATAATTGCCAGGGGAAGGGATTTGTTAACAGAGAATTCCCCTTTAAAGCCCAGGGATAAAATAAGGATAATCCATATAAAGGCTTCGGATTAGGCGGTAATATGGCTTGTAAGGAATGCTTGAAAAATCCTGTAATTATGGTATCAGGGAACCAGTTCTGTAAAAGGCATTTTATACATTACTTTGAGAGAAGGGTCCTGAAGACCATCAGGGACCATAAGCTTATCAGGAAGGGGGGGAAGATAGGGGTTGCCTGCTCCGGGGGAAAGGACTCCCTGAACCTGCTCCATATTCTCAATAAGATTTCCAGGGGAGGCAGGTTCTTCAGTATAGTTGCAATCGGGGTGGACGAGGGCATAAAGGGCTACAGGAGCAGGACCCTGAAGAACCTGGAAGGATTCTGCAGAAAGGAGAAAATCCCCCTGAAAATCTACTCCTTTAAGCAGGAGTTCGGACTAACCCTGGAGCAGATGGTGAAGAGGACAGGGGAGAAGCCCTGCTCTGTCTGCGGGGTATTGAGAAGGAGTATTCTGAACCAGAAGGCAAGAAAACTGGGCCTGGACAGGATTGCTGTAGCCCATAACATGGATGATGAGATACAGAGCATTTTAATGAACCAGTTCAGGAGGAATATCCGGGCCCTGGCAAGGCTGGGGCCTTGCCCTGGGATAATAAAGAGCGAAAAGCTTGTGAAAAGGATTAAACCCCTGTATTTTGTAAGGGAGAAGGAATCCGCTTCCTATGCCTTTTTGAGGGGCTTCCTGGACGGGTATTCAGAATGCCCCAATGCCCGGGGAAGCTTCAGGATAAGCCTCAGGAACTTCATCAATAATGTGGAGGCCAGGCATCCTGGCGTGAAAAATAATATTATAAAATCATTCCTGGAGATGCTGCCTATACTGAGGCAGGCATACAAAGGAAAGGGAGCAGGGATTTGCAGCAGATGCGGCGAGGTCAGCTCCCAGAAGGAGTGCAGGGCGTGCAAGATTCTGGAGAAAATAAATTTAAGGCAAAGGGGGAAGAAATAATATGGACAAAAAAATCCTCCCTCTTTTGGTGCTGGCAGTGGTTTTGATGGCAGTGCCCCTGGCAATGGCGCAGGAAGAGGTAACAGTCTATTATTTCTACGGCAGGGGTTGCGATAACTGCGCCATGACATACCCTGTGATAGAGGAGCTTGAGGAAAGATACCCCCAGGTGGAGTTCAGGAAATATGAGGTATGGAATAACCCGGAGAATGCGGCCCTGTATATTGATATGAGCCAGGAGTACGGGGAAACCATTGTCCAGGCCGCAAGGATAGGGAGCGTTCCCATGGTCTTCATAGGGGAAAGGTACTATGCCGGTTATATACAGATAAAGAGCAACCTGGAGAACGAGATTAAAGGGGTTCTGGAAATTGACCACCAGGAAAACAATGTAATAAAGATACCCATACCCTTTCTGGGGGAATTCGAGCTGAACCTGAATGCAATACCGATACCCGTCCTTGGGGTTGTCCTGGGGCTGGTGGACGGGATAAACCCCTGCACCCTTTCTGTCCTTCTCTTCCTCCTGGCATACCTGCTCTCCCTTGGCACAAAGAGGAAGGTATTCAGGGTGGGGTTCTTCTATACCCTGGTGGTTTTCATAATATACTTCCTGTTCATGCTCGGCATATTCGGGCTCATCGCCTTCATAGGCCATTACTCCTATGTTAAACTGGGTGTCGGGATAATAGCCCTGATAGTGGGTTTGCTCATGCTCAAGGACTTCTTTGCATACGGGAAGGGCATATCCCTGGGGATATCCGGCAGGGCAAAGCCCACCATAGAAAGGCTGGTCAAAAGAGCCACCATACCCGCTGCCATAATCCTGGCCCTGTTCGCAAGCCTTGTGGAGCTTCCCTGCACAGCAGGGTTCCCCCTGCTCTATACCACTGTCATGGCAGGGCAGGGCATAACAGGCATGGCTGGGGTTTTATATCTCTTATGGTACAATATCTTCTATATTGTCCCCCTCATGGTCCTGATAGGGCTGGTGTATTTCGTTGAGATGGAAGTGGAGAGGGCAGAGAGATGGAGGGAGAAGTCAAAGAGGTGGATGAGGCTGGTTGCAGGCCTTATAATGCTCATAATGGGAATCGCAATGGTTATGGGATAATGGAGCATAAGGTGTTGACGCATGGGATTATTGGACAGGATAGCAGGAGGGAACACCCTGTATTACCCAGGGTGCATGACCAAATTTGTATTAAGGGATTTGGGCAAGCGGTATGAAAGCCTTCTCAGGAAGGCAGGGATGGATTTCATCAAACTGAAGGACCTGGAGGTATGCTGCGGCTCCCCTGCCTTGAACGGGGGGTATGAGGAGGACTTCAGGATTCTGGCTGAGAACAATCTAAAGGTCTTCAGGGAGCACGGTGTTAAGAAGATTATAACCTCATGCCCTGCCTGCCTGAGGGTATTCACCCAGGAGTATCCAAAAATCCTGAAGGGCTGGGACATTGAGGTGGAGCATGCCACCCAGGCCCTCTTAAAGGCTGTAAAGGAGGGGAAGCTGAAACCGGGCAAGAAGGATTTGCTTGTTACC
>JAUXAC010000170.1 GCA_030615035.1 Dehalococcoidia bacterium | reverse complement strand
TGCCCTCAAAGACTTCGGTCAGGGCAACATCCTTCTCGGCTGTGTCATCAAGAATCCAATCTGGCCCAACGGGATAGTAACTGTAGGCGTAGATGGTTACGTCCCCACCCGCCATCAAGAAGGCCCCGGAATATGAATGGGTCCCCTCTGCGAGAATTATTGCAACTTGGTCAATAAAGCGTAAGCCATCCACGATGGCGACGCAGGCGATATAGTGATTAACGGTATCTATGTTCTTGACCTTAACAGTAACATCAACCCTCTCCCCCTGAGCGGCACTATCAGGGGCTTCTATTTCTATAATGTCGGTATAGCGTCCAGCCATTACTATCCCTCCCTCAAAAATCGCTCAAGGTTCTGGATCTCGCTTTGTTTGTAACCCTGCTTACTTTTAATTATAGGACGAACTTGTTGGTTCTTCAATTTCTGCAGCCTTTTAAAATCTTAGCCAAGCGTTGCTCCTCTTCGACAAGGGTCAGAGGTCTATGTGCCCCCCAAACAGTTCTTGTTTGCCGCTTTAATTCTTGAAAGGCAATACCGATCTCAACTTCCTGCTTCTTAATCTTGAGGAAAGGCAGTGTCGGCTTCAGCACATAAAAAGCTTGGTTTCCTGAGGTTTGCCATTCCCATGCTGGCCTAGTGCTTTTGGGAGCTTTCTTTAATCTAATGCTACCCACACCCCACAATTCTTTAATCCATTGAAGGGTTGGCAGATGGGTATTGGTCAAGCTGAGTTCAAGAACATAGGCTTGTTTGAATCTGACGAGTTTCCGAAGCATTACTGAGCCTTCGCCGTCAAATAAGCCGGCGAAGTAACTTAAATCAGCTACGCTAATGTTTTGGTTAGGCAACACGCCCTTAAAGGGGCGAAGCAAACCTAGCCTCTCTGCCTTAGTCCTAATTGCTTTCCATTGTCGATTAGGTAATAGGAGTTCTATGTCGCACCTTTGTCCCGTCTCGTAGTGTGCTCTCAAAACTGCTATTTCCTCAGGTGTCCAACCATACCCTCGTCCCATTTAACTTCCTTTTAGAAACTCGGCAATCTTCTCTAACTCTGCCTTCCTATAGCCCTCTTTCCCCACCATTATAGCACCAATTCCAGGCATTAACTTACTTATCTCATCAAGAAGCATATCGGGGGTGACCCCCATTTGGAAGAGGATGATGAGCTCCTGTTTATGTCTTTTCTTCTCCTGGGGAGAGCAGCCGTTGAGGTAGGTGCCTACTATGCTGACGCCAGCTTCAGCCAGTATCTTGAGGTTATCCAGCCCCGCTTTTTCAATCTCTTTCTTAAATTCCTTGGCAGCCTTGATTAGCACGAAATGTTTTGCTGACCTCTGCATGAAGCTAGTCACCCTAGCAGCTCCTCTTTGGTCCATTTCCGCCTACACTTTTCGCATGTAGCTGATTCAAATCGGGGGTCGTTTAGTATCTCAGTAGAAAGCGAAAACTCAGCTCCGCAATCACCACAGTTGAATCGTTGCGCTGCGGGTCCGGGTGTTGGGGTTTTAGCCCCGGTGCCCGCCTTAACCTCCTCAACGGCTGCCGTTATCGCGGCTATGCCGG
>JAUXAC010000179.1 GCA_030615035.1 Dehalococcoidia bacterium | reverse complement strand
CTAGAGCCAGACCTAGCCCAGCTACCACTGAACTCTTTCCAACACCGCCTTTGAGGGCTACTATAGCTACTTTCTTCATGAGCTCTCCTTCAGTTCCCCAAAAAGAAAACGGGGCAAGCAAATCATCCTCGCTTGCCCCGTTTTGTAGTTTCCGCCAAACAGAAAAGACGGATAGCTAAAACATGAGTTTTGGAAACTACCCGCCTTTTTAAGCCCATTATAAACCAGAATTTAGAAAGCGTCAAGGTGGTAATTGTCACTGTTTGCTGAATAGCAGCCAAGCTGATTTGTCGCTTTGCCAAGAATATAGCCCTTGCATTTTGTCGTGAAGAGTGCTACAATTTCAAAGAATAGGAAAAACGGGGCAAGTAACCTTCATCGTGAGGTTCTTGCCCTGTTCCTTTTTGACGAGGTTGCTGCCTGAGGAGGTGAGTCTATGACGCAGCAAGTAGAAGAAGTCCCCACACCGGAGCCAGTTGAAACAGAGGCTAAGCCCGACTATGACCTCCACATCAAAGTCCCGGCTGAAATGAGGTCTATTCTCAGAGATTCTGCTGAGCTTGCCTTCAAGTTGGGCGATATTCCCAAACCAGACCTGGTTGACCTGATGAATCTCTTTATAGGCTGGGGGCTACAAATCCAAAAGCAAAAATGGCTTGACCGCGTTGGCTATCGATAGAGGCATAAAGCCTTTGTTTTATGGGGTGATGGTATTAGAAATGTACTCGCTAGAGGTAAAAGGGATACCCCCTATTGGTAGCTAATCTGGGGGTGGCTGTTGAGTCAAAGTGAAGCTAGTGGATTTGGGTCAACCTTGACCTAACCTTGAGCCAAACAAAGCTAGAGGGTTTGAGTCAACTTTGACCCAACCTTGAGTCAAACAAAGCTGGAAAGGAGAGGTAAGGAAAAATGGAAGAATTCCAATGCCCGGTAGAAGGATGCGAGCATGAGCCTTTCAAAACTGAGACGGCACTAAAAAGCCATTTGAGAAGCAAGCACCCAGATTCGGTACCCCAAGTGGAAACAAGAGAGGTGCCCATCGTTGAGGAGGATTTCGCCACGCTACTCAGGAAGTACAAGATAAAAGGGGACCTGGCAGCCAATATCGCTGAGCATATCTCTCACACCGGTGGCCCCAGTGTCTTTGAAGAGCCTGAGCTTCTCCTCAAAGGCCTGGTTGCCTGGAGCAGCGATATCGCTCCTGCCAAGCGAAAGCTCATAATTGGGCGGTGGTTTGCTGAAAAGCAGATTGACATTCCTCCTGAGGTTCAACAGACGGCAGGAATGCCAACGGATCAAATTCAGAGGGCAGAAGCGGAGAAAAAAGGAGGTGCTGAGGTTAGGTATGTCTACGATGAGGAGGCACACGTCGTTAGGATGGCAAAGAAAGATGAGGTGGGAGGAACACTAGCACAGGCAAAGGAGTTACTGAAAATGGCAGAGGAACGCGAGAAAGCAGGAACCGAATCACCCTT
>JAUXAC010000100.1 GCA_030615035.1 Dehalococcoidia bacterium | reverse complement strand
AAAGGACATGAAAATTTTTAATAAATCATTTTTAAGTTTATTTTTAATTACATTTATGTTGTTTTGCGTAATACTCCTCAATACATCTTTTATTTTCGCTTCAGAGACAATCAAGGTAAAAGACTACATTAAAGGAAAGTTTCCAGTAATATTTAATATTTATCTTTCTCCTCTCGGAGAACTTGATCAATACGAAAAAGAATTCATTGATTTATTGCAAAATTTACCGGAAGAAGAACAGAAGAACCTTGCTAAGGAAATCCATAATAATGGGTTTACTTTACAGATCTTAGAAAAGGTAAAAAAGTGGGAAAAATCTGAAACACCAACTAGCTCATCTCTTGCTTTTAGCAATATCGCCCACGTGTGGGCCAACGAAGGGGGTAACAAAGTGACACGCGATGAGTTGCGGGCTACGAATGATCCCAATGCAGTGCTCAATTCGGTGTGGGATGGCATGGGCATCTCCCTATTCGGCGCTCGCAACGAAGTGGTAGCTTTCAACTTAGTACTCGAAGCTCCCACGATGGATGTTGCTAACGTGGACGTGAGACTAACAGAGTTGACTGGCTCTGACGGTACCAGCATCACCACCAAAACGGCGATTGGCGACGGTGTTTTCAACTATGTTGGCCGCAACATAGAATTGTTCTACGTACGTTACCTGGAAATCAAGGGGATCAGTACTGACCTGTTCTATGCTGGCTATGACTATGATGAGCGGCATATTCCGGAGCGCTGCCGTCGACCTTATGATACTGATGGGGAAGGCAATGGCACGTGGGAGAATCGGCCTTGCCACAATAAGTTTTATCCCGAGATTGCTGTGCCACTTGAATTTAACTCACCTTTCACCATTTCCGCCGGCACCAACCAATCCGTTTGGGGTGACATCTATATCCCGCAGGATACGCCTGCTGGCGATTACACTGGTACGATTTCTATCACAGAAGACGGAGTACTCACCCGACAGATTCCCATTAGCCTATGTGTTCGGAATTTCGCCCTTCCCGACCTGCCCAACGCCAGGACGATGTTAGGGTTGTGTCGTGAATCAATCAACGATCGGTATCTTGGCGAGGACAATGCATATCCAGAACCTGATACTCCTATCTATGCCCAATCCCTCGAACTTGCCGATCGGCATTTCCAGCTCGCCCATCGTCATAAGATTTCGCTGATTGACGACTATACTGAGATTGAACGAATGGATGACGCTTGGAAATCTCGCCTGAACGGTACACTCTTCACCCTGGCCAGGGAGTATGATGGTGTTGGCGTCGGGATGGGTAACAACGTCTACTCAATTGGCACGTACAGTAGCTGGCCGTGGCAGGATGGCTCCCAGGAGGATATGGAGGCTAATACCGATGCATGGGTCAATTGGTTTAATGACCAGGCGTTCACCACACCCACTGACTACTTCCTCTACTTGATAGACGAGTCTGACGACTACGCCCAAATCGAGCAATGGTCTCAGTGGATGGACAATAATTCGGGACCTGGCCAGCAACTGATGTCAATGGCGACGATTGACCTGCCCACGGCAGCGACAAATACACCATCCCTCGATATACCTACTTCCGGGTATTCGGTTGACCTCACCGATGTTTGGCAGAATGCGGTCGACAACTACCTGGCTAACTCTGAGAAGAGGTTCTATATGTACAACAGCAATCGGCCCGGTTCCGGTTCGTTCGCCATTGAAGATGAGGGGGTAGCTCTACGTGAATTAGCTTGGGGGCAGTACAAGATGAGGGTTGGCCGCTGGTTTTATTGGGATTCCACCTACTACGATAACTTTCAGGGTAACACCGGCCAGACCAACGTCTTTCAAAAGGCGCAAACGTATGGCGAGTTAGAGGGATTCGATGACGTGCTGGGTGAGACAGGCTGGAACTATCTTAATGGGGATGGGGTCTTGTTCTACCCCGGTACCGACACGCGCTACCCCGAGGACAATTATGGCGTGCAGGGCCCGTTTGCTTCGCTGCGCCTGAAGCATTGGCGGCGCGGGATTCAGGATGTTGACTATCTCACGATGGCTACGGCCATTGATCCTGCACGCACTTACCAAATCATCAATCGCGTGATCCCTGGGGTCCTATGGGAAGTTGGCGTTACCGAACCTGAGGACCCAACCTGGGTGCTTACAGACATCAGTTGGAGCACGGACCCTGACGTGTGGGAAGAGGCGCGGGTAGAACTGGCGGATATCATCGAGAGTGCTTCTCCTTAGATTTGCCTGCCTGGTTTGGTTGCTGTTCTTTGGCAAAATATGCTTAAAACATATTATATTATTTATCAATTTCTAAAAGAATTAAGTATTAAAAAAGAACTAAATAGCAAGCAAAATCGTATACGTTGCCAAAAAATCTTTTAAAAAAGAGGTGTAGAGAATGAGACTTAAGAAGTTCATTTTAGTTATAAGTATTACTTTGATGTTATTAGCTGTTTTAATATTAAGTTCGGGTTATTTAACTTCAACTGCAACTTCTATATCAGCAAAGGAGAAGGTCTATTATGTCGCTAAAAATGGCAGCGATAAGAATCCTGGGACTTCCGATTTACCCTGGTTAACCATCCAACACGCTGCCGAAACAATGGTAGCAGGTGACACAGTTTATATCAAGGCGGGGACTTACAAAGAAAGGGTTATACCACATA
>JAUXAC010000180.1 GCA_030615035.1 Dehalococcoidia bacterium | reverse complement strand
TGTATCAATAAATCTTTCATATTTAGTATTTTGCCCCGGATTACACCCAGGATTTGTCATTGCGAGCGAAGCGAAGCAATCTACTCTCTATACTATTCACCAATGACTATCCACTATTTTTCCTCATCAGCTTCGAGAATTCTTACCGGGTCCATAGGTTTTGGCTTTATGCCGGGCCAATCCTCGTATTCCTGCATTTCTTTTTCGTATTTTTCGAATTTAGCCCGGTTCTTTGCTGATACCACCTCTATGTCGGATTCGCCGGGGACCTCTTCGCCGGGCCTCAGGATATGCGCTTTAACAAAAACATAAAGCCGACTCTGGATGTCCGTATTCTCCGTACTTCTAAATAGTCCTCCAATAATGGGAATATCACCGAGGATGGGAACTTTAGTTCCGCCCTTGCTCTGACTGATCCTTTCCAACCCGCCAAGTATTATAGTGGTCCCGTCAGGGACGGTTACCTTGGTGGTAACGTCGCTGGTCAGAAGGTCTGGTGGTGTTGGATATTCCACGTTAGCTATCTTGCTGGGGAGTCTGAGCCGAAAGTCACTGCGTGTTAATGTGATTATGAGTCCAAGCTGGTCTCCTTTGCTTATATGAGGTGTAATTGTAAGCGTAATCCCAGCGGTGTAACTTTCAAACCCCACCGTCGTAACTATGGTGCCACCCCCACCAACTGCCGCCGGAAGAGTCTGGGTTTTCTCTTGCGCAACACTTGTTTGCTCCTCCGTTTTGATAGTTCCTTCCTCGTTGTCATTTACCAGCAGCTTTGGTCTTGCCAGTATCCGCCCGTATCCTTTTGTTTGCATAGCTGTTAATAGAACCTGGATATGCTCGTCCGCATAGAAGCCGCTTCCTGACCCACCGAAAGCGGTTGCCTCAATGATTCCCTTTGAGGGGAAGTATGTTCCGCCCCCCTCGCCAGGATTTCCGATAAGTGCTGCAAGGAATTCCATTTGCCCGCCCGCTGCAAGTTTCGGAAACTTCGAGACCAGGTCCAGGTCCAAGGTGAATTCATCATTCTTGGTGATTTCGACCAGTGTTACATCAATCAGAACCTGCGGGCGATATTCATCAAGCTGTTCGATGAGCGAGCTAATCCACTGCTGGTTCTTTTTGCTGGCGTAAACAATGAGCGAGTATGTTTTAGGCTCGGGAATAATAATAATGTCTTCTTCTAATCTCTTTGTCGTCGTTACGATTTTCGCCTCCTTGTCCTGCCTGGTGGTGGTTTCCATAACAAGCTTGTTCAGGGTTATGGCGAGCTCCTCAGGGTCCTGGTTTTCGAGCGGGTACACCACATATGGAATGGTGATTTCTAATGCCTCGCTGTCCACATAGCCGATAATCACAGCTATCTGGGTGTGCTGCTCGGCCGTGGCATTAACCAGAAGCGAATTCGTCGATTCAATTATCACCACTTGCGGCTCTTCTACAAGGGGCTCTTCTGCTGCAGCGGTTCTGGT
>JAUXAC010000197.1 GCA_030615035.1 Dehalococcoidia bacterium | reverse complement strand
CCGAGGCCGGGCTTGCAGGTGGCAGGGGATATCAGGGGGTTCATGTAGTATCCGTAGACTGTGAAGCCGTATCTGCCCCCCTTTGAATCCTGTGATGTCTCGAATGAAACCGTGCTCGTGACCACCTTCTGGGAATCAGCGGGAAGGGTATCAGGTGTTATAAGGAACCATCTCTCCGCGTCCTGCTTTATCTGGGCGAATCCCGGACAGGTGGGGCCCAGGCAGTCCGGGCTGCCGGAATATCCAGAGGAAACCGTGGCATCCACGCTGACGAGCTCTATGTCAATCATATAGCATCTCGCATTGAACTCCTTGTTTTTCAGTATGATTTCAAGGTCTTCGCCTCCTCCTGGCGGGACCTTTGTGACAGAGGGAAGGGTTACTCCTATCTCCCTGTCCCCTGATGTTATATCGTTCATGAGCTGGGTTTTGGCCTTTGCTATCACCTGGGTGGTAAGGCTCTCTATGGACTCGAACATGCCCTGTATCCACATCACGCCGAGGCTTAGAATAAGGACTGCAAGGACAACTACCACCACAAAGCTTATGCTCAGGTTTATGGCTCCCTTATCCCCCATACAATATAATTGTTTGGGGTTGCTTAAAAATCCCTATGGTTTTCTTCGGAAGGTCTGGAGGCCTGCCTGATTTCCCCCCTTCCCGGATTTCATGCCGTACAGGACTCCCTGCATCCTTTTTTCCTTATGGTACGCAGACCATCTGTATGCCTCATCTCTCGTGCCCTTTGTGACCAGGACAATAATCCTGCCTGCTATCTGCCTTCCTACCCTACCCCTTCTCTGGATGCTCCGGATTTCAGAGGGGACGGGCTCATAGAATATTGCCAGGTCCATGGAGGGTATATCTAAGCCCTCTTCTCCGATAGAGGTGCATGTGAGAATGTTGTAGTCTCCTGCCCTGAAGTCCTTGATAATCCGGACCTGCTCCTTCTGGGTTATGCCCTCTCTCTGGCCCACAAAGACAACGGGTTCTGCTCCCTCAAGATTGGAGAGAACATTCACTATCTCCTTTACGCTCTCCCTGTAGTTTGCGAATATTATTATCTTGGAGCCGGGCTTTTCCCTTAACTGGGCGCTTACTATAGTGCAGAGCCTGCTCATCTTTGGGTGGCGGCTGCCTGCCTCAAGGAGGTTATGGGTAAGGAACATGGCATTGGAAACAGATTTGTCATTCAGGAGGCGCTTTGCTGTATTTGTGGTCTCGCCCCTGAGCTTGTTCCAGTATTTCTCCAGGATTCCTATTCCCTGGGTTTCCAGAAGGCCCAGGGCGTG
>JAUXAC010000139.1 GCA_030615035.1 Dehalococcoidia bacterium | reverse complement strand
TTTATAATGTTTTGCTATTTCTTCTTCCTCAAGCCTTTCTTCGCTTTTTATGAAAAGGGTTACAAAGTAGATTGAGGGTATAATGGTGAAAAGGACTGCAAATATTCCGGATATGCTGATTGAAACCCCTGAAACCTGGATCTGGGAGTATATCTGGGTTGAAAAGAAAACCGCTACACTGGAGATTATGAATGCCCAGAATGCAACAATCCAGGGCTTTTCTTTGGCAGACCTAAACTTCACAAGGGACTCAAGCATAGTAACTCCTATTATATATTTGGTTTCCTTAATTTAAACATGAAGATAGTGATACTGGGTGTTGGGAACGAGATGAGGGCGGATGACGGGGCAGGGGTCTTTCTGGCAGGGGAGCTGGAGAAGGAGCTTGGAAACCCGGAAGGGATAATGATAATCAGGACCCAGGTCCCTGAGAACTTTATCAGGCCCATCCTGGAGTTCAGGCCCGGGAAAATCATAATCCTGGACGCCGCGGACTTCGGGGGCAGGCCAGGGGATTTCAGGGTGATAAAGGAGAATGAAATCCTGCAGTTTCTGGTATCCACGCATAATATGCCCCTGACCCTTTTCCTGAAGGCGCTGGAAAGGCTGAAGGCAGAAAAAATCCTGATAGGAATCCAGCCCAAGAATCTGGATTTCGGAGGGGGCCTCAGTAAAGAGGTGAGGGAGAAATCCGGGGATATCCTGAGCTTTGTCAGAACCTTAATATGAAGTTTTTCTTTTCAGAATCAGCGAGCTCATAGGCCTTGCTCAGCTTCACGGCCTTTGGCTTGGTGGGGCAGACCTCCTGGCAGACCTGGCAGAATATGCACCTGCCCAAATCCACCTCCCAGGTCTTTTTCTCTTTGTCCACCTTTATGGCATCGTTCGGGCAGTTGATTTCGCAGAGCCTGCAGAATATGCAGAGCTCCTTATGGTAGATATGCCTTCCCCTGAAGTTCTCAGGGATTTTGGGCTTCCTTTTCGGATACTGGATTGTGAAGGGTTTTGAAACCAGCTTCTTTATGGTTTCCGGGAGCAGTTTCACCATAGTCATCACTTAGAATATCCCTGCCAATACCCTTACAAAGTCTATAACGGCCAGGGGCCCTATCACGAACCAGAAAAGCTTCAGGGTCTGGTCTATCCTGATTCTTGCGAATACAGCCCTTATGAACGTCAGGACCAGGAGTAGGGCAAGGGATTTTACAAAGAACAGTAAAAGGCTCCCTCCCCCAAACAGGAACACCACCCCGAGGGAGATGAGCACGAAAAGCTTTATTGCCCTGGCAAGGTGGAACAGGGCAAGCCTTGAGCCCGAGTATTCGGTAAGGGGCCCTGCCACTATTTCCTGCTCGGCATCAGGTATATGGAATGGGGGTAAAGCCAGCTTTCCCTGGAGGCTGGAAAGGAATGCAAATATACAGAGCGGGAACTGCCAGGCAAGGAAGGGGGTTATCGTGAACTGGGTCAGGAGCCCTATGGTCAGGAGGGAGATTATAAAGGGGAACTCATATGCAAAGAGCTGGGTAATCTCCCTGATGGAGCCTACTGAACCGAATGGCGAGGATGATGCC
This sequence comes from Dehalococcoidia bacterium, assembly GCA_030615035.1. Next base: position 398 of record JAUXAC010000139.1, on the reverse strand, counting down.
CAGCCCGCAATGGCATACAGTAGGCTGGTCAGGATAAGAAGGTATATTGCAATCAGGAGGTTGCCCGGGAACATTATCAGATGGAATCCTCCTATAGGGACAAGGAATACAACCGTTATTACAGAGGAAAAGGCGAGTATTGGCACCAGGGTGAAGAGTATGGTTGCTCTCCCTGGCCTTATGCTCTCCTTCATCATGAGCTTGAAGAAGTCCAGGACGGGCTGCCATACCGGAGGACCAATCCTGTTGTGCATATGCGCTGAAAGCTTCCTGAGTATTCCCTCATAAAGGAAGCCTATAAGGGCTGCGAAGAAGAGCCCTGGGAATACAAGCAGCTGGAAGACCTCAATCAGCATGGCGCCTCAGCTCCTCCTTTGTTACTGTCCTTTTCCTTCCTG
>JAUXAC010000137.1 GCA_030615035.1 Dehalococcoidia bacterium | reverse complement strand
AGCAAGTAGTCACGTTAGAGTTTATAGATTGGGAGTTCACTTGGGTATGGCCCTTACTACTGCCTCCCAGAGCTGCACGCAAGATATGGAGCAAGAGGAGGAAAGATGGCTACTCAATTACCAAATTACACTGTGACGGTTAATGCGTTTGAGGCTGGGGTTCTGATGGGTATGATTGAGAGTGCCGAAGAGAGACTTAAACCTTCTCTCCGGGGGTTACGGAGCCAGCTTGTAGCAATGAAAAGGGATATTGAGAAGGCCGAGGGGGTTGTGAAGAACCTTCTCCCTAATGGCATGCTGGAAATTACTGATGAGGATGGGAACCGAATTATCCGTCCTCCCTACTCTTGGGAGGTAGAGGGTAATTGAGATTGGCGTATAAGGGCTGTTATACGCAGAGGAGAGTAAATTGAAAGCTGTAGTATTTTTAACTTCTGGTGGCTTGGACTCAACCGTGGGGATGGCCAAGGCCATCGAGGAACTCGATGTCGTCATCTACCCGCTGTATATTGAGAGGGGAGCTGAGGCGGACGCACAGGAGAGGAAAAGCCTGAGTAGCATCTACCTCCAGTTGAAGGAACGCTATCCGGATCATCTTCAGCCGGTCTACTATCAGCAGTATCCCTGCCCACCTCTGAACTGGAAGCGGGCCTACCCGTCAGATGATGTGTTGAAGCGTGGGTACCCGATGCGAGATATTGTCCTCCAGTCGGTAGGGGTTCAATATGCTGAGTATCTCAATGCTCTGGGGAACCTGGGTATTCACATGGTGATGGTCGGACAGACTGTCGATGAAGAGATCCCTCACGCAACAACCGACGCCCTCCGATTGGCCAACTTTTATGCTCAAATGGATAGAGATGACGAAGGCTGGGCAATCCGCTCACCGCTGCTCTGGCCTAAGCCTATGACTAAAGCAGATGTGGTTAAGTGGGGTATAGAACACGATATCCCAATCGAGCTGACCTGGAGCTGCTTCCACGCCGGCCCGGAGCCCTGTGGTGTGTGCCAGGAATGTAAGCGCCGGCAGAAGGCTTTTGAGCAATGCGTATAACCTACGTTACACGCTGCTTATATTATAAGCAGTAAAGGGACAAAAAGTGAGACTACAATGAAAATAAAGGGAAAGATACACTTACTAGACCCGGCTATGCCCGAGGATGTTCCAGCACCTCTTTGCACCGTTCGTCTAGGTTTATCAGTCACAAAAAATCCTGAAGAGGTAACCTGCGGGAACTGTCTCAAGATGCTGAAACGCCAAAAGAAGTGGAAGAGCGTATAAGGGCTGTTATACGCAGAAAAGGGAGGTTACGCCATGAAGTATTGGATTATGGTCATACTAGAAGAAAGCTGCATTTGTGGGACCTGTGGGTGCGGCATCGAGCTTGGGAAGCTCGCCTTCGTTCTTGTGGACATTGTGCGACGGACAACCGGGATTCCAAGCTTGGGGGACTCAAATTGGTTAAACTGCCTAGACTGCATGAAGGAGAAGTTTCCTGAGGCAGTTTCAGGATTGTAAGCGTATAAGCTACATTACACGCAGAGGAAATTCATAGGTATTTAGATACTGTTATACGCAGAGAAGGTAAAAATGAAGCTAGAAAAAGGGGATTTTGGAACGGCAATCTTCCTTAAGCGGGATGAGTTTAAGAAGCTATGCCGCCCTGGTGCCGGCGCCGATACCTGTGTCTGGGCGATGGTTGGCGACAGGGGGCCCGAGTGTGGGTATTACAACCGGCACCCCGAGCTAGTCAGGAGATGGGAAGCAGAAAAGACAGTGGCCAAGCGGGATGGGTGCGATGTGGTCCGTGCCCTAAGGAGATTGATATGAACCTGTTTAGGCAGGCTGCCGAGCTTTTGAAGGCTAAAGATGCCGGCGGCGAGCTAACCGAGGAGCAGCTGCAGCTAATAAACACGGCGATAATCCCGCTGATGGTGAAGACAGACGGTATATTCCCTGATAATATTACCATCAGTGAGGGGCTGG
>JAUXAC010000066.1 GCA_030615035.1 Dehalococcoidia bacterium | reverse complement strand
CAGCTGGCAGGGCAAAGCCGGCCACCAGGGCCAGGGCCAGTATCAGGGCTAGGCCTATGCCCAGTATCTTAGATATTCTATTTTTCAATTTATTTTCTCCTTACTAAAATATTTTATCTCTCAACAGGGTATCCCCCTGTTATAGAGAAAAGGTTCTCGGTTCCGGTTTAGCTTCGTTTACTTCCCCTTTCGGGCTTTGACCATGGCATCACCTCCTTTCTAAAAGATGATTTGGCGATTAATAAGTTTGGTTTTATTCTCCCTTGCTAAATCACTTTGGAGCAGCAGGGAATAGCGCCTCGGCCACCTTTGCAGCTTCAATAGAGGCTTTCATAGCTTGACCGAAGTCAGCCAGCGGATAGGTTTCGAAATTCAGAAACGCATCCATCGGGGATAGAAACTGATCTAGGTCTTCGGCCGACCGATGCTCGGAGATAGATACCACGCGGGCCCATCCCGCTAGTGAGTAAATCTCCAATATTTTGCCTGCTCGCTTTTGCTCCTCTACCCATGCGACCTGTGCTTCAAGAAGCTGCCTCACTACTGTTGGAGGCACCAGTGCAGCAGAGTCCTTTATGCTTACTATGGTTATAAACTTCATTTCTTCCTCCTTCTATTGAGCCTGTTGGCTAATGGGAATAGCCCCGGCGGGGAAGAACTGTTAAAGGTCTCGGCGGTGAGCTCAAAATACATAAAAACTCTGCCGCCCAGCGAAAAACAGTTCTCCCCCGCTGGCTAAAAAGCCAAAGGGCTCAATGCACCCCCACCTTGGGAGCCTGAGCCCTTTGGCTTGACTTATCTTAGGCATTGTTTTAAAATAAAAATAACTGTACAACAACATTACCTGGTTTCACTTCCTGGAAAGACCTGCCCTCGCAGGTCTTTTCTATTTAGTTAATACGCCCCTTTTACTATTCACAATCTCCTCAGCTTTCCCGAGCCACTCTTGGTCAAAGTATCTGACGCCGTTGTTATCAATAAAGCTTGGTCGCGGCAGAGCTCCATGTTCAACCCAACTTATCACCTGGTCCACGCTCATTCTGAGCTTCCTACCCACTTCAGTTGTTGTCATCTGACTAGTTACCCTGGGTCTAGGCATCTTACCTCCTATGTTATAAATTATTACCACATTACCCCAAGTTTGTCAAGGGGTTAATTAAAAAACAATTGAAGGCAGAGCCTCGCTCCTTTCTTTTGCCCCAAAAATTAGGCTAAAATTGACCCCCAGGGGGCTTGACAAACTATCCCCAATCTGATAATCTTGTTTCCGTATGAGTTACAATAGAGAAATCAGGGTTACCACGAGCGACTTAGTATCAGTTCAAGATGCAGCCAAGGAACTAGGACGGCCAAGGCTTACTATTTACCGCTGGATTGATGCTGGTAAGATTATCGCCATCAAGCTCGGCGGTATTTTATTTGTCCCCAAATCTGAGATAGAGCGACTTAACAAGATAAAAGAGCAAGCCGCCGAGGTCTAATCGGCGGCTTGAGCAAAGGGGCTAACGGCAGGATAACCACCTTTATCCCATTCTACCACAAGCCCTAGGTAAGGAGCAAAGAGTAGATGGAACTAGAAAGGGCTAAAGTACGAGATTTAGGGCAAATAACTGAAGAGATGGTCGCTACCTGGGAGAAAAAGTATGAGAAGAGAGATGACGGGTTCCACTGCAAGAATTGCGACTCCCAAATAAAGCAGGTAACCTGCTTTGTCTCTATACACTTAAAAGCATTTGAACCTAAATGTGCAGGTCCCGGAAGAGTGTGTAAGATAAATTATCCTTTCTGTCCTAAATGTGATGGTGAACTTGAGTATGTAACGGCTTGCTACCACGTTCAATCTCTCATCGTGGGTTTGCCAGCCTTCTTCCTGATACCTTTTCCTCCGCCGGAGAAAGGAGGTGAGACATGAAGTTAGCTATTGCACAGATGGTCTTGGGGGCGATTATCGCGGTTATTCTCTGTCCCTATGTTTGGGGGTATCTTCGGGGGTATCTTCACTTTTGGGGTGTCAGTTGGGTTGTCGTTTCTCACCTGGACCTTATTACCCCCATCCTACTCGGTCTATCGGTGCTTGGGTGCGGTATAGCTCAATACTTGAAAGAAAGGAGGTGAAACATGAATAGGGCAAAAAGCAAGTACTCACTTTGAGTGCTTGATTTGAAAAAGTTTATGGTAAATGTCAACAGATTTATGCAAAATGTCAACAATTTATGACAGATTTTGAAGCTAAAAAAGGAGGTTAATGCCGTTCCCCGCTTATAACTTGGGCGGTTAGCTCAGCGGTTAGAGCGCTTGCTTCACACCTATCTTGATTAAATGGCAATTCCTGGCTACAAAAAAGTAGAAAAGAACTCAGATAGTGTCTAATGGCGGGACGGCAAAAATGAACCATGGAAAAAACAAACACTCTCCACCAGCTCATCGGGGGCTTCCTCGACTCACGCCGAAACCTGGCCCCGGCGACCCTAAACTTCTACCGCATCATCCTCAGTCACCTCTCCTGGTACGGCCAAAACCACTCCTGGCCCGAGCCGGGCCTAATCACCAAAGACCACCTCAGGGACTTCTTAAGCTACGTCGCCACCGAGAGCTACCGCTGGCCCGAGCAGCAGCGCTGCTCGTATAAGAAGGCATCGCCAGCCACCGTCCACCACTACGGCCGGGTGCTAAAGACCCTGTTTAACTGGGCTGAAGATGAGGAGTACCTCGCCACCAACCCCTCGCTCAAGCTTCGCCTGGGCTTGCCTCAGTATAAGCAGGTCGAGCCCTACTCCGACGACGAGGTCAGGGCTATGCTCGGGGTGTGCCAGGCCGATGTCAGCTTTGGCTACCGCTTCCTGGGCATCAGAAATAGGGCCATCATCTGCCTGTTTGCCGATACCGGGCTCAGGCTGTCTGAGCTGGGCGGGATAAGGCTTTCCGACCTCGACCCCAGGCTAAACCAGCTCCGGGTCATGGGCAAGGGGGCTAAAGCCAGGGTGGTGCCCATTAACGGCGAAGCCAAGAAGGCACTTAGACACTACCTCGGGATTAGGCCCCAGGGGGGCGACGAGCTGTGGCTGACGGGCGACGGCCGGCCAATGGTAGCCAGCTCCATCAAGGTAATGTTTCAACGGCTAAAGAGGCGGGCCGGCGTCAACGGCGGCGGCGGCCCCCACCGCCTGCGCCACTACTTCGCCACCAGGTACCTCGAGGCCGGGGGTAACCTTAACTCGCTTAGGCTGCTCCTGGGACACTCCACCCTGAATATGGTCCTGAGGTACTCAAGGTATGTCGATACCTCAAGGGCGCTGTCGGAGCACCAGCGGTTTAGCCCGCTGGATAGGCTCTGCCGGGGGCAAAACCACAGCGGCGACGGCTGGGGCTGGCGGCAGTAAATAAGGAGTCGAGGAGGAAAGCAGTTGAGATGGACAGCTGGGACGTAGCTGCCATTGTAAAGAAGCTGAAGGACAGGGCCCGGGCGTCTCCCTGGATACCAGCTGGGGTCCCGCCTCGGGAGCACTATCACCATTTACCGAATGGGCTGAACCTCTGCCTTACCCTGGATATTTTACCAAAATGGTATGTGAGCCAGCTTGCCCGGGCAATCGGGGTGAAGCTCCCAGAGGAATTAGGTGAGGGGGGTCAATTCTGGCATCTGAGTATTGCCCGACTGGGGGCTGCGGGCCCTACGCCAGAGGAGGTAGAGTTCTGGCGCCGAGCCTTCTTTGAGGAGGAGCCAGTTATAGAAGTGCCGGGAATACTCACTGGCGTTAATTCCAGGCACTTCTTTTGGAGGGCCGAGTGAACGGCGA
>JAUXAC010000104.1 GCA_030615035.1 Dehalococcoidia bacterium | reverse complement strand
TCCAGTGATAGTCCCTTCTTCTCAAAGAAGATTCTAGGCCCGGAGGATCAAGAAGTTTTGTCTCTTCTGGCATTTTACTCACCCCCTTTGCTTAGTAGCTTATCCTGGCCCCCCTTTGACCGGGGGCCGGTATAAACTGCTCTCAATCCATATCTATCGGCATCACCACCGCCTTCAGGGTTTTCCCCTGGAAGAAAAGCACAGGGTCAAAACCGTTCCGGCTTGCCTTCCAATTGTCAATCCCCCCTGATCCCGATGAAGGAAGATTCAGCAGGCATTCAAAGAATAAGTACCGGATGTGCTGCTCGATCCCATTCCCGGCCAGGCTTACCACATACTGCTTTTTGTATTCCCTCTTCAGGAGCTTCAGGCAGCCATGCTCCCTTACCGGCTCGACTTCCAGGTAGCCGTTTTCATGCTTCGGGATCACCGCCTCATAGTCGGGCATCTTTCCGGGAATAAATGTCTTGCTTTCCGCCTGGTAGCTGTATTCCCCTTCGGAAAGGTCGAATATGTTTGAGTCAAGGACCAGGATTCTTCCATCGGTCCAGACTGCGCCCTCTTTTGTGACCTTGACAAATCCCTTCCCCTGTTCCTTCATTATCCTCAGTGCTTCTTTCATAATTGCTTCACCCCCCTTGCCTTGTGACCTTGACTATGCCCTCTGTATTCCTAAGACTCTCCTGGATGTCCTTCTCGTTAAAGATGCCAATGTCCACCTTTGCCAGGACCCGCCAGAGCCTCTGACCGCATAGCTTCTTCTCAACCGTCCCATCATCCATCAGCCTAACCTTCCCAGGCTGGCCAAACTTGTCCCGGATATTCCATATCGCTATCACTTTTTTTTCTCCTTCTCTCATTTTTTGCCCCCCTTTCCCTGAATGTGATTTCGGGTCTTTTCAGGTCTTTTCGGGTAGATTTCGGGTCTCTTCGCTGTCATTTCAGGAAAATGCGTCCACAGAGGGGTCATTTTTCCACTTTGTCAAGCCCCTTCGACCCTTTGGTCAACCCCTCTTTTTTTAGCTCCTTTTCCGGTAGGAGTATTTGCTCTCTTTCCATCAGCCACTTATAAACTGACTTGACAGAAAAGTATGTGTCCCTTCCTAAAGGAATGAAAGGTAAACCCTTTCCTTTTTGATAATACGTTATGGCTCTGGTTTCGCATCCTAGCCACTCCGCCATAGTCTCCTTATCAATGATGTCGTCCACCAGCGGGTTTTTCCTTTTCCCCTTTAGTGCCTCTCCCATATTGTTGCCCTTATAGCTCATTTTCCTCACCCCCTTTGCTTTCAGTAGCTTGTCACGGCCCCCCTTTGACCGGGGGCCGGTATAAACTACCTGTGACAGATGCCCGCTTCAATCAGCCGGGAGGCTATCCTTCCGAAAAATCCCTGCAAGCTCCAGGCAAGCCCTGTGTCAATCAGGTGCTGCCAGGCTTTGATTATTTTCTTCTCATCCTTGCATTCGATAAAGCCTTCCGCTATCCCTGTCGCCTCAAAGTTATCCACTTTCACACCCCCTTCGGGGGGGAAGATTCCCCCCCCTTGTTGTTGATCGCCCCTACTATTTCTTTTGTTACTTTGTCAACCCTCTGGAAGTCCTTGACGATAGCCTTCGACAGCCCCCAGCCTTTCAAATAGAATTTCGACTTGCGCCTGACCCCCAGGATTCGGCAGGCCAAGTATGTCGCTGTCTCAGCCTGCTGTTCCTTGACCTCTTCCGGTAGCTCGCCATTCTTGTTGTTGGTATGGTCCAGGAGCCCATGACTTAGCTCATGTATCAGGGTCCCCACGTGCTCCGTGTCCGAGAGGTTCGAGTTCAAGGTTATAGCCCTCTCCTTGATACAGCCTCCGGTTGCTATCTCTAGGGGCTTCAGCGTGACAGAAAAGCCTAACTTCCCGGCTGCCTCTTTAGCTTCGGGGAAGTTCAATTCTGACTTGGTAGTCAAATTCCTCTCAATTTCCTTCCCTTCGGTATCGGCTATGTCAAAGACCGGCACCGACCTAAAGTATAATTTCCTGACCTCTTCCTCTTCCCCTTCCTCATTCTCCACCTTCTTCTTATAGTAGGCTGATACTAGTATCCATACCGCCTTCGATCCCTTCTTGACTGTCCTTTCCAATTCCTGCCACCGCTTGTAGCCTGCCACCTGCGAGCACCCATGAAACATTAGAATTATCTGATTACAGAAAGAGTATTGATGAAACCTGACCATCTTCTCTAGCATCTCTTGATATTCCTTGCCGGTCATGCTCTCCACGCTTGCCACCAGCTCCTTGACCCGCTTCAGGCTCGCTTTCGTGATTTCCTTGTTTTTCACCTTGATCACCCCCTTTGCTTAGTAGCTTGTCACGGCCCCCCTGACCGGGGGCCGGTATAAACTACTTCTTCCCCCTCTTCCCCTTCCCGCTTCCTATTTCCACCAGCAGACAATTGACTTGATATCTCTTGCCGTTGATGGAGAGCTTTCCATTCCCATAAAAGCCCCGGCTTCCCGTCTTGAAAGTCTTTGCTTGCAGCTCAATGACCTGGAGCGTCTGGTTCATATCATCTCTGACTATGGCGTTCATAACTCCTCACCCCCTTATGTCCAG
>JAUXAC010000074.1 GCA_030615035.1 Dehalococcoidia bacterium | reverse complement strand
CACTCCTCGGCATAGCTTTGCCTCGCCTCTCCATACTTGGCCATAAATTCCTCTCGCAGCCGGGCCGCTTGGGCGGCAGCCTTCTCCATATCATCAACCGTTGTTATCTCTCCAACTGTATGGCGTAACTTCCTGGAGTTCGTCAGCGACCATTCTGCCAGCTCCTTTTCTTTGCCTTTAAGCGGGGCTATGGCTTGGGGAGCAAGGTCGATTCTCTCCATAATGTTCATCTCATCCAGGGCAAGTCCTATCCTGCCCTGGACATCCTTGCTTGCAATACCATCCGACCGGGCAAACCTCAATGCTTCTGATAAAGCACCGCTAATCGTTGAGAAGTGGTCTCTAGAACATGAAAGGCACACTGTGGCTGAGGCAATTTCCTCGATGGGGGGTTTTGCTTCCTCAATAGGAACGCGAACCTCGGAATCTATGTCTTTAGCTGCGCTGTCAATCGAAGCGGCAGCCTCTTGAATACCACTCACTGCCTCCCTGATGAAGCCACCGGCGGTCTTTATCGGGTTTTTGTCTATCTTGGGCAATTTGGGTAACTCTGGCATATCTGCCTCCCTGAACTATTATATCACCTAGTCTAGCCCAGCCGAAACCTGACCTTTTTGTTATACTTGGAGAGTTAAGGTGGTATTAATACCACCCATTTTATTAGCCTAAGGTTATTAAGAGCCACTACCGTCTTTTAACAGCGAACAGATGGCACCGTGGGAACAGGTGCCATTGACATAGATATTCAAAAAATGTTCCCGTACCTGGGGGCCGCTCAGGTCAGGGCGGGCTGCTATCTTAACTTTCTGCTTGCAAGAGGGGCATTCCAGCAGCCAGTTTATTGACAGCCTGACAGGCTTGCCTGATTTAATAAGGGCTGTTTTCAAGGCGATACTCCAAGCGGATTCCTTTTGGAGTACCGGGTCATTCTCCAAAAAGGAGTGGAGGGCTCTGTGCTGCTTTAGAAAGGCTTGAATGATGCTGCGCCGGACAATACTGCCCTCGTTTCGTGGCGACCCCAGATAATGCCTTCTCTCCACCTGCAGCAAGCCCTGGCGAATATAGTTATATAGGGATGCGTGACAGATGCCCAGGAGAGACTTTGCCTGAGCCACTGTATACCAGGGGTCACGTTCCCATTCTTCTTGTACCACAGAGCGAAAGTAGTGCTGCTCCATGCATTTCAAATCTACCAGCCAGGGGTTCTTCTTCAGGCATGAAACAATCTCTTCCTCTGTGAAGCACCACAGCTTGTTCTTGCTCTGGCTCTTTCCAGACCTCTCGCCTTTCAGCAAGCCTTTCTTTTGCCAGCTGACTATCGTCATACCGCTGGGGACTCCCAGAAGCTGCGCTAGAGCCCGGGCGGTATAGAAGTTATTACTTCGTGCAATGCGCTCGTCTCTGGCCCTTGTAAGTATTTGGCTCTCTGTCCGATGAAGCCGCCCGGCTAGGAGCTTATCAGGGATGAGCCCGTAGTTGTCGTTAAGGTATTCGAGCTCGGCTGGTGTCCAATGCTTTAGGCTTCTGGCTGGTCTATCGGCTATTTGTGTGGTGACCATTTTTCTACAGTCCCCCTTTTTAGTCGCTTTATAGGGACGCCAAGCTCTTTTGGTCAATTTAAATTGACCTTTTTGGTACACTAGGGCTTTTAAGGGCTATACCCTTGCCAGTAAAAGCCTTACTAAAACCAAAAGCGGGTGCAACTACCCGCCTTTTGTTTCTTATTTTTGTATTTGGGTTAGCTTCTTTTGCTTAACTTAAGTTAAGCATTCAAAATTGCAAGGTTATTAAGGGCTACTACCGTCTTCTAACAGCGATATTCTAGAGGGCTCTGTCAAAGTAAGCCTGGGGGCTAATCTCCTCTATCTCGCCGAATTGTTTAGCCAGCCAGGCATTGCCCATTATCCTGACATACGCCGAGCCGGTGACATGGAGGGTTAAGGTCATCGCCCACCTGGGTCATCTGGCAAGTGCCATGGAGCCCCCCTTTCCCCTGAACACCCTCGCCTTCTTCTACCATCTCAAGTATAATCATAGTCCGAAGATAAAGGAAATGCAAGTAGCAAAAATTTGGGCTATAGTCCGAAGATAAAGGAATTGCAAGTAGCAAAAGGCGGGTAGTTGCTGAAACCTGAGAGTTTCGGCTATCCGCCTTTTCTGTTAACAGCGATCTAAAGGACTACCCTATTACCCGGGAATTTATCCACCAGACCATCAAGAGAAGCCTTGCCTAGTCCTGCCCAAAGGTTTAGAATTGTTTTAGGGGAGTGGCTATGTCAAGTATCTTACAGGAGCTTGCCAAGGCGGCTAGAGAGTTCGAGGTCAGGACGGGGGCGCCACCGCTAACCAAATTTCTTAACACCCTTGACAAGCTACCTGACGAAAAACGATTGAAGCTGATTAAGGAAGTGCTGGTTGCCGCGGAGAGGGTATCCCAGAGCGCCCCCGAGCTTGACCAGGTTGTCTCACTAATCAGGGAAATTAACCAGATGCCGGTGGAGAAGCTGGAGAGGCTGGAGAAGGTGCTGAAGCGGATTGAGGGGATAATGAAGAAGGCACCGCAGGAGCTGCTGAGCTTTTTGACTTCCTTGAAGGAGGAGTGATGATTGACCCAGAATCGGCACTATTTTGGTTTCTAGTCACTGGGACTCTTGGTGTAGTCAGTAAAGTTGCTTGGAATGTATCAACGAGAATCGGCACTGAAATTAAGGCAGGCGACTTGCTGCCTATGCCACCACCCTATCCCCCGGTGCCACGCTTCCTCTACACAAAGCCCGAACTATTAGCTGAATTGAGGAGAGGAAAATAATGGAAGAACTTGACGATATTTACTACGCTGGGCTGCTGTCAAAATGAGGGGCGCTGGGCGACGATTGTGATAAGGAGATAAAGGTGATTAAATTGCCGACATTACCTGGTCAAAAGGAGCCCCCAAAACTATGGCCACCAACATTACCTTCGACCACCATTCCTACTCCCTTTGGCTCTGTGCGCCTTCCTGAGCATAAAATAGGCTTACCCAAGCTACCATCCTTTGATGAGAAGAGCCGAGCTGCCATAAAGCACGCTATTGCCATCGATGCGTCGATGGTACCTGGGCTGATACCCTATTTAGGTTCTGTGGTGGCTGATGTGGTAGAAGACTTGCATGTCGCCGAGCTAAGAAAAATACTCACTGTCACCCAGTATGATAAATTTCTAAAGGAGGACAAAATAGCCCCAGCCACAATCGCCATCATGCGAGCGTTGACAAAATAGGCTTGCCAAACAGATAGTTTAAGGTTAAACTGAAAAGAAAAGGCGGGTAGTTGCTGAAACGAGAGTTTTGGCCACCCGCCTTTTTAGGAGCAACTACCAAAAAAGAGGTGCTAAATGCCAGAGCTTGAAGTAGTCAACATAGAAATAACTGCCCCTCTTCCTGAGGAAGGTGTCATTGATAGAACCTACCGTATCGAGGGCAC
>JAUXAC010000152.1 GCA_030615035.1 Dehalococcoidia bacterium | reverse complement strand
ATTACCCGTATTGTTTATGTCAATCTTCAGGGTCCTGAACCCCCTCATAAGGTTCACATTGAGCGTTATTGTCCCATTGGGCAGGGTCTTTACAGGCGAAGAAGCATTGCTCTCGTACCAGACCTGGGGTCCTGATATATTAAATGTCAGGGGGACAGAAACACTGGTATTGGAGTTATTGTATATCACCGTTCCATTGTAGATGGAGGGAAGAACGTTCAGGATGGGGACAGTAAGGTTCAGGCTTATAGTGGTATTGGAGTTCGCAGTGAGATTGTCAGCCCCGACTATCAGGCTTGAGTTGAACCAGTCTGATGCATTGATATAGACCCTCACGTTCGGGGTAATCCTGACAGTGGGCGTGACATTCGACACCGTAACACTCATATACCATACCTCTGCGCTGTCAGGTGATAGGAAGGGGCGTAAGGTTTCTGACAGCAAGGAGGACTGCAGGCTCCCTGAATTGTCATAGATGCTGGAGTTCAGGACAGTGCTGGTATGGTTGCTTCCCAGGGAGAATGTTATCCTGGTTGCATTCTGGGGCAGCATGAAGTGGAGCGTCCTTGTCTCGTTCAGGTCCGTATCGTATGTGAGGTTTGCCTCCCTGTAAACCTCTATATGCTCTGTCATATTGTATTGAGCCACAGAGCCGTCATTGCTTATATTGAATATAACCTTGTATGAGCCCTTCGGCGCCAGGCTGGTAAAATTGAGCAGGCTAAGATTGATACTGAGCCTTGAAAGCACAACACTCAGACTCGTATCATATGTTGGCCCGTTCCCCACGCTATCATTTGCTGTTATATTGAGCGTGTACTGACCCTGCTTAACATTGATGCTGGAACTTATGGTATAGTTTATCTTATATGTCCCGTTCCCGTAATCAGTCACATTCTCTGCACCTATTACATATTCACTGTCAATGACAGAGAAATTCACAGAAAGGTTCCCTCCAATCTGGTCCAGCTGGACGCTTATGTTAATCATGTCCCCAGGGTTGTAAACCAGGTCAGAATCAAGGCTGGAGACAGAAAGGAAAACAGGTTCTTTGTTATCAGCAAGCACCCTGTAGTTTGTTGTCACATTGGCATTGGCTGTCCCATTCCTTGTGTCCGTGTAGTTTATGTCAAGCCAGTCCTCATCGCCTGCAGTGAACCTCATGAATCCCAGGGCATTGCTGCATGTTGTTTCATTAAGGCTGAAATTCCCCTCAAAAATGCCTGTATTGACCCCTGTCTCATTCAGGGTTATATTTATCTCGCAGCCTGTGTCCGCATTGCTTATGGTCACATTAAAATTGTCATACTCGGTGGTGTTTGTATTGGCGAAGGGGTCATCATCCGTCAGATTCACAAGAACCGTTGCATTTGCAGGAAACACAACATATGTGCTATTGAGGTATGTGCCGTTTGAACCTATAACACCACTCAAACTTCTGTAAAAGGTGGCATTGGCAGTGACAACCGCAAAATCCCCTGAGGAATTTGTCGTATCGTTATAAATTACATTGACCTCGTCATTGTGGCTCGCATTGATGAGGTCATTCGCATCAGTAGTGTTCCCGCTTATGGAAAAGGTGAAATTCCCCTCAAAAATGCCTGTATTGAGCCCTGTCTCCCATAATCTCACATTTATCCCTGTTGCATTGGTTGTGGTATTAACCAGAACATCAATAGAGTTTGGATTGTTCGGATCAGTATCCAAATCCGAATCATTAAGCGTTACATTTACGGTACTGTTGGGGCCATACAGGGCAAGGTCCATGCTCGGGTCCCCGTCC
>JAUXAC010000146.1 GCA_030615035.1 Dehalococcoidia bacterium | reverse complement strand
CCACATAGACTGGGTTATCGCGGTTCATAAGTAGCCCTACATTTATGGTATACGTCCCAGCTTTATCTAGGTTGAACCGGTCACCGATAAATTCCTGTTCTTTGCCCGGGCCAGTCCAGAAGAGCTCCCAATAAGAATATTTTTCAACTACTACACCATCGGGGTCTTTAACCATCCAAGAGATTCCCATTTTCTGGTTGGTGCTCATATCATTGCGCCCCCAGATGTGGACTAGACCTCTCTCACCCTGGGGGACATCATACGCTGGGATAGAAGCTCGACTTTCATCATACTCTAGTTGCTTTTTGCTTATGGTGCCGGCATAGGGTTCAACCACCTCAGCTAAACTAATATTCTTAGATCTTCTATCATCGAAAATCCACTCTTTATAGTGAGGATAATAAGTAAAGGCATCAATGACTGTATCACGATTAGGCATAGTGAAGCTGCCAGAAAAGGAGTGAGTCTCTAAGGAGCGGATAACTACGGTTTCATTAATAAAGCTGTCCATCTCGCCGTAAATATCGTAGAAAACAACAATAAGACGAATAACATGGTCCCAATAATCGTCAATGTTCTTGACCTTAACGGTTACTGGTACCTTTTCCCCAGGGGCGGCACTACTGGGGGCCACTATTTGGGTTATATCCGTATAGGTTCCCATTTCTATATATTACCCTGCCTCGTAGGGATTTTATTAAAAAGCTTAACCAAGCGGTTTTCTTCCTTTCTCTCAGTATTTGGCATCCAACCATTTCCAAACACTTTAGCGGTCCTTGATTTCATTTCTTGAAAAGCAATCGCGATCTCTGCCTGCTCTCTCTTTGCTCGAAGGAAAGGAAGGGTAAGTCTCAAAATATGTAGGGCTTGGTTAGAACTAGCTCGCCATTCTCCTCGAAGCTTTCGTCGTTCTTCAAAGCAGTGAATGTTTATAGTTCCTAAATTCCAAATGTCCTTTATCCACTGTAAAGTAGGCAGATGGGTATTTACAATAGAGATGCGTAGGTAATATGCTCGCTTCTTACGTTCGCCTCTAGTGTTAGAGTAAGGCGAAAGAGAAATGGACCCTTCGCCATCAAAGAACCCGGCGAAATAAGCTAGGTCAGCTACACTAGACTCTTTCCCTGCCATTTTAGCCCTCCTTCCCTTAATTTAACACCACTTTATATAATTTGTCTAGCCCTCCTTCATGAATCGCTCAAGGTTCTGGATTTCGCTTCTTTTATAACCCTCCTTTCCCTCCATTATAGGGGCTAATTCTGGCTGTTGTCTAGCAACTTCCTCCAGGAGCATATCAGGGGTGACTCCCATCTGAAGAAGGACATTAAGCTCTTGTTTGCGCCCTTTCTTTTCCTGTGGAGAACAGCCCTGGAGATAGGTTCCCACTATGCTCCTGCCTGCCTCGGCTAAAATCTTGAGGTTATCCAGCCCTGCCTTTTCAATTTCCTGCCTGAGTTCGCGGGCAGCCTTGATTACCATATAATGCTTAGCTGACCTCTGCATGAAGCTCACTTTTCCAGCTCCTCCTTGCTATATTCCCGCTTGCAGTTTGGGCATTTTACAGGCTGTCCCGCCCATCCCGCAGGTGGGCTAAATTCAGTCCCACAGTCACCACAGCGAAACATTTGTGTCTGTTCCTGTGGCGTGGGTGGTTTGGCGCCGGTGCCCGCCTTGGCTTCGGCCGCGGCAGCTAGTATTGCTTGAATTCCATCTGGGATGTTCTCCCTTACCGTTTTGGCCAGTCCCATCAAGGTGCTATGGCTCTCTTCTTCCCTTCTTTCGCCAGACTGAAACTTTCTCCAGTCGATGACCTGGCCTAAATCCATAACAATAGGGTTGCCGTCTGGGCCTTTCAACTGCACTGGGAGCGATGTGGACGCCGGATTACCAGATGATTCCGCAA
>JAUXAC010000098.1 GCA_030615035.1 Dehalococcoidia bacterium | reverse complement strand
ACAACGTTCTAAGGGTGAACGGTGAAAGGAGGAGATATGAGCTTAGTAAATACATTGACCGGGGTTGATCTTTCTCTGCTCCCCAGGTAAGACTCCGTGGGTGTTTGCGATAAAGCGGAGACCAACTAAGCAGTCGGATATCATCTACGAAGCACCCCTCTGCAACATCTTTAAGAATGGTAGGGTGTGCCCGGGAAACCATAAGTTTCCGATGGACGTGGGAAAGATACCTGACTCATTCTTCAGGAGCTTCTTCAGCTCGACTGCGGACCTGAGAGATAGGTCTGTGATGTTCCCAGAGAACGTAGTGCACCTGTGGGAGTTTCTGGACAAGAAGAAGAAGTACCCGATGGACGACCTGGTGAAGATGGGTACCGTGAAAGACCTACTTAATCTAGAAGTAAAGGATAGGTGGTAATGAAATGAAAATAAGAGCCTGTAGCATTATTGGTGGCCAGTATAAGACCCTCCACGAAGCTGAGGAGAATATCATCGTTAAGTTGACATGGGTTCCATTTGACCCAGTGCGTGGTGTATATTGCCTGGAAATCAGTAGAGAGGGGAATCCCTGGGTAAAGGTTTATCTTAGTGACAATCGGCTTAAGAAGCTCCACCGAAAGATGGATCGGAAGGATAGCCATCACATTGTATGTCCCACTAAGGATCCCGCTCCATGGCCTTTTGGTGAACCAAGTGATGTCTACTTGACCTGTACTGATGAGGGGTATCTGGAGATTGTGAAAACTCCAGAGGGGCATCGTTTTATATTAGAATTTAGAGGCGAGGACTTGTGGAAGTGTGAAAGAGATGAGGGACTGCGACTGCAGCAAGAGGCAGGGCGGAGGTTCTCATACCTTGATGAGAAGAGAGAGGACACATGAATCCCGTTGGTTATTTGATTAAGCGTAAAGATGGACTCTACGGCGAGAGAGGTCTGTATTACGACTATATATTGGCGGAGAATGGCGTGTGGATAGAGGCAGAGGGTAATCTGCTCGCAGCTCGGGTACCGGTGGTCCATGGCCAGATCCGTGGCTCGGCACCTCAAAGCCACCGACTATACCAAGCATTAAGTAACAGCGTTCTTATCAAGAACGATTAAGGAGGTGATATGAGCTTAGTAAATACATTGACCGGGGGACTGATTCATAAGGAAGGCGAGTGGTCTAGTAAGCTTTGCGGCTCGGCATGGAAATATGGGCATTACTGGATAAGCACAAGAATAATCCTTTTGCCCACCTACATCAGGCTTGCTCCCATGTACCTTTTATCTGCTTTAGGCTATAAGTGGTCGAAGATAATCATAGGCAGAGCATTAGGTTACTCCGGATGCTCTCACTGCGGTATGACTTGGAACTATGTAAAGGGCAAAAGTATCCACTTTTCAGCAAACGAAGGAATGTTCCCTCTCTGCGAGGAGTGTTTCGACAAATTACCCCCAGAGGAAATTGACCCTTACATAGAGAGCCTAGTCCAGAAATGGCTAGAGATTGAAGCAAAGTATGGACTTCAGTGGAGTAAAAAACAAAGCCCTCAAGAGGTAAGTGAATCAGCCAAAGCCGAGGTTAGAAGGATGAAGTCAATAGAACAGCGTTCCGAGGCGGAACGCTAGGAGGAAATCATGGCATATAAGAAACATCAACTGTATTTGGATGACTATAAAATAAAGGAAGGTGGTGTCATAGAACTACCCCACGAATGCAACTGGATAGTTCGAAAACACATAGGGACAGGTGACTTTATAGATGAGGAAATGGAAAAGGGTGAAATATGTTTAATTCTGAATGAGGTGCGCGGTGAAACTAGTGGCTTCTGGCCTGTTATGAGTTTTCTTACGAAGGAAGAGGCAGGGGAATTGTGCAAAGAGCTAGCTAGATATTACAGAGGTGGAAGTTAGCGTCCCGAGGCAGAACGCTGAAAGGAGGGAGATAAAGAATGAGCGAATGGATGGATGAACCGGATAGGGAAGATTTTGAGCACACTGGATTGAAGTGTCTCATCTTAAGGCATCATGAGTTTGGGCATCTTTGTGGCTACGTCGCTGTCCCAAAGGGGCATCCCTGTCATGGCAAGGACTACGACCATATTCCTTATGATGACCTTATCCCGGTTGAAGTTCATGGCGGGTTGACTTTTTCGAGGGAAGGCGATGGAGATACATGGCCAAAGGGATACTGGTGGTTCGGGTTCGATTGTGCTCATGCCTGGGACCGTGTCCCTTATATGCCGGTCGACCTGGACGGCACCTACAAGAACTTCCGATATGTCAGGCGAGAGACCGAAGGTCTGGCTAAGCAAGTAGTCACATTAGAGTTTATCGATTGGCAGTTCAAATGGGTGTGGCCTTTACTACTGCCCCTTAGAACTGCGCGCAAGATATGGAGCAAGAAAGGAGAGAAATATGCCGAGAATTGAGGAAATGTATGCCTTCGTCGCTGAAGACTCGGGCCCTGACGACGAGGGGGTTGTGGCTATGAGTGTCGGCGATGTAATGCTGCCCTTGGTCGGCGCCGATATGGCCCGGGTAGAAAGTCTCAGACCGATAGCTAGGGACATATCAGTGCAGATCAGGAAGAAAATCAAGCTACTACACTTCACTCAGAGGGAAGACCTTGGAGACGCATAAAATGACGAAAACATGGATTGGTAAGGGTCTTATTGAAGCAGTGAGGCTTGAGCGAGAAAGGAACTCGCAGGCTAAGGCAGCAGAT
>JAUXAC010000167.1 GCA_030615035.1 Dehalococcoidia bacterium | reverse complement strand
GGTCGGGGCTCCCCCGCTCGCCCCCTTCCACCCTACAGGTATACATAGAGACGTATACCTATAGTGCGGAGCCTGGGGGGCGGCGGTGCATGGCCCCACGCATGCAGGCATGCTAAAAACCTGCGGCCATTGGAGCCCCGACCTTCTTAGTCTTTTAATCTATAAAGAGGCCGCAAGCGGCCATTATATATATAAGAGACTAATTTACAGGGTTTTGACGTTAAGACCTTTTTTTTGACGCTAGGCCCCGGGTAACTCCTCAGCTACTTCGCCAGGCTTAAGGAACTTCTTTTTTATGGTAAGAAACAACTCATCTCCAACAACCTCTTGCTTTGTTTCTTGCCACCCGAACCCCCTAATCAAATTTACGACTCTTTCAATCTCTATCTCTTTTGGATATTCTGGCATATCTTAATCACCCCCTTTTTTAAATGCTCGATCTTCGAGCATAGTAATGAAGATCTTGAAACAGTCCGGACATATCCCGACAGACCTTAGATCCTTTATATCCTTAGGCAGCTTGCACCCTTGACAGGCTATAAATGTAGGGCTTTCAATGTATACGTCCGGGGAAGGGCTACCCCGCTCGACGTCAGAAAGCTTTGCTCTTAATTCTTTGATCCTTGCATCAACCCATTGACGCGCTACTAGGTTAGTGACTCCATGATCTCTAGCCATATGGATTAAATAGTCCCTGTACTCCTCATCAGGGCAGCGCATCAATTCCTCTGCTACAGTTTGAGAGATCAACCTTTTATGTACTGCGTCTATAAGATTATCAGGCATCTTGAGAATATTGATTCTTCGCTTGACTACACCGGCAGATATGCCGGTTATTTTAGCGATCTGATCTATAGGCATGTCAAATTGCTCAATAAGGCCCTGGTAGATCATACCTTCCTCGAGGGGAGTTAGATCAGTCCTTTGAAGGTTTTCGCTGGCCCTGGCCAATGCGTTCATTTGCGGACTGCTATCAACCACCTTGCAACTGATCGTTTTCTGTTTCAGGTACCGGATTGCTAGCCAGCGTCTATGACCGGCAACGATCTCATAGCGATCATCTTTTTTGAATACTAATATATTTTGTAATTGACCTTGCTCTTTTATTGACTTGGCCAGTTCTTTGATCTCACCTTCGGGGATCTCTAGCCTTGCTACTTCACTAGGAGGATCAATAATATCTGGATCTATTGATTTATAAACGTCCGAGGCTCGCTTCGAGCCTTGCTTTCCACTTTTCATATATAGGTCCCTCTTTGTTTTGTAATTGTTGTATTGAGTCCCTTATAGCGGGCATGGAGCACGGATAACAACAATACTTTGACCCCTCTTGTACCTCTCCGCCACAATTCGGACACTTCTTTTTAGCCTTCATTCTTGCTTTTCTATATGACCCACCAGAGGTATGTCAAACTATTTCTTTTAGAGATATAACCCCACCCTTTGACATTCACCATCACCTCAAAGATCATTCACAGATTCTTTGACTCGATTATGAAAGTCAAAATCCCACCCTAACTAAAACGTCAAACTCGCAACAGGCGAGATTGACAGAGCGCCCCAGGGCGCAAACCCCCATAAATAG